>CAJOOB010000144.1 GCA_905236025.1 uncultured Lachnospiraceae bacterium
ACTCTTATTACATGCGGCATTTACGGTTTATACTGGGCTTACAAGCAGGGTGAGAAGATTGACAGAATGAAGCAGTCAAACTCAAGTCCAGGCATCCTTTACCTTATTTTATGGTTATTAACACCTCACGTTATAGCATATGCTTTAATGCAGAATGAAATTAATAAATACGTTTCCGGATATAATAACCCGATTGTTCAGTAATTATACTAAATATTACAGAGTGGGTTTATACATCGAAAATTTAACATATTCGGATATTGAAACGGAGGATAATATGAAGGAACAAGTAGAAGGATATCAGGTAACAGGCGTTGGTAACGTAAGAATAGCGGATGATGTTCTTGCAGTTATTGCCAGCATTGCAACCATGGAAGTTGACGGCGTTGATTCAATGGCGGGAAATATCACAAAAGAGATTATTTCTAAGGTCAGCGGTAAGAATCTTTCAAAAGGTGTAAAAGTTGATGTTTCAGGAAACGAAGCTTCAGTTTACCTTTCAATTAATATTAAATTCGGATACAGCATACCGGATATTTCCGTAAAGGTTCAAAATAAGGTTAAATCGGCCATCGAAAATATGACCGGAATAAAGGTTACAAATGTACATATAAGTTATGCGGGAGTAGCCGTTGAAGCTTAGCTTTTTGTAACAGAAAAATAACGCAATTTGCTCTTTTGAGCATAAGAAGGATACGAACATTGAAAAGAAGAGAACTTAGAATTAATACTTTTTCCATGCTTTACGAAAGTATGTTTTATGAAAGAGAAGAGATGGATGACAAGGTGGATTTATACCTTGAAAACATAGCGGAACTTTCTGAAGAAGATTATAAATATCTTAAAACTAAAGTCCTTGATATTTTGGATAAGCTTGATGAAATTGATAAATTGATTGAAGCAGCCACAATCGGGTGGACCATTGACAGAATGTCAAAAGTGGATTTAAGTATTATGCGCCTTGCGACATATGAGATTAAGTTTGATGAGGATATTCCTCCTCTTGTTGCTGTGGACGAAGCAATTGAAATTGCTAAAATTTATGGCGGAGACAGTTCTCCATCTTTTGTTAATGGTGTATTAGCCAAAATTATTAAATAGTATTTAAGCATCAGCTGCGAATTAACCATTAACTTAATTCGCAGCTTTGTGTTTATATTTGTATGTATTGAAGGGAATATATGAAAACCTGTACAGTTAGTGAAATTACAAATTACATAAAGGGTATTATTGAAACCGAGCCTGGTCTTATGAATGTTTCAATAAAGGGTGAACTTACCAATGTTAAGGTTCATTCATCAGGGCATATTTATTTCAGTATTAAAGATGATAAGTCTGTTATGGCGGGAATTATTTTTGCGGGTAACAGACGTAATATCAAGCTTACGGAAGATATTAATCCGCTTGATAGAACCAAAGACAGGGAGTTAAATAACAAACTTGAAAATGCTAAGGTTGTAATTACCGGTCAGATTAAGGTTTATGAGGCAAGAGGCGTTTATCAGATTTATGCAGATTCAATCAAGCTTGACGGCGTTGGGGATTTGTATCAGAGATTTGAAGAATTAAAAAAAGAACTTGCCGAAATGGGTATGTTTGCAAATGAGTACAAAAAGCCCATTCCTAAATATGCTTTTAAGGTGGGGATTGTAACTGCAAAAACAGGTGCTGCAATTTGCGATATTTGCTCTGTTGCCGCGGGAAGAAATCCTTACGTTGATTTATATTTATATAATGCACTTGTTCAGGGGGATGGCGCAAAGGAAAGTATTGTTAAAGGTATTGAAACCCTGGATAATATGGATTTAGACGTGATTATTGTGGGACGAGGCGGCGGATCCATTGAGGATTTATGGGCCTTTAACGAAGAATGCGTTGCAAGGGCAATTTTTTCATGTAAAACTCCGGTTATTTCCGCGGTTGGTCACGAAATTGATTATACAATTTCCGATTTTGTTGCGGATGCAAGGGCTGAGACTCCAACAGCCGCCGCGGTTCTTGCTGTTTTTGATTATAATGCATTTTTGCAGGATTTAGACAGATACAGTGATTTACTTAAGGAAAAACTTCAAAAGAGAGTTGAAAGTGCAACGGTTAAGTATGATAATCTGAATCTTAAATTAAACTCCAAGGCTCCAAGAGTTTTATTAAATAAAAAGATTAATGAAGCTCAAAAGATTGAAAAAGAGCTTTTGGATAAGCTTAATTTTATATATAACAATAAGGTTGTAAGGTATAATCTTTTGCTTGAACGCTTAAAGAATAAAAATGTTTTAGATAAGTTTAAGCAGGGTTATTTAAAGGCTTTTACCTTGGATAAGCCGTTATTGTCCGCAGAAAATGTGACAAAAGGCGACGAAATCAAAATCGAACTTGCAGACGGTGTTTTAAATGCAGAGGTTAAAGAAATTAAACTTCGTGACCTTAAAGCATCAAAAGAAAATATCGATATTTACAGAAAGTAGGGATTTTATGGCTGAGAATAAGGAAATGACATTAGAAGAAAGTTTTGACGCACTTGATAAGATCATTAACACAATGGATGACAGCATGTCTTTGGATGATGCTTTTAAAAAGTATGATGAAGGCGTTAAACTTTTAAAAGAATGCAAGGATAAACTTGATATTTACGAGAAGAAACTTACCATTGTCAATGACACAAATACTAATGAGTAGTCTTAGGAGGCTTTTATGGACAAACAGTTACTTGAAAAGAATCTTGAAGAAGTTGAAAGTATTATTTATTCTTATCTTCCAAAGGAAGAAGGCAGAATCGAAAACATTGTAAGTGCAATGAATTACAGTGTTATTGCGGGTGGAAAGAGATTAAGACCGACGCTTATAAGAGAATGTGCAAGGCTTTTTTCAGGCGGAAGAGCGGATGAAGAAGTTAAACCGTTTATGGCGGCTATTGAATGTATTCACACATATTCTCTTGTACATGATGATTTACCGGCAATGGATAATGATGAATACAGAAGAGGGAAACTTACAACGCATAAAAAATACGGCGAAGCCGCAGGTATTCTTGCCGGAGACGGTTTATTAAATTATGCGTATGAATTAATGTCTGAAGCTGTTGTTAATTCAAAAGAACCGTTAAAGAGTTCTAAGGCAATGTGCAGTATTGCAAAAAATGCCGGAGTTTACGGTATGGTTGGCGGACAGAGTGTGGATGTTGCACTTGTCGGTCTTCCTGTTGATAAGCCTACTTTGGATTTTATTTATGATTTAAAGACTTGTGCACTTATTGAGGCGTCAATGGTTGCGGGTGCAATTCTTGGCGGCGCAAGTGACGAAGAATGCGATAAAGTTATTGAAATCGCAAAGAGAGTGGGATTTGCGTTCCAGGTTCGTGATGATATTTTAGATGTTACAAGTACTTTAGAAGAACTTGGTAAACCGGTTTTATCAGATCAAAAGAATGATAAGACTACATATGTCACATTGTACGGGATTGATAAAGCGACGGCTATCGTCAATGAAATCTCTGACGAGGCTTTGAAATTATATGATGAACTTGAAAGCAGCAAGGCTGTCTTTAAAAATGCGTTCTTAAGGGATCTTTTGGTTATGCTTGTTAACAGAAAGAAATAGTGAGGGTTTATTATGTGGTATGACGAGGCGGTAGTTTATCAGATTTATACATTGGGATTTTGTAATGCGCTTCATGCAGAAAGGGACAATAAACCAAGAATTAATCATGTCCTTGATTTTGTGCCCCATATAAAAAAACTCGGATGTAATACGATTCTTTTTAATCCTTTGTTTGAAAGTGATTATCACGGGTATGACACTAGGGATATGCGTCTTGTGGATAAGAGACTTGGTACAAATGAAGAATTGGCGGCTGTTTGTAATAAGTTGCATGATGAAGGCTTTAAAATCCTCTTTGACGGCGTTTTTAACCATGTGGGACGTAATTTCTTTGCGTTTTTGGATGTCAGGGAAAAGAAGTGGGACAGTAAGTATAAAGACTGGTTTTATATTAATTTTGACGGAAATACCGCGTATAATGACGGCTTTTATTATGAGGCGTGGGAAGGCTGTTATGAGCTTGTAAAACTTAATTTAAGAAATGATGAGGTATGTCAGTATATCTTTGATTCTATTAGGAGTTACGTTTCTGATTATAATATTGACGGCCTTCGTCTGGATGTTGCATATTGCTTAGACCGTGATTTCTTAAGGAAATTAAGGGAGTTTTCTTATTCCTTAAAAGAAGATTTTGTGCTAATCGGGGAAACATTACACGGTGATTATAATCTTGTAATGAATGATAATGCATGCCATTCGGTTACAAATTACGAGTGCTACAAGGGCATTTATTCAAGCTTTAATTCTTCTAACATGCATGAGATTTCATACAGCTTAAACAGGCAGTTTGGAAGCGAGCAGTGGTGTTTATATACGGGAAGGCATCTGCTTTCTTTTGTTGATAATCATGATGTTACAAGAATTATGAGTATTCTTACGGATAAAAACATGATTAATCCGCTTTATGCACTTTTATTTGCAATGCCCGGCGTGCCTTCAATTTATTACGGAAGTGAGTGGGGAATTGAAGGAGATAAGGTAAACGGTGATGAAAACTTGCGGCCTTTTATTGAAACTCCGGTTGAAAATGAACTTTTTAACTTTGTTTCTAAGCTTGCACATATTAAAACTTCTTCAAAAGCACTTTGTTACGGTAATTATTACAACATTTCGGTAACGCCTAAACAGCTTATATTCGGAAGATGGTGCGAAGAAGAAAAGGTGATTGTTTTAATTAATTCCGACTCAGGCCCGTATCATGCTTATTTTGACGCAGGTTCGTCTTTGGCGGCGGATTTAATTACAGGAAACGAGATTGATTTTAAAGACGGCGTGGAAATCCACGCATACTCTTGTATGTATTTAAAATGCAGGTAGTTTTTATCTGATTGATTAAAAAAACTTATATGATATAATTACATTACTTAATGTAAGAATACAAATAAACAGGAATACAGATATGTTACTTGATAAAATCAATAAGGAAAATGATATCAGAAAAATTCCAAGGGCGGATTATCCGGCTCTTGCGGCTGAGATCAGAGAATTTCTTATAGACAGAATTTCAGAATGCGGAGGTCATTTGGCTTCAAATCTTGGGGTTGTGGAATTAACCATAGCTCTTCACAGCGTGCTTCGTTTTCCAAACGACAAGCTGGTTTGGGACGTTGGCCATCAGGCATATACACATAAAATTTTAACCGGGAGAAAAGATGAATTTGGTAAGCTTCGCGCATATGGCGGTTTGAGCGGTTTTCCAAAAAGAAGGGAAAGTAACTGTGACGCTTTTGATACCGGCCACAGTTCAACTTCAATTTCTGCCGGCCTTGGTATTGTTGAAGGATACGCTTTAAGCGGTAATAACGGTACTGTTGTTTCTGTAATAGGAGACGGTGCGCTTACGGGCGGTATGGCGTATGAAGCTTTAAATAATGCATCTCACATAAAGAGAAACTTTATTATTGTTTTAAACGACAACGAAATGTCCATTTCAAAAAATGTGGGCGGTATGTCTGCTTATCTTTCGGGCTTAAGAGCGGGAGAGGGCTACATTGGCTTAAAGGAAGAGGTTAAAAATTCTCTTTCTAATATTCCTGTTGTGGGAGATAAGATTATTAAACAGGTTAAAAAGACCAAAAACAGTATTAAACAGCTTTTTATCCCGGGAATGCTTTTTGAAAACATGGGTATTACGTATCTTGGCCCTGTTGATGGCCATGATATTAACCAGATGATAAGAATCTTTAAGGAGGCTAAAAGTATTGACCACGCCGTTTTGGTACATGTCGTAACTAAAAAAGGAAAGGGTTATTCATTTGCGGAAAAATATCCTTCAAGATTCCACGGAACAGAGCCTTTTGATAAGCTTACCGGTAAGGTTTTGGAACCTAAGACAAAGCCTACATATACGGAAGTGTTTGCAAAGAAGCTTGTAAAAGAGGCGGAGACAAAGAAAAATATTGTTGCAATTTCAGCTGCCATGGCATCGGGTACGGGTCTTGATTATTTTCAAAAGTTTTATCCGAACAGATTTTTTGATGTGGGTATTGCGGAAGAGCATGCGGTTACGTTTGCGGCAGGACTGGCAGCTTCGGGATACAGACCGTATGTCGCAATTTATTCTTCTTTTTTACAAAGAGCATATGATCAGATCCTTCATGATGTATGCATCCAGGATTTACCGGTTGTCTTTATGCTTGACAGAGCGGGACTTGTTGGCGGTGACGGAGAAACTCATCAGGGAATCTTTGATTTATCATACCTTACAAGTATTCCAAACATGTCAGTAATGGCACCAAAGAATAAATCAGAATTTGAAAAGATGATTGAATATTCCACATATGCGTCAGGCCCTGTGGCCATCAGATACCCAAGAGGAGCGGCGTGGGATAAATTAGAAGAATTTGATGCTCCTATCGAATACGGTAAAGCGGAAATCATACATAAAGAAAAGGATATTTTAATTGTGGCCATTGGTACAATGGTATCCGTTGCAATGCAGGTTAAGGAAAAAATCAAGGAGGCGGGTGGCAACGTTACGGTTGTTAATGCAAGATTTGCAAAGCCTTTTGATGAAAAACTTATGATGGAACTTGCAGATAATCATTACCTTGTCGTCACAATGGAGGAAAACGTTTTAAACGGTGGTTTTGGCGAGCAGGTAACGAGATTTTTGTCTAATACAGGATTTGACGGAGAGGTTGTTAACGCCGCAATTCCAAATGTTTACATTGAACACGGAAAGATTGATGAAATCCGACATGAAGCAGGACTTGATGCGGAAAACATTTTTGCAAGGATTAAGCCATATATCTGATTGGAGATTGTATGAAGAACTTTTATGTTATTGCCAATATCGGCAGCAAAGGTGCGTCTGATAAAGCGGATGAGGTGATTGAATACCTAAAAGGCCACGGCGCAAAGATTGCAAAGAAAACTTCAGATTACACAAACAGCACCTCGGTTTTATATAAATATACAAACCCTGAGGATGTGCCAGAAGATACGGAAGCGGTGATTGTTATTGGCGGTGACGGAACAATGATTCAGGCCGCAAGAGATTTAATGTCTTTAGAACTCCCGTTAATCGGTATTAATTACGGCGCCCTTGGCTTCCTTGCGGAAATTGAAAAGGATAATTTTAAGGAAACCCTTGATAAATTGCTCTGTGATGAATATAAGATTGAGGAAAGACTCCTTATTTCCGCACGCGTTTATAATACAAAGGGAAATGAGAAATTATACAATTTTGCGCTTAATGACATTGCAATAAGCCGTTCGGGCTCAGTAAGACTGATTGATTATAATATAAAAGTAAACGGACTTGATTTGAACGCATACAGAGCGGACGGCCTCATTATTTCAACGCCGACCGGTTCAACTGCTTACAATCTTTCGGCGGGTGGTCCGATTGTAAAGCCAAATGCGGATTTACTTGTGGTTACTCCGATTTGTCCTCATACTTTAAGTTCAAGATCAATTATTCTTGATGCCGATGACGAAATTGATGTTGAGATTCTTTCAAAGAAACATGAAGGTGGTGTAGAAAGACTTATTGTTTTTGACGGAAATGATGATACGGTCCTTGCCGATGGTGACTATATTCACATAAAGAGGTCTGAAAGAAAAGTAAAAATCATTAATACAAAGAGTGAAAGTTTTATACAGACACTCAGAAGAAAGATGTGGGCAGATGAAGACAGCCAGATTAAATAAGATTGTTGAATTAATAGAAAAATATGATGTTACAACACAGGAGCAGCTTGGTGAGCTTTTAAGAAAGAGCGGATTTGAGGTGACTCAGGCCACCGTATCAAGGGATATAAGAGAACTTGGTCTTTCTAAGGTTACATCGGACAACGGGCTTAACCAAAAATATTTTGTGGTTAAGAAAGATTCGTCAGTAATGAACGAAAAATATATAAAGCTCTTAAGAAATGCCTTTATTTCGCATTCCGTTGCTCAAAATCTTGTTGTTATTAAGACAATAAGCGGTATGGCAATGGGCGTGGCTGCAGTTATTGATTCATTTAAATGGGATGAAGTTGCGGGTTGTATTGCCGGTGATGATACCATTTTTTGTGCAATAAGAGATGCTGAAGATGCTGATATTGTTATTGAAAAGCTAGATAAAATCATTAACGGAAATTAATTCTTATCAGTTGATTTTCGTCTCTTATTTATGATTTTGTGTTGGAGATTCTTTAATTCATACATTCTGGAATCTGCGGCCATGTAAACAGAACTTGAACGTACTCTTTCGGAATCGAATTCGTGCTTGAATGCGTAGCCATACGCAAAGCTCAGTTTGTATTCCGAATTTTTTTCGTTTAAGGCCTTTGTAAGTTCGTTTAATTTCTCGATTTTATTTAAAATATCGGTTTCGTTAACGTTTGCGGTTGTGACGGAAAATTCATCTCCACCCACTCTGCAACAATAATCCGGAGCCGGGAAAACGTCTGTAAGTAGGGAGGCAAAGTTTTCAATGAAGGTATCGCCGGCATTGTGACCGTAAGTGTCGTTGATTTCTTTAAGTTCATTTAAGTCAATGCTAATAATACAATAATCGTCATCGTGTAAATCAAACACTTCAAGAATTCTGTCAAACATTGCTTTGTTTGAAAGGTTTGTAAGACCATCTTTATATGCAAGAGTTACAAGGTTGTCATTTTCTTTTGCGCTTGCATAGGCCCTGGTGGTATTTATTAAATAGTTAAGGATAATAAAGCCGGAATAGAGGAATCCGCCTGCAGGGAAAAGGTATGTGGTTGTACTTGTTGAATAAACAAATCTCATTGTGATGTAATATATGGCGTCAATAATAAGTAAAGATGACATGATCATTAAGCCGGAGAAATGCATCATTTTGTATTTATTAAGTATTTTTTGCTTTACGCAGTATACAAAGTAAAATACCATAATTCCAATATTTACAATTGTAAATACATAGAAGCAGATAAGGAAACGGTTGAAGTGTATTATATTTGTGAAATGTAAAATACATGCGGCAAAAAATGCAACAAAATCAAATATTTCAACAGGAGTACAGAAGAGCTTTTTTTCTTCATCTTTTGGAAGTATTTCTCTTATAATCATCATTGTCACAGGGACAAATAAGTAAAGCGCAATGAAATTTATGGTTGTTGAGTATTCGTTTTTTATAATGATTGGGAAAAGTTCATAATATCCCCATATTCTTACACCAATAAGTACCGAAAGAACAGATGTCTTTAATTGAAGCATCATGCCCGGAAGTTTTTTAAACATAACAAGTGAGAGCAGGGCAAACACTGTACCAAAGGTTATCATAAAGCAACCTGTGATAAACGGGAATATATTTTTATATGCAAATACGTATGTGATTTCATTTGATGAACCGAGTAACGGCGCATTAATAACCAAATCTGTATTTTCGGTAAGAGTTAATTTAAATTCAATTGTTTTACCCTTATAATTGCTTGTTAT
Organism: uncultured Lachnospiraceae bacterium; assembly: GCA_905236025.1. Classification (GTDB taxonomy): domain Bacteria; phylum Bacillota; class Clostridia; order Lachnospirales; family Lachnospiraceae; genus CAJOOB01. Next base: position 9,502 of record CAJOOB010000144.1, read on the forward strand.
TGGAATAATAATGTAATTACATGCAACAAATTCACCGGTTGAAATTTTGTCGGTTGCGTATTCATAAATTGTTTCGCCATCTAAATTAACATAAAAAGCGCAGTAGTCAAATTTTACGTAAATACAAGGAAAGTCAATTGCTTCACCGTATCTTGAAAATTCATATGAAAAGGTTAAAGTATCCCCCTTTGCAAAACCTGTTACGTCAAGCTCGTCTTTAATATTTTCCAGGTTTATATCTTCACACGAGGTTGTTTCACCTGTGATTTTACTTGTATATGTTATGTTCCAGCTTTCGTCAAGGGTATAAATATTGCTTTGCGGAGTGTATTTTGAGCATATTTTAATGATGATTATTGAAATTAACAAAAGGAGTGTACATATAATTGAAGCGGCTGTAATATTTAGTTTTTTTAAAGCTTCGCTAGTCATTATAGAATCCCCCTTCCTGCTGCTTGTTTATTGCCTGACGCTGATCGCTGTATTTTCTATGATGTAACAATTTCATTGCATACATTTTTTTGTCGGCAATCATGTATACCTGTGATGAATTTCTGAGTGCCTCTTTTGATGTGGCAAGTCCGTATGAAATATAAATTCCTTTTTTCTTTAAGTTATCTTCTAAGATTTCGATTTGTTTTTTTGCTCCTGAAAAGTCGTCATTATTAAGTATAATAATGAATTCGTCACCGCCCATACGCCCGATAAGTTTTGCATTTGAGAAAACTGATATTGTTTCCTGTGAGAAATCTGATAAGAGTTTATCTCCTGCAGTGTGTCCCAATGAGTCGTTTGTTTCTTTTAATTTATCCACATCAATACTTATAATTGTATAATCACTGTCTGCTTTGTTAAGTTCAGCAAGTGTTTTTTCACATTTTGTACGATTTGCAACATTGGTTAAATAATCATTGTATGCAAGTGTTTCGAGTGAAGTTTTTACTTTTTCGCTGTTAAGATAATCGATGGAGTAGTAGAAGTAATTTACAAGTAATGATGTAACAAAGAAAACCGCTCCTATAATGACAAAATTAATATTTGTATTTGAATCGCCGTTAATGATTGAATATTTAGAAATATTAAAGTTTATCAAATCCATGAGTGCAAAAGTTAAAAGAGCAACCAGGCCGCTGAACAATACCTTGAGTGAAGCGATTCCGTTTGCATATGAGGACTGCCTGTTCAGTTTGAATATTGAATATATTAAAAATCCAATCACAATCGGAGATTCAATCAATAATAAAATATGAGCCCATGTTACAAATGAGTTTACATGGAGTATCTTAAGAGAGTGTAATATAAGCGTTGTAAAGAAAAATAATATATCAATGGTGAATAAACTTAAGGTGACCTTTTTACCCACTGTATGTTTTGCGATAAACATATATCCTACAAATGCAGCAGGTAAAATATATAAAGAAAAATATTCAATTACGGTTGATATATAATCGGCAGAAAATAACAGCTGGAAAATGTCGTTGTAACATAATATATAAATTCCAAGACATAATGATATTATGGCATCAAAAATAATGGTAAAATCTTTGTTTTCGTTTATAAGTACATATCCTGAAAGGATAAAGAGGGTAAATCCAAAGACACACAGAAAGAATCCAAGGAAAATAGGTATTTTCTTTGTTTGAAGTAAATTTTTTTTGATTTCTGAAAGATTTCCCATTGATATTTTTGAAATACCGTTAAATGCAGAATCTTCCGTTGCCTCAATTTCAATTACAATTTCTTTTCCCTCATAACTTTTTGTAAGTGGAATGTAATTATAATGCTTTGGTAACATAAGGTTTTCTTCGTCATAATCATAACCGTATGTATATACCAGACTTCCTGAAACATAAACTTTTACTTTTGCAAGAATTGTTCTGAATGAAAGGCAATCCGTAGTATTTGTAAGATTTGTAAGAGTGGTTGAAAGCGTAATAACATCGCTGTCATTTACGACACCAATATCAGCGGATGATATTGAAGTATAAGAAGTAACCTCATCATTTAATGAAATAACCCAGCCATCGTCAAGAACAATAATTTTTTCGCTAAGGTCATCATTAAAATATGAAGTGCCAAGAAAAAAGAGAGTGCTGATAACTATTAAAGATATAAGTACAGGAATTATCCACTTCTTAATATTAAAAGTTTTCATAGACTTACGCCTTTCCACAACTACTGTGATGTTATAATAGCAAAAAAAGTGCAATTAGTAAATAAAAATAAAGAAAAGAAGGTGTTAAATTTATTAAATATTATGTTATACTTAAACAAAGTAGAGACATTTATATATTTGTATTGGAAGGATTAAAATGTTACTTAATGTTCATGTAAAAAATCTTGCACTTATTGAGGATGCGGACATATATTTCGGGGATGGTTTAAATATTCTTACGGGTGAGACGGGAGCCGGTAAATCCATACTTATGGGTGCCGTTTCTCTTGCGCTTGGTGATAAATCCAAAAAAGGAATGATAAGAAGTGGGGCCGAGTACGGACTTGCCGAACTTATTTTTTGCATCTCCGACGAAGAAAAAGCGGCTTTGTGCGAGCTTGGTATTGAACCGGATGATGAAAACAAAGTTATAATATCAAGAAGAATTATGGACGGAAGGTCTGTTTTAAAAGTAAACGGAAATTCCTGCACGGCCGCAGTTTTAAAGGAAGCATGCGGATATCTTATAAATATTCACGGTCAGCATGAAACAACAGAATTAATCAAGAGAAAACAGCATATAAATATCCTTGATACATACGGAAGTGAAATCATTTTTCCGCTATTATCAAAAGCTAAGAGTTTATATAACAAATATAAGGAATTAAACGAAAAATTACATAAATTTGATATGGATGACACCATAAGAAAACGTGAGATTTCCCTGTGTGAATACCAGCTTGATGAAATCTCCCGCGCTGCTTTAAAAATCGGCGAAGACGAGGAGATTGAAAGCAGGGCAAAGTTTTTTAATAATGCGGGTAAAATTTCTGACGCCATATCTAACGCATATTCACTTGTTTTTGGAGACGGAGCAAAGGAAGGTGCTTTGGATAATCTCGGAATGGCTTCTAAGCTTGTTTCGGATGTGTGTGCATATGATGAAAACATAAGTTCGTTGCTTGACGTTGTTTCGTCTGCGGAAAGTCTTTGCAGGGATGCGGCTTCAGAACTTGAGCGTTACAGGGCTTCTTTTAATTACGATCAGGGTGACGCAGATTATGTTGCCTCCCGTCTTGATTTAATTAATACGCTTAAAAATAAATACGGCAGAACAATTGAAGATATTTTTTCTTATGCAAAGGAAACCGAAAAAAGGCTTGAAAGCCTTAATAATTACGATGAAGAGCTTTCTTTGATAAATAAAAAGATTGAGGAAACAAAAAAAGAATACAAAGACACCTGTAAAAAACTTACAAACGCAAGAAAACAGGCGGCTTCGGAGTTTGAAAAAAATCTTGTTGCAGCTCTAAAAGATCTTAATTTTAATGATGTGAGATTCTTTGTAAAAATTGACACGGATGATGAGAAAATCACGACTTACGGAAGTGATGAGGTTGAATTTTACATAAGTGTAAATGTAGGGGAGGATATCAAGCCTCTTGTAGATGTTGCAAGCGGTGGTGAACTTTCAAGAATCATGCTTGGAATAAAGAGCATAATGGCCGGAAAAGATGATATTGAAACGCTTATCTTTGATGAGATTGACAGCGGTATAAGCGGAATTACCGCGGCTAAAGTGGGAGAAAAACTTAAGGCTCTTTCAAAGAATCATCAGATTATTTGTATTACTCATTTGCCGCAGATAGCCGCAAAAGCAGATACGCATTTTCTGATTGAGAAAAAAGTTATTAATGATAAGTCTGTTACGGAGATTAACGAAATTAAAGGTGACGGTATAATTAATGAAATCGCACGTATGCTTGGTGGTGACAATATTACCGACTCAATCTTACAAGGTGCCAGAGAAATGAAAAACAGTCTTTAAATTAAAGCGTTTAGATAGTATAATCAGGTTATATGTCATACGTGTATGGAGGTAGTCATGAAAAATGTTTTATTTATAGCATCGGAAGCGGTTCCGTTTATAAAAACAGGAGGTCTTGCTGATGTTGTCGGATCATTGCCAAAGTGTTTTGATAAATCAAAATATGATGTCAGGGTGATTTTACCTAAGTATCAGTGCATAAAAGAACAGTATCTTGATAAAATTGAATATGTTGACCATTTTTATATGGAACTTGGCTGGAGAAGCCAGTATGTCGGCATATTTAAAGCTGTTATTGACGGTGTGATATTTTATCTTATTGATAATGAATATTATTTTGGCGGAAACAAGCCATACGGTGAGGTTTATCAGGATATTGAAAAGTTTGCCTTTTTCTCAAGGGCAGCTTTATCTGTTCTTCCGGTTGTTGGATTTAAGCCTGATATTGTGCATTGCCACGACTGGCAGACGGGTCTTGTGCCAATTTATTTAAAGGATTCTTTCCATGCGGGTGATTTTTATTCAAACGCAAAATCGATCATGACAATTCATAACCTTAAATTCCAGGGTGTTTGGGATATTAAGACTGTAAGAGATGTTGTCGGACTTTCGGATTATTATTTTACCTCTGATAAGCTTAAGTATTATAATGATGCAAACTACCTTAAAGGCGGTATTACATATGCGGATTACATTACAACCGTTTCAGACACTTACGCCGAAGAAATTAAAACAGCCTTTTACGGTGAAGGCCTTGACGGGCTTTTAAGAGCGAGAAGCGGCTCTTTATGTGGTATTGTAAACGGTATTGATTATGACGTATATAACCCGATGACAGATAAGCTCATTGATTATAATTATGATTCAAATACTTTCAGAAAAGAGAAGGTTAAGAATAAACTTAAGCTTCAGGAACAGCTTGGATTAGTGCAAAACCCTGATGTGTTTATGATTGGGCTTGTTTCACGTCTTACAGATCAAAAAGGCCTTGATTTGGTTGCATGCGTTATGGACGAGATTTGTTCGGAAGATGTACAGCTTGTTGTGCTTGGTACGGGCGAAGAGAAATATGAGAATATGTTCCGCCATTTCGAGTGGAAATATAAGGGCAGAGTATGCTCGAACATTTATTACAACGAGGAGCTTTCGCACAAAATTTATGCTTCATGTGATGCGTTCTTAATGCCTTCGCTCTTTGAGCCTTGCGGACTTTCACAGTTAATGAGCCTTCGTTACGGAACCATCCCGATAGTCAGAGAAACCGGCGGCTTAAAGGATACCGTTGAACCTTACAATGAATTTGAAGGAACAGGTACGGGCTTTTCATTTGTAAATTACAATGCTCATGAAATGCTTGATACAATCAGGTACGCAAAGGCTGTTTATTATGATAAGCGACGCGAGTGGAACAAGATTGTCGATAGGGCGATGGCTAAGGACTTCTCTTGGAAAACATCGGCTGTTAAGTATGAGAAAATATACGATATGTTAATCGGATATTAATATTTATGCTATTATGTAGCCGTCTTTATAAGACGGCTGTTTTTATTAAAAAGGATATGATATGGCTTTTGACGGAATAACGGTTAGAGCGCTTTGTAAAGAGTTAAGCGGTATTGTTTCAGATAACGGAAGAATTACAAAGATTGCTCAGCCTGAAAATGATGAATTAAATATTACAATAAAAAACAGGGAAGGCACATATAAGCTCATGTTAAGTGCAGATGCATCCCTGCCTCTTGCGTATCTTACAAGTGTAAACAAGGTAAGTCCACTGGTGGCACCAAATTTTTGCATGTTGTTAAGAAAGCATATAGGTTCTGCAAAAATCCTTGAGATAAGACAGCCAAAGCTTGAAAGGGTGATTGACTTATATCTTGAACATTATAACGAAATGGGTGATTTATGCAGAAAACATCTTGTTTTGGAACTTATGGGAAAACACAGCAATATTATTTTTACGGATGACTCCGATAAAATCATTGACTCAATAAAGCATGTTAACGGCCTGGTAAGTTCGGTAAGAGAAGTTTTGCCGGGGAGAGATTATTTTATTCCTGACACAATGGGCAAACATGACCCGCTTTTGCTTGACTTTACACAGTTTAAAGAGGCAATGAACACAAAAAACGTAAGTCTTGCCAAAGCAATTTATACATCTTATACGGGAATAAGCCCGATTATTGCACAGGAAATCTGCTTTAATGCAATGATTGATTCTGACATCCCTTCAAATGCACTTAACGAATCAGAGTATTTATCATTGTTTAAAGAATTTGAAAAGATAATGGATACAGTGATTGCGGGGGATTTTAAACCGAATATTATTTATGATAATGATATACCCGTTGATTTTTCGCCGATTGTTTTAAATATTTATAAGGATAAAGATGTTAGGTTTCATGACAGCATAAGTTTTTGCCTTGAACATTATTACGGCGAAAAGAATGCATATGTCAGAATGAGAGAGCGTTCGGGCGATCTTAGAAGAATTGTGACAAGCCTTCTTGAAAAGGATTATAAAAAACTTGATATTCAGGAAAAACAGCTTTTGGATACCAAAAAGAAAGATAAATTTAAGATGTACGGAACAATGATTACGTCTTATACATATATGTTAACCGGCGGCGAAAGTAAGCTTACGGCACCCGATTTTGAAACGGGCGAGGAGGTAACAATTCCTTTAGATAAAGACCTTTCGGCAATAGAAAATGCAAACCGTTACTTTGATAAATATAATAAGTTAAAGCGTACAGCGACTGCACTTGATGAAATCCTTTCAGATACCAAAAATGAAATAGAACATTTGGAGTCGATAGCCACAGCACTTGATATTGCAGCGTCTGAAGACGATTTAAAAGAAATCAAAAAAGAAATGACAGACTGGGGTTACATTCATTTAAAATCGTCGGATAAAAAATCTAAATTTAAGAGCGAACCGCTTCACTTTATTTCTTCTGACGGATTTCATATTTACGTTGGAAAGAACAATTATCAAAACGAATATATAACCTTTAAACTTGCAAACGGTGATGACTGGTGGTTTCACTCGAAGAAATACCCGGGGTCTCACGTGATTGTAAAGAGCGAAGGAAAAGAACTTACGGATAAAACCTTTGAAGAGGCGGCTGCACTTGCGGCATATTATTCAAAGGGAAGAGACCAGCAAAAGGTAGAAATTGATTATTGTTTAAAAAAGATTGTAAAGAAGGTAAGCGGTGCGAAGCCGGGATTTGTAATTTATCATTCAAATTATTCAATGAGTATAACACCAAAAAATAACCTGAAAGAAGCATAAATAAATGGCAGTGCCTGAAAGGATAAGACAATGAAAAACAAACTTAAATTACTTTTAACTTCAGTTATTCTAATGACGTTTGTGTTGTACGGTTGTGCAAGCAATACACAAACCGATGAAACAACGACCACGACAACAAAAACTTCTGCTGATTCATCTGATGTAACGGAAGATACGGATAACACCGGAGAAACAATATTTGATAAAACAGAAATTGCTTCAAATCTTTTAAGCTTATACGGTCAGAATCTTTCAAATGATGAATATTTAAGCGGTAAGGTCATGTTTTATTATTATGATACCGCAACTGACGAAGATGATGTTGTGACACATACGGAAATTGATCTTGATATTGATTTTGAAAAAACACCGGATGTTATGCATATGGAAGGTGCAGTAAGTCTTGCTTCTTCATTAATCACAATTTCGGTTGAATATGAAAATTATATTGATTATGTGAATATGATTGAATACCAGAATTATTCAATTCTGGGACTTCTTGAAAGTGATTCATGGACGTATGAAGAATTTGAGACAGATGATAACACAGACGGCTTTATATATGACATGACTCTTGATACGGATAATGTCACAGATCTTTCTCTTACTCAGGATGATACGGGATATATAATATCCGGAAAGATGCCTTTTGATACATTCGAATATTCCGGAATTGATGAGTATTTTGATTCAGATACTTTCTCAGAATTCGGTATTGATTTGGATGATTTATATTATAACTTTACAATGGAACTTGACAGTGACGGTAATTTGGAAAGTATTACAATAAGTCTTGATAAAACCTCAAATTCATCCGGAACTTTTGTTATTGAATCATTTGAAATATCGCTTGAAGTAACGGACAGAACGAAAATAAACATCACAATACCTTCAAACATCATTCAAAATGCTGTTTTGGCTGAAGATGATTATGATGATTATGATTACGAATAGAAAAGTGGGGCTTTTATGATAGAGAGATACGTTTATGGGAATCCGATTGAGACGGAGGCAATACTTACAAAACCGCAAAAACAAGACGGTGAATCAAATTTAATTACGCATACTTTTGTTAAGAATACGTATAAAGACATGTATGGGAATGACAAAGTCGAAGAAAAAGAGGGTTTTAAGTATACACTTTCGGAAAATGATATTGTATACGGACTTGGTCAGCAAATAAGGGGAATCAATAAAAGAGGCTGGAAATATAAGAATTACAATTCTGATCAGCCTTTGCAGATTGAGTCGCAGGAATCGTTGTACGGTGCCCATAATTTTGTTTTGGTAAGCGGAAAGAAGCATATCGGCTTTTTCTTTGATTATCCGACAGCAATTACATTTGATATTGGGTATACGGATATGGACGAAATGTACATATACCCTGATGATTTTAATTTGGAAATGTATGTAATTACCGGCGAGTCAGATATATCCGTTGTAAAAGAATTCAGAGCGCTTATAGGGAAAAGTTACATTCCTCCAAAGTGGGCGTTTGGTTACGCGCAAAGCAGATGGGGATACAGAACCTCTGACGACGTAAGAGAAGTTGCAAGAAAACACAGAGAAAACCATATCCCTCTTGATGCAATAAACTTGGATCTTGATTATCTTGACAATTATAAGGATTTTACCACTAATCCGGAGAAATTCCCTGATTTTAAAGAACTTGTACAGGAAATGAAGGATATGCATATTCATCTTGTTCCGATTATTGATGCAGGAGTAAAGGAAGAAGAAGGGTACGATATCTTTGAAGAAGGTAAAGAAAAAGGATATTTTGTAAAAGATAAAGACGGTAAGGATTTCAGACTCGGTGTATGGCCGGGATATTGTCGTTTTCCGGATATGTTAAACGAGGAGGCCGGAGCATGGTTTGCTGATAAATACAAGTTCTTGACGGATATGGGTATTGACGGCTTCTGGAATGATATGAACGAACCTGCTATTTTCTACAGTGACAAGGGCATTAAAAAAATGTATGAAGATATTGATTCATACAAAGACATTTCTCTTGATGCAACGACATTTTTTGAACTTAAGTCAAAGGTGAATTCCGTTTCAAATTCGGATGATGATTATAAGGCTTTTTATCATAATTACAAAGGCAGCAATATAAGACATGACAAGGTTCACAATCTTTTTGGATATAACATGACAAAGGCCGCTGCACTTGGATTTAAGAGAAATGTTCCAAATAAGAACATCCTTTTATATTCAAGAAGCTCATACGTGGGAATGCACAGATATTCAGGTATCTGGCAGGGTGATAATAATTCGTGGTGGTCACATATCCTTCAAAATGTTAAGATGAGCGCAAACCTTAATATGGTTGGCTTTTTGTATAACGGAGCAGATCTTGGGGGCTTTGGCGCAAACGTAACGGAGGATTTACTTATCCGATGGCTGTCATTTGGCTTATTTATGCCTTTAATGAGAAATCATTCGGCGTTTGACTGCAGGGGGCAGGAAGTTTACAGATATAAAAACATGGATATGATGGCATCTTTAATACGCTTAAGATACAGACTTATTCCATATATTTACGAAAAGTTTGTTTCTTCCGTAAACAATGATGACATGCTTGTTGCACCTCTTGGATTTTTATATCCGGATGATGAAATTGCAAGGCACACGGAAGATGAAGTTGTATTTGGATATGACTTTATTATTGCTCCGGTGTATGAACAAAATGCTCCGGGCAGAAACGTTTATCTTCCCGAAGATGTAACGATGATAAGATTCAGAAATGCGGAAATTGTCGAAAAAACCGAGTATAAGAAAGGTACTTACTTTGTTTTTATGCCACTTGGAGATGTATGCATATTTGTAAGAAAAGGACATGCAGTAAAACTATGCGAATGTACCGAGTGGGTAACTGATTAATAAAAATCCTTTGTTAATCTGTATTATTTCTTGACTGAGATACTCAAATATTTTAAAATGGTAATGCCGTAATCATCAGAGTGTTTAATGTGTATGATTAGGGCACACAGAAAAATATACGGAGGAGTCCCGGTGCGTGTACGGGGCGAAAAAGATTATGATAAGAAGTATGACAGGCTTTGGTCGTGCGGTTGTAACGGAAAATGACCGTAAATTTACCGTCGAGTTAAAGTCGGTAAATCACAGATATCTTGATATGTCTGTGCGCCTGCCTAAGAAGTTTGCAATTTATGACAGCGAGGTAAGAAATGTTGTAAAAGAGTACGCAATAAGAGGTAAAGTTGAAATTTCCGTTTCATACGAAGACCTTTCAAAGAGCGATACTGACCTTGTTTACAACGAAAAGCTTGCAGAAGAGTATTTTAATTACGGTAAGATGATTGCCGAAAAATTCTCTTTAAGAAACGATATTGCCGTTTCAACAATCATGAGAAGTCCTGACGTATTAACAATGACAGACAGTGACTCTGATGAAGAAGAACTTGTGGAAGTGTTGAAAAAGACTGTTGCGCTTGCATGTAAACAGTTGGTTGAAACACGTAGTGCGGAAGGAGAAAACCTTTTAAAGGATTTCCTTGAAAAACTTGATTTCATGCAGGAAACGGTAGACAATATTGCAAAGCGTTCACCTGCATCGATTGCGGAATACCGTGCAAAGATTGAGGAAAAAGTCCGTGAACTTCTTGCAAATACGGATATTGACAATAACAGGATTGCAGCAGAAGTTACAATGTATGCGGATAAGGTTTGTGTTGACGAAGAGCTTGTAAGATTAAAGAGTCACATAAATACCATGCGAAACGAACTTAAAAAAGGCGGAGAATTGGGTAAGAGACTTGATTTTGTTACTCAGGAAATGAACAGAGAATCCAATACAATTCTTTCAAAGTGCAGTGATATTGCAATCTCTAATTATGGTATTGATTTAAAGACAACCATTGAAAGATTAGAGAACAGGTTCAGAATGTTGAATAAT
>CAJOOB010000145.1 GCA_905236025.1 uncultured Lachnospiraceae bacterium
CGAAATGCTTGGTATGAGATTATGTGTCTTGCATAATTTGTATTTTTATAATACAATGATGAGCGAAATTCGCGATGCGATTGATAACGGTTGTTTCGCGGAATACAAAAAGAAAAAAGAGGAGAATTTTATCAATGGATAATATATTATTAACAGCTGCATCATCAACATCTACAGGATCGTTAATCTTTTTGGTTGCTTATATTGCAATCTTTGGTTTGGGAATTTATTTCCTTATGATTCGTCCACAGAAGAAGCAGCAGCAGAAGCTTCAGGCAACTCTTAACTCAATCGAAGTTGGTGACAGCGTTCTTACAACATCAGGCTTTTACGGCGTTGTATTGGATGTTGAAGATGATATGGTTATTGTTGAATTCGGCAACAATAAAAACTGCCGTATCCCAATGAAAAAAACAGCCATTTCTGAAGTTGAAAAGGCTAACGCATAAGATATTTAGAAAAACTTTATACGCTATTTATCACTATTTTACCTTCATATGTTATATTGTTATTGTAAGTTATAAATACATTTTCAGAAGGATGCGTATATATGAATATAGTAATGTTTATGTTCATTGTTTTGGCTTTGCTTATTGCGGGTATTACAATGGCAATAGTTTTATCGGATAATCCGTTATATTCACCGAATGTTGTTACGGCAATCGGTGCAATATCTGTGGCTTCCGGTGCACTACTTATGGCATTTGGAATATATTACATTGTTTCAACACCAAGTGATAAAATCGCGCTTACATGTCTTATGATTGGTGTTATTGTGACGGGAGTGGGTATTTCGCTTTTGTGTATGGGATTGTACAGGCTTATGTCACGCAAAAAAACGAACAACAAGGTTGCCTCTTACTAAAGAGGCAATTTTTTATTATACGGCGCTTTTTGGTTTGGCTTGCAAATTTTTTTCACGTATTGTAATATATGTTTTGGCGCGGATTTGCATTCGCAATTATTTTGTTTTAGGAGAAAAAAATGAATTTTAATATTGCAGTGATTCCGGGAGACGGAATTGGACCGGAAATTGTAAGAGAAGCAAGAAAAGTACTTGATAAAGTGGCTTCTGTGTACGGACATACTTTTAATTATACAGAGGTATTAATGGGAGGTGTTTCCATTGATGCATGCGGCGTGCCTTTAAGTGACGAAGCATTAGAGACAGCAAAAAAATCTGACGCGGTATTGCTTGGCGCGGTGGGCGGAAAAGTAGGAGTTGATAAGTGGTATGAGCTTCCTCCGAACTTAAGACCTGAAGCCGGACTTTTGGCCATCAGGAAGGGCCTTGGTTTATTTGCAAACCTTCGTCCCGCTTATTTATACAATGAACTTAAAGGGGCATGCCCTCTTAAGGAAGAGGTTGCGGATAAGGGCTTTGATATGATTATTGTCCGCGAACTTACGGGCGGTTTGTACTTTGGCGCAAGAAAAACAGAGGAAGTTGACGGCGTAATGACCGCGACTGACACTCTTACATATAACGAAAACGAAATCAGAAGAATTGCAATCAAGGCATTTGAAATTGCAATGAAGAGAAGAAAGAACGTAATTAGCGTTGATAAGGCAAACGTTTTGGATTCTTCAAGACTTTGGAAGAAAGTTGTAACAGAGGTTTCAAAGGATTATCCGGAAGTTACTCTTTCACATATGCTCGTTGATAACTGTGCGATGCAGTTAGTTAAGGATCCTGCTCAGTTTGACGTTGTTCTTACGGAAAACATGTTTGGTGATATTCTTTCAGATGAAGCAAGCATGATTACAGGTTCAATCGGTATGCTTTCAAGCGCAAGTTTAGGAAGCGGCTCACTTGGTTTATACGAGCCAAGCCACGGTTCAGCTCCTGATATTGCAGGTACAAATAAGGCAAACCCTATTGCCACAATTCTTTCGGCTTCAATGATGTTAAGATACTCTTTCAACCTTGATAAGGAAGCGGACGCTGTTGATAACGCCGTAAGAGAGGTAATTGCAGACGGTATCAGAACGATTGACCTTATGTCAGACGGTATGAAGCTTGTCAGCTGTACTGAAATGGGTGACGAAATAGCAAACAGAATCAAATAATGAATTTAAATCTGCATTTATATGGATTCAAATAAACAAATGTCAGAAAGGAATACGAAAAATGTCCAAGAAAAGTGATGTTATAACACAGGGAGTTGCTTCGGCACCTCAAAGATCGTTGTTAAATGCTCTCGGCTTTACAAAAGAAGAGATGCGTAAACCTTTGGTAGGTATTGTAAGCTCATTTAATGAGATTGTACCGGGCCATATGAATATTGATAAAATTACGGAGGCCGTAAAGCTTGGCGTTGCAATGGCAGGCGGTACTCCTGTTGTGTTCCCTGCAATTGCCGTTTGTGACGGTATTGCGATGGGTCATGTGGGAATGAAGTATTCTCTTGTTACAAGAGACCTTATTTGTGATTCCACAGAGTGTATGGCACTTGCTCACCAGTTTGATGCTCTTGTCATGATTCCAAACTGTGATAAAAACGTTCCGGGCCTTTTAATGGCTGCAGCAAGAGTTAACATTCCAACCGTGTTTGTTTCGGGCGGCCCAATGCTTGCAGGTCACGTACACGGAAAGAAGACATCTCTTTCAAGCATGTTTGAGGCTGTAGGTTCACATGCAGCAGGAACAATGACGGAAGAAGATGTGGAAGAATTTGTAAATAATGCCTGTCCAACCTGCGGTTCATGCTCAGGAATGTATACAGCTAACTCCATGAACTGTCTTACCGAAGTTCTTGGTATGGGTCTTAAGGGTAACGGTACAATTCCTGCCGTTTATTCAGCAAGAATCCGTCTTGCGAAAGAAGCCGGCATGAAGGTTATGGAACTTTATGAAAAGAATATCCGTCCGAGAGATATCATGACAAAAGATGCATTCATTAATGCCCTTACTGTGGATATGGCTCTTGGTTGCAGTACAAACTCAATGCTTCACTTACCGGCAATCGCCCATGAAGCAGGTGTAGAACTTAACCTTGATATTGCAAACGAATTGTCTGCAAAGACACCAAACCTTTGCCACCTTGCACCTGCGGGTCATACATATATTGAAGACTTAAATGAAGCAGGCGGCGTATATGCTGTTATGAACGAGCTTGCAAAGAAGGATCTTCTTAATCTTGATTGTATTACCGCTACAGGTAAGACTGTCGGCGAAAATATCAAATACTGCGTAAACAGAAACCCTGAAGTTATCAGACCAATTGATAATCCTTACAGCCCTGTTGGCGGTATTGCCGTACTTCGCGGTAACATTGCCCCTGATTCATGTGTTGTAAAGCGTTCAGCCGTTGTTCCTGAAATGCTTTATCATGAAGGTCCTGCAAGAGTATTTGAATGTGAAGAAGACGCAATTGCAGCAATTAAGGGTGGAAAGATTGTTGCAGGTGATGTTGTTGTTATCAGATACGAAGGACCAAAAGGCGGCCCGGGTATGAGAGAAATGCTTAATCCTACATCCGCAATTGCAGGTATGGGACTTGGTTCATCTGTAGCCCTTATTACCGATGGCCGTTTCTCAGGTGCATCCCGTGGTGCTTCTATAGGACATGTTTCTCCTGAAGCTGCACAGGGCGGACCAATCGCAATTGTTGAAGAAGGCGATATGATCAGAATTGACATTAACAACAATAAAATTGAACTTTTGGTTTCTGACGATGTTATTAAAGAGCGTCTTTCTAAGTGGAAGCCAAGAGAACCAAAGGTTACAACAGGTTATCTTGCAAGGTACGCTAACCTTGTTACATCCGCAGATAAGGGTGCCGTATTAAAGAAAAGCTTTAATGACTAATATTTATTAAATAAAAGATGCGCAGCAATTGGCTGCGCATTTTGGGTTTAGACCCGTATTTACTTGACAAAGCGGGGGTTAATGTTTATTATAATGACGTTGGAAACAACAAAAATAAATACC
>CAJOOB010000146.1 GCA_905236025.1 uncultured Lachnospiraceae bacterium
CATACCGAGTTTGAGAATTGATGCAGAATCACCGAAAATTTCCTTTGCATACTGATAAGAGGTTGAAGATGTGATAATACCAATCTCTCCGTCACCTTTTTCAATTCTGTTTATTGGTGTTGTTTCGGCATACTCTGTAAGCCTCCTTGTTCTTTCTTCAACAACAGGATGCTTTTTAATGGCATTACCCGGCATCATAACATACTTCGCAATGTCTTTTACATATGGTTTTGTATATTCTTTTCTTTCTTCGGTTTCAACTACAGATTGAGAATGTGCAACTCTTGTACACATCTTTAAAAGAACAGGAGTATCAAACTCTTCCGAGATTTCATATGCAAGCTTGGCAAATTCCTTAGCTTCCTTTGAATCCGAAGGCTCAAGCATTGGTACCTTGGATGCAATTGCATGATTTCTGCTGTCCTGCTCATTTTGAGATGAATGCATTCCTGCATCATCCGCAACTCCAAATACCATACCGGCATTAACTCCGGTGTATGACATTGTGTATAACGGATCTGCGGCAACATTCATACCGACGTGCTTCATGGCACAAAAAGATCTTTTTCCCGCGAGAGAAGCTCCAAAAGCAGCTTCAGCCGCAACTTTTTCATTTGGTGCCCACTCGCAATAAATTTCGTCATATTTGACTGCTTCTTCTGTTATCTCTGTACTCGGAGTACCCGGATAACTTGAAATAAATGAGACACCCGCTTCGTAAAGTCCTCTGGCAACAGCTTTGTTGCCAAGCATAAGTTCCTTCATTTCTACCTCTTTGTTTATTTGATTTGTGAAAATTACATAAATCCATACGGGTTTATGCTCGCATTTTAATCAATATTCACAAAGATAAGTATATCATACAATAGAATTTATTTTAACCGTTTTGAAAAAAATTCTGCGATTTTTTCAATAAGTTCATTTTGCGTAACAGACTTAAGAATATAACCTTCAGGCTTAAGATTTAAAACCTGAACAACGCTCTCTTTATCACTCTTACCGGTAAGGAAAATAACAGGAATATCCTTGGTGGTACTTTCACTTCTTAACATCTCCATAACCTTTGGCCCCGGAGTTACAGGCATTTCATAATCCAAAAGAATCAAATCCGCCTTATTGTTTGCAAGCCAGGATATTGCCTGCATTCCCGAGTTTGCCATTGAAACCTTGTATTTACCGTTAAGCCAGCCCCTTATAAGACCCATATACGTTGGATCGTCATCAACAATTAAAATATGCTTTTTGGCATCATCAAACGCCGACCCAAAGCTACCCGCTTCCACATATTCCGTAAATAAAAAAATATCAAGTGGTCTGATAAAGACCTTACCCACCATCTCTCTGCCAATACCGTCGCAAAACGCATCTTTGTCCGCAACGTCACTGATAAGGATAATCTGCTTATCTTCGGCTCTAAGTTTATCCTTTAAGAAAATAAGAAGCTTAGAATCCGCAGTTTCATTCATTTCAAGATAATAAACATATGTATTAAATTCACTCCATACTTCATTTACACAGTCCACATCCGCAAACACAAATGAAGAATCATACCCTGCATCCGAAAGCTTATTAACAAGTGCCCTTACAAGGAACGTTTCCTTGCTCCCAATAATCATTATCCTGTTGTTTTTTGTCATAAGTAATCCCTTCCGTATTACAATTATCGCTCATTAAGTATATTAACAATTTCATCCCACTTAAGCTCTTTTAATTTTACTTCTATTTTCTTAAATCTTATCGCATCTTCTTTTGGTAAAGAATACTCTTTCAGGGAATCCAAAACCATCTCCGAAGAATCATAATCCATGGATGCAGCAAATTCCTTAAATGCAGCATATGCATCGGCCAACATATCCTCCGGCACTTTTTCTTTTGTATCATCCGTATCATCATTTGAAAGGCCCGAAAGAATTATAAGATATTCACGGTACATTCTTAAAAGCGTACCGGTGTTTTCTTTTATGAAATCAATATTTCCGGACTTACCGGCATTCTCTAAGGAAAGCGCAAGTTCTGAAAGTTTCTTTGCCCCCACAATTCTTGCACTGCTCTTTAAAGCATGAACTTTTATTGTGTAAAATTCCCAGTCCTCTTTATTATACGCCGTTTCAAGTTCATCCGCCTTTTCTTCAAGTGTATCATAAAAAGTCTGTATTGTCTCCAAATAAGCACTTCTGCTACCACAATTTTTAACGCCTTCACTAAAATCAATACCCTTAAGATCACATAAAAATGCGTATTTATCACTTTTCGGTTCTGCTTGTTCTTCATTAACAACCGCAACCGGTTCTTCTAAAAGGGCATTCGGAAGATAACTCTTAATTACTTCTTCAAGTTTTCTTCCGTCAACAGGCTTTGCAAGGTAACCGTCAAAGCCTTTTTCCTTGTAAAAATCTTCGCCGCTTGTTGCTGCATTTGCGGTAAGGGCAATTACCGGTAAATCATTAAAATTTTTCCTTATCTTTTCACAGGTTTCAATGCCGTCCATCTCAGGCATCATGTGATCCAAAAGAACCATATTGTACGGACACTCATCCTTATTTGTTCCAAGAAGATTAAGACATTCCTTTCCGCTTGTAACAGGTTTTATCTTTACCTTTGTAGCCTTAAGAAGGTTTGAAATAACCTGTAAATTCATGTCATTGTCATCAACAACCATGATATTTGCCAAAGGTGCGGTAAATAAAGGCACATATGGAGCGTTATAATCAATGCTCTCTACTTCTTTAAATTCGCCAATAGGGGTTTTATCTATAACCTTTTGTTTTACGGTAAAGCTAAACTCCGAGCCCAAACCGTATTCGCTTTCAACCTTTATCTCTGTACCCATAAGGGCCGCAAACTGACTTGAAATATTTAAACCAAGACCCGTTCCCAAAATTCCGCTGTTTTTCTTTTCGTCCACTCTTTCAAATGCTGTAAAAAGCTTATCCATATCCTCCTCTTTGATACCAATTCCGGTATCTTTAACAGCGTATCTTATTACACAGTCACAGCCATTGTCCTCTAATAATTTTGCAGTAAAGGTCACAGAGCCGTTTGGAGTATATTTAATGGAATTTGATAAGAGATTTAAAAGTATCTGCTTAATCTTTCCCGGATCACCGTACAAACGCGAAGGAATATTTGGATCCACTTCTTCAACAAGCATTAAATCCTTTTCCTTTGCTTTAATCTTAACCATGCTTAAAATCGAGCGGATAAGATCTACACTGTCAAACTCATCTTCAACAAGGTTCATCTTTCCGGATTCAACCTTTGATAGGTCCAAAATATCGTTTACAAGGCCAAGTAGTGACTCCGAAGCTTTCTTTATTGCACTCGCATATCCCAAAATATTGCCTGAATATTCTTTTGTATCAAGACTTCTGTCTTCACGGATAATCATTTCATCCATGCCGATAATTGTATTTATAGGAGTTCTTATCTCGTGCGACATATTGGCAAGGAAACGTGATTTTGCCATATTTGCACGTTCCGCCTCATCCTTTGCTTCTTTTACCTGCTCGTACTGTGACCTTATAATGGTTGCCTTCATGATTCTATACACCATAAAGGCTGTAACATACATGATTAACAGGATAATTACCACTTTTGTAACAGGAAGTTCAAATATATTTGCTTTTTTTCTGATAATATAAACAACCTCTTTTTGCACACTGGCGGTGCTTGTATCAATAACCTCAATATGCAAAGCATAAGTTCCGTAAGGAATATACGTATAATCAAGAGCATGCAGATCCTTTTGATACATATATGTTCCTTCATCATCGAGTCCTTCAATATAAACGTGAATTAAAGGATTCGAAAGCTGATAATTGAGTACCGAAAGCTTAATTTCAATATTTGTTGCATCACTTGGGAGAACATATTTATAAGGGTTTGTATCTATACTTTCAATTTCTTCTCCATCCGAAATAATGCTGTTAATACCAACATGATAATTTGCAGATGAATAGAGGAAATAAAAATATGCATCAATTGCTTTAACACCGTTCGCGCAGCATAAATACACATATCCGTCCTCTTCATCAAACGTATTCCATGAATTTGCGGTAAGAGACGTATCAAGTCCTCTTGTATAATTAAGCAGCACATAATTATATTGCAAATTATCAAATGTCATATCATATAAATTCACTTCATATATTCCGGCACTTGAAGTAACCCACGCACTGAAGTTTGGGGTCATAATAATATCATAATTGTTTGTATACGGAAAATACTCCGCCCTTTTTATTGTTTCACCGTTTGTATGAAGATATATACCGTTACTTGCAACGTAAAAATATCCGTAATCATACGGAACAATTCTTAATACCACAAGGGATTCCAAACCGTCTTCTTTATCGTATCTGTCAATAACCTCACCATCTTTAATTATAAATATACCGCCACCGTCGGTTCCAATCATCAACTCTCCGTCCGAATTTTCAAGCATTGTAAGAACCTGAGGAATATCTTGACCTTCATACTGAGATAGTGTTGAAACAACGGTATCTTCACTTATAAAATTTAAACCTTCATTACTTGCGGCAACAATTGTGCCGTCAGACAGCTCAATGCTCATTCTGAATCTGCCGCCAATCATATTCTTACCTGATGCATTAAAACAGGTTATGCTGCCGTCTGTCGAAACCTTTACCAAACCGTTTTCACTGTATGTACTGATCCAAAGATTCCCGTTTGAATCCTGCATAATATGTCGAACACGTTCTCCCTCAAACATTTCAAGGTAATCATAATCATATATTTCATACGTAAGCTTATCAATTGCATAAAGGCCGCTGTCGGTTCCCGCATATAATATATCTCCGTCAATAAGCGTACAGTTTGCAACTGTTTCCGGAATACCGGCAATTGAAAAGATATCAATAAAACTGCTTTCCGCAAGTTCCACAACGCCGTCAATATCAGATGAAAACCAAACATTACCCTGATTGTCCATCATTACATCCGAAACCGAATTCTTAAATCCGGGTTCGGTAAAGTAGGTAACCTGGTCAGGCGTAATATCTTCATTATCTGCATACTCCAAGTATTCATTATCAATCTCCTCATCCTCTTCTTCAACGGTTTGAGGAATAAACCCCATTCCGTTTTCCGCACAGAAGAAAAATCCGCCGTAATTTTCATCATATAAAAAATCGTTATAATAAGATGTCTCTAAATCTGTGATTGTATTAATCCTTACAAGTTTGCCGTTTTCAACATCAAATACCTCAATTTGATTTCCGGTTGTACCAACCAGTATTTCATTGTTATCCCTTATACCTGTAGAAAGATAATAAACACCTGAATTGCCGGATTTTTCCTTATATGCAATTTCGTCATCCTGCAACACAAACAAAATACCGGACTCTGTGACCCCAATTATTCTTCCGTCCGGCATTAAATCCATATCGATTACCGCAGTAATGTCAGAGTCAGAATCAAGCACAACAATTTCATCATCCGTTGTTATTTTAAACATGCTTGAAACTGTACCAACATACATATTTCCGTCTTTATCAACACAAAGTGATCTTATAGAGAGGGATGGTATGACGCTTTCATCGCCGTACTGTGTCACTTTTCCCGTTGAAATATCATAAGAAAATACGCCGCTTTCATTTGTGCCAATCCACAATCTTTCGTCGTATCCCGAATATAAAGTCATTACGCTTGAAATGTTTTTATCTAAGGTAATCTTATCAAACTGAACACCGTCATATCTGTACAAACCGGAGTAAGTACCAAACCACATATATCCGTCTTTAGTCTGTCCAATCGCATTTACCTGCGTTGTTTCAAGTCCTTCTTCCTGACCGTAATAAATTGTCTGATAATTTAAAAGATATGTTAAAAGATTGTATTCGTCCTCAATAACGTCACCGGTTTCAATGTTTGTTTCACCGGATTCACCTTCAATACTTATTGTCATTAAACCCGAGATAATTATTGCAAGTGCACTTGCAGCAAGCACAATTATTGTAATAATCCTTCTTGTTTTATTCCGTTTTTTGGTTTCAAGTTGATTAGTATTTTTTTTCATTTTCATACTCACGCCTTTCACCCTGTTTCACGAAGCCCTACATTTCTTTTATTTTACTATCATTTCCCACATATGTAAAGAAATAAAAGACGCAGGAAAGCACCGTGGCAATGACCCACCCTATTGGCCATGCACACCAGATACCTGTTGCCCCAAGTTCCGTTTTGGAAAGCAAAATCGCCAAAGCCACACGCAGCAAAAGATCTGTAAACGTTGATATCATAAAGAGTTTCATTAACCCCGAACCTCTTAAAATACCATCCGCCACAAGTTTTATTGATATAACAACATAAAACGGAGATAACACTCTAAGAAATGTTTCGCCCGTATTAAGCGCGATTTTTGCACTCGAGTCAAGGAAGAGATACAAAAGGTATCTTCCAAAGAAAACATAAAGAATGATAACGGGAATTGAGATTTTAAATACCATCAAAGTTCCCGCCTTAAAGCCTTCTCTTATACGCTCTCTCTTGCCTGCACCAAGGTTTTGCGCGGTATAATTTGAAATACCGTTACCTATGGTTGTAAATGAGGTAATTACCATATTATTTAATTTAACGGCTCCAGAATATCCTGCAATTACGCCGGCACCAAAGCCGTTAATAACGCTCTGTATAAGAATATTCCCCACCGATATAAAAGTTTGCTGTAAAATACTTGGAATTGCAATATATGCAAGCTTTTTGAGAATTTTAAAAGAAAACAACTCGGGTTTTGTCTGCGTCTTTATTTTTCCAAGATGTTTAAAAACAACGCATATTGCCAAAACACAACTTACACCCTGACACAAAAACGTTGCCCAGGCAACACCGCTAACTCCCATTTTAAAACAGACAACAAAGACAATATCCACCAAAATATTTGCAGTTGATGATATTGCAAGGAAAATAAACGGGGTCTTTGAATCGCCAAGCGCAGAAAAAATACCGGTCGCAATGTTATAAAAGAACATAAACGGCAAGCCCAAAACATAAATATTTAAATATAAAAGTGAATCAGAAAAAATATCAGACGGCGTGTTTATTGCATTTAGCAAAGTCCCGCCAAACACAAGACCAAAAAGCATTAACAAACCGCAGATTATTCCACTTGAAATAAGTGTGGTATAAACTGCGGTCTTTAAAGACGTATAATCCCTTGAGCCGAAGAAACCGCTTGTAACAACGGAACACCCAATATTACAGCCAAACGCAAAGGCAATAAAAATAAGGGTGATTTCGTAACTGTTTCCCACTGCCGCAAGGGCATTTTCACCAATAAATTTCCCCGCCACAAGACTGTCTGCGATATTGTACAACTGTTGAAAAATAACGCTTCCAAAAAGCGGCATGCAAAATTTCCAAAGCACGCTCCTTGGGTCTCCGACTGTCAAATCTTTACTCATGGCGGTATACTCCTTAATCTTTCGTAGTTTAATTGATTATACAACTAAAGATTAAAAAATCAAGTATCCTATCTTGCCAAAATCTCAAGAATTTCCCCAATATACATTACATGAGCATCCCCATCTTTATACCATTTCTTTTCAATACTCTTGTCCGTAAAAGAATCAAACGGCATTGGAACGGCAGCCATTTTCTTACAGAGAATAAGAAGGTTTGCTTCATCAGGGAAAGGAATTCCAAGATGAGTATTTACGGTAAGACCGGCCTCTTTCCACTTGTCCGTGTCTCTACCGCTCTTTGAACCGCAAACATTAAGCGCATTTTTGTAATCCTCGGAAAGGAATGATAAAGAGAAAAACTCGCCTTTATCAATAAATTCCTTTGTAAATCTTGATTCTCTTATATAAATTGTAACCGCATGCTTTCCCCAGATTTCTCCAAAAGCACCCCAGCTTACGGTCATTAAATTATTCTTTGTTTTATCTCCCGCAGTAACCAAAGCCCATTCTTTTGAAAGCTTTAGAAACGGATTTACCTCAAGTAAATCTAACGGATATGGTTGAAATTTATGCATACTTGCCCTCCTGTTTTTTACTTATTACAATTGTTTGAATTGAATTTGAAATTAATTCTAATGTACAAATTCCCGTTTTGCAATCAAAGAAAAGATTGCATTTATCCGTAACATCAGCCCAGTTTTCCCCCTTTTTTAGGCTTCCGGAGGTTCTTATAACACTAATCTTAAATTTTTCTGAAAAATCCTCATCAAAGACATGTAAAAAGTCAGAAAAATCAACATCCGCCACAACCCCGTCACTTGTATTATTGGTAATTACAACACTTGTATTCTTTGTATGTTTGTCAAATGCGGCAATACCGTGTAATCCCGTTGCATAATCGGTACAGTTTTCATCATTCGAATCACCCACATTTACCAGACTTACAAGCGTCATACCCGGTCTTATGTACCTTGAAAGCTGGCCAAACCCGTAATATTTCTTTGTAAGAACAATATTTTCGTTATTATGGTCGCCAATGGCAAGTCCCCAGAAGCTGTTTCCTTCTTCGGCCTTTATAAATCCCTTTATTATCTCCAAAGAATCAGCATCAAACTCGTTATTTTTATCGGCGTGTACATCAACCGCATCCCATAATATCCATGCCGATGGCTGCATCTCGCACAAATCCTTAAGTACCGCAGAAGCAATACCAAGCGCCTGCGACATTTCTTTATTTTCGCAATCGGCCTCTTTAGAAAAATCCCCGGCCTTATAAGTTCCGTCAACCTCGCTCATCCAAAGATTCTTCTTTTCTGTGATTGCAAGAGTCTTTAATTCACGTCTCTTATCACCCATATACGCATGAGTGTCAATTCTTTGAACAATATTCTTTGCCTCATTACTTAATGCTTTATAAGAGTCAATGGCCACATCAATACTTGTTTCATCCGTTGCGCATATTAAAACGTCAGACATTCCTTTTTCCACAAGTTTTTCCTTAAACTTAAGCAAAATGTCGGATTGAGATTTACCCTGATCAAAATGGCAGCCTTCCTGCTTAACGCTAAACGCATCCCAATACGCCGTATACGGCTCGTTCATCGGGTCAGCAGACTGAAAATGAATATCATATTTATCTTTAATAATCTTCATAACATCCGTCATGTAGTCCGCAAAAGCGTTATATGATTCTTTTCTTAAATTATCCTTATCCGCAGGTAAAAATCCACAGCTGCAGCCCGAATAATTAAGAAAATAAGGCGGTGAATTTGAAAAGGCTTCCGCAATAAATTCATTTTTTGCCTGTTTTTTTGCCTCTAAAAGCACATTAATCTGGTTTTTATCCGAATTTTCGTCATAATTCCACGCAAAGCCCGCCTCAAAGTCAGCTCTGTCAAAATTCTTAATATAATAATCTTTTGTGTGTTCATCATTAAGTTCAATAACGGTAACGTCCTTAGCGAAGCCCGGTACCACAGAATCCGAACGTTTAATATGCTCTTTATGCGGCTTTGCAATGGTTTTTAAATACTTAAGTCTATCGTATTCCTCAAACTTTGTCTGATCAAATCTCGCTTCATATGGAAGCATCTTTAAAATATCCGAAGGCTCCGTGCCGTCTTTTGAAACATTATCGCCACCGCCCACATTGTAGCGGCCAATCGTCATTCCAAGACCTTTTTCTTTATTAAAAAAATACTCACCTGACAATTTTGTCATCTTTTCGCTGTAGCCCACCCTATTGGCCCACCAGCAAAGAGACGTCCCAAATCCCTGAAACTCTCCGTATCCCGAATGGTCATTATCATTAAAAGTTGATACTTCATTAATATCAACCTTAAAAACGTGTTTCTTCATACTCACGTTTTTCTCATTCATCATCTTTAATTTCATAATCCTTCCATGTATAGTCTCTTAAATATGCCATAATTCCAAACGCATCCAAAGGTACTGAAAAATAAAATCCCTGAAGATATTCAAAATTCTTTTTCAAAAGAATTTCAATCTGTTTTTTTGTCTCAACACCTTCAATTGTCACTTCCTTTCCCGCCTCATGCAGATAATACGCAATCTGATCCACAAAAATTTCTGCGGCTTTATCAGACGTATAATTTTCCATAAGACGTTTTTCAGTCTTTATATGCTTAAAATCGAACTCAAGCATGGCATTCAGATTAATACAGCTTGCGGAATAATTATCCAAAACCATATTAAACCCAATTGCTCTGAGCTTCGTGATAATATTCTTTAAAATCCTGTAATCATTTATAAACGCTTTTTCTGTTATTTCAAGCGTAATCATTGATGCAGAAACGTTATATTTCTTCATGCATTTGATGTAATTCTCAACCAAATCCTTCTGCATACACTGAACGGCCGAAAGATTAACCTCAACGGTGTGAATTCCATAAACCAAAAGATTGTTTTCAGAAATAAACTTACATACTTTATCAAAAACCATCTCACCGATTTTGGCAATTGTACCGTTCTTTTCGGCAATCGGGATAAATCTCTCCGGATCAAGGTGTCCGAGCTTTTTATCAAATAATCTGACCAAAGCCTCAACAGAAACCACCTTTTTGGTTCTTAAATCAATCACCGGCTGATAATAAACGTCAAACTCATCCGCCTTTAAGGCTCTTTGTATCGCCTTGTCTATGGCTATTACTTCCTTAACCTCAAGTAAATCAGTCCCCGAATAAAGTTTGGTACGCTCGTTACTGTCGCACTGTTGATTTAAAACAGTCATGACATCTTCAAGATTATCAATATCATCGGGCAGGAAAATCTCATAAATCTGACTTTCAAAGGTCACACATGCATCGTTACATATAAATTCCTTTTTCAATCTTTCATAGATTGCCCGAGATAATTCATGAGTTTTATCAATATGTCTTGAATCAATCTGTATAACGATCGAAGTATTGTTTACAAGATAAATCGTGATATTTTTGCTCGTTTTATTAATCCATGAAATAACTGATTTTAACAAATTATTAATCTGTCCGTCGCCCAAAAGCGTCTGATACGAAGGAAGATTAAGGATTTTTATAATGATTAACGAGAATCTGTTACCGGAGTATAACCATGTTCTCATATCACTTACAAAAGCTTCTTTGTTATATGCATCAAAATCCTTGTTATATAAGCATCCCTCATCTTCAATCGAAAGAAGCACCGCAATGTATACAACGGCCTGAACAAAGAGTTCAAACAAAAGCTCAGGATGAAGGAATTGCACAATAATTGCGGCAATATTCATTATAATCACGGAGAAAAGCATTATTATACGCTTTTTCTTAATACTTGCATGATTTTTTAATAAATGAACCAAAAATGCAATTAAATAAAAGCCTATACTTATATAAAGAACTGCAAGTCCGGGGCCTCTGTGGTAACCTTTAGAATCAAACCAAAATACCAAATGGTGGAACGGATTTGTAATCACCAGGAGTTCCGCAACAGTCTGCGGTGCAAGCATAATAACATAATGCAATTTTTTGTATACATAAAACTTGCCCGAAACCATGGTTACATATACATATATGGCACTGCCTGCAAGCACATGGAATAACATGTAAAGATATGTATAAAGCACCGTGTGCTCAGTTACAACCTCAAACGGATAACTGATCCCCCACGCACTTTGTAAATCAAACAAAGAACACATAAAATTACATATAATGAGAATACTGAAAACCTTATTATCAAGTTTTTTCATATCTTTCATTGTATACAGACATATGAGCACAACTAAATTAATAATTACAGCCGCAATGTCAAAATCAATATTATATGCCATAACTCATTCCATTCCTGCCATTTAAGGCAAACACATTTACATTACTCTCTTACAATTTCTCCTCTTCTTTCAATAAGTAAGCTCTGAATTTCTTCTGTCTTTTCATCAGTAAGAATAAATTTCTTCTTGAATAAAATAACCGCAATAACAAGCCCAAAGATTGGAAGTAATGTCATTACAAGTCTCAGCCCCGCAAGAGAATCATTTGAAACAACGGTGGCTCCGCTTGCCTGAATATCACTGATAAGTGATTTTGCACCACTCACAAGGCTTCTGGAAACCGCTTCAATTTCATTATCGCTTTCACTGATTTTAAATACCGTAAGGCAGATCGAAGCAACAAGTGCTGCAATACCGCTTGCAAGCTTAACAACAAAAGTCTGCATAGAGAAGATAACCGATTCTTCTCTTCTGCCATTCTTTAATTCACCGTAATCAACCGTATTTGCAAGGAAGATGGTTACCAAAACGTTAAGCATACCGAC
>CAJOOB010000147.1 GCA_905236025.1 uncultured Lachnospiraceae bacterium
GTTATACTTGCCCTTCTTAAATACATAACTGCACATAGAAAGAGTAAGCAAATCATAGTCGTCACCCTTTTCCGCAATAATCTTTGTAAGAAGCATGATAAGGCGGCGCGGCTCAACGTCCGAATATCCAAACTTGTCAATAATCTCTATAGCTTTTGAATAAATGCCTCTGATAATGGCAAGTTCCAAAATTTTACCTCTTAAAGCAGGACTCATTTTTATTGCATCAACACCAAGCAGGAATTCATCAAGGGAATCTGTCTCATTATTATCATAATAATAATCAACAACCTCTTCTTCAATTAAACTCTTATACTCAGGGCGCACCTCATCCACTAAAAGAAGTGTACGCAAAACGCCAATTGATTTATCCGATTCATTTCTGTATTTAATGAATTTTTCCGCAAAATGTAAGCAAAGTCCCACATCTTTAGGGAAAATGTCAAAGCAGGTTTTTAAAAGCTCTTCCTTTTCAAAAAGCTTAACCATTTTATAGTCAATATCAGACTGGTATAAGACGCCGTTTTTGTCCTCAAAGAAAATAATCGCATCTTCAGTGTAAATGCGGACATAGGCCAGATTATCCTTAATTTCCGTTTCAAAGACTTCGCTTAAGCCTTCGTGAATAACCTTAACCTTAACAAGCCCTTCCGTCTTAATTTCAAGAGCGTAACTGCACAAAATCCCCGGAAGCATTGGCAAAATGTCAAGCGTTATAAATTCATCCTGCAGCACGTCCTCATAGATGGTTGCAAGGAATTTGTTAATCCTGCCCGATGACATTGATAAACGCGCATATCGCTCAATCTGGCGGCGATACGCATTATACATCTCAGGCATTTTGTTTTTATTTTTAATTACGTATGCATATACACGAGCAAGCTTTTCGCTTGTAATATCAATGTTATACATAAAGTAAGTAAGAACATTTTTAGGAATGTTAATCTTAATTTCTTCGTTAAAAGAATAAATGTAATGCTCATAAATACCGGCAATCTTAATGTTGTTCTTAATACCCTCTGCGTACCATTTAAGGTATTTCGGCCCCACCTTGTTGTTTCTTATAAGCTGGCTTATCATCCCCGCAAGAAGGCGCTGATTCTTTGTAAGTTCATACAAAGAGTCCATTGTTCTGAATAAAACAGCCGTCATGCTCTTTTCCGTCATTGCAAGGTCAGCAAACTGCTCAATAAGCTTAGCCGTAACAAACTCATATTTAACCGCAAAATTAATGACCTGAACCTCAAAAGGATTAAGAACTCTTAAAAGCTGCGGAAATTCGCACAAAACAGCTGCCGCCTCGTAATACATGATAGGGCTTCGCATGCCCGCTTCGTACTGCTCTTTTATTCTTGCAAGCTTCATACTCGGGTTAATTTCAATGGAATCATCCATATAAAGAAGAGTCCACAAAACCATCAGGCTTTTGTGCCCGTTATCATAATATTCCATCACCTTTTCGCACATTTCCGCATTAATCTGCGGATCCCTTCTTTGAAGGGAACGAACATAAAGGTAGAAACAGTATTCTTCAACGTGATCGTCCTTAATTTCAATAAGCTCGTTTGCAACACTTTCAATAAGCCAGGAAGCCTCTGAATCATTGCCTATAGCCAATTGCACCTGCGCTTCAATGAGCATAGACATATAAGTTTCTCCGCCGTTTTCCTTAAGTAAAGAAACAGCCTCCAAAGTTCTGTCAGCCCACTCATTAAGTTCAATACGATGCGTTCTGAAATCAAGATAAGCGCGGCAAACCTCTGCTGTTGCATAGGCAATATTTTGCTTCTTACTTTCTTTTTTGTCACCGTTATTAACCGTAATATCACAGACAAACTTCTTAAGGCCGGATTCAATGAAAATCCTGCCGTAATTTGTGCCCTTGGATAATTTGTCACCTTTGATTGTAAAAACAAACTCATAGTTACTGCCCACAAACGCGCTTCCGAAAATCTCATCCGTGCTAAGATCGATAAAGTCGCCATCGGCAGTAACCTTTATATTCAAATAACCCCAGTTATCCTTAGAAATAATAACTGAGTCAATAATATCCTTATTTTCGTAGGTGTATTCCTTTTTCGTTTCGGAAAGAGACAAGGAAATACGCTTCTTTTTGTTGGCGACAATGAGAAATTCCTCAATTGCCATATCAATATCGGGCGCGTTTTTGAGTGTGTCATACACAGCCGCAAGCCTTATGTCATTATTTAAGAAAACCTCCGCAAAGTTTTCGCTCTTAAAAAGCTCGACCGCGTGGTCATAATCCGTCTGAACGTAATTGGCAAAGTGGAACATATTCTTAACCTTGCCTATACTTGTGTCAGGCACTCTTGTAACAATTTCGGCCTTAACAGGGATTGTCTGTTCACCGCCGTCAGAGACAACATGAATAAAGCCTTCAAGCACACTGCCTGTAGGTAATCCGTTAGCATCAATGGAATAACCGATTTTCGCTTCCACCGCGTTAAATTCAGTATTATCCAAAACGATTCTGTCGCTCGTCGAATAAATCCTGCATAAAAGCGGGTTTTCATTACCGCTTCTTACAAGAAACGAGCCTTCAAAGATTGTATCCTTATTAACCTCTTCATTTATTGAAAGAGTGGAAATCTCGAGTTCCGGACGCTCATATTCAATTTTGCCCATCAAAAGGTTTTCGACAATATTTTCCATCTTATCTCTTTCGTAAGAATTCATGCCATTCCTTAACAGCCTTTTCTTCGCCCATTTCAGACGGTATGTAGAACTTTTCGTTTTCCATACCAACAGGTAAATACTGCTGTTTTGAAAAATGGTTTTCAAAATCATGCGCATATTCGTAATTAAGACCTCTTCCAAGGTCCGCAGAAGCTTTATAATGCGCATCCTGTAAATGCGGCGGGATTGGGAAGGTTTCGTTTTCCCTCACAAACTTACGTGCCGCAAAAATGGCATTTGTGCAGGCATTACTCTTTTTCGCGTTTGCCACGTAAATGGCAGCCTGAGAAAGAATAAGCTGAGATTCCGGCATGCCGATATTTTTAACCTCAAAAGCCGCAGCCGCAGCAATCAGCATTGCACGAGGGTCCGCATTACCCACATCTTCAGATGCACAAATCATAATTCTTCTTGCAATAAAATTAATATCCTCACCCGCTTCTAACATACGAGCCAGGTAATAAACCGCGGCATCGGGGTCAGAGCCGCGCATGGACTTTATAAAAGCAGAGATTGTATCATAATGATTATCTCCGTCTTTATCATATTTAAGCGCTTTCTTCTGGATGCACTGCTGCGCAACATCAAGCGTGATGTGAATCTTACCGTCATCACTTCTGTCCGTTGTAAGAATACCCAGTTCAATAGCATTTAAGGCATTTCTTGCATCACCGGCCGCAAGAGTAGCCATAAATTCAAGGGCATCGTCATCAATCACAGCATCGTAGGAGCCCATACCGCGCTCATTATCATTAACCGCACGCAAAATAAGCTCCTTAATATCCTCCGTTTCAAGAGGTTTGAGTTCAAAAATAACAGACCTTGAAAGCAAAGCCTTGTTAACTTCAAAATAAGGGTTTTCCGTAGTGGCACCGATAAGGATCAAAGTCCCGTCTTCGACAAAAGGCAACAGATAATCCTGTTGAGCCTTGTTGAAACGATGAATCTCGTCAATAAAAAGAATTGTACGCTTACCAAACATTGCCGATGACTGCTTGGCAGCTTCCACAACATCCTCCATATCCTTCTTATTTGCAACTGTAGCATTAATCTGCTTGAAATCAGCCTTAGTGGTGTTAGCAATAACCTTGGCAATTGTGGTTTTACCGGTACCCGGAGGCCCGTATAACACAATAGAGCTCAGTTTATCCGCCTTAATGGCGCGATAAAGGAGCTTATCCTTGCCAATAACATCCTTCTGACCGACAATCTCATCCAAAGTTTTCGGTCTGATACGGGACGCAAGCGGCGATTCCTCTTTCAGATTATTAGAATGCATGTATTCAAAAAGGTCCAAACCAAAAAACCTCCAAACGCACTAAAAATTATAACACATACATAAGAATATTACCAATGTAAAAGTACATTAGACGGCAGAAAATTTAAATATTCCATACCGAGAAAACAGGCAGTTTGATACAGTCGCTGTCCATCATAAATTTATCCATAGTAACACGCATATACATCCTAGGATTAAAGCGTTCTCTGTACACCTTAATACTCTGCGCCTTAGTATTGTCAGAAAGGTTGATTTCAATCGGAACCACGTTACCTTCATCCTCAAAGAGGAAATTAATCTTGGCTGTTGCCTCAGAAACCCAGTAATAAATGGTTCCGATATTATTATTAAAGAGGAGTTCGCCCTCAACAAACTGCTCAATCATTGCATCAAGATATTCATTACGCGTCTTAAAGGCAATATCAATGTCATCATATCCAAAATCATACATGTAAGTAAGAATGCCAATATCAGACAAGAAAAGTTCAATCGACTTAACGTCGGAATTATCCTCAAGCGGAGAAACCGGCTCCTTCACACGGTTAACCTTACTAACATACTTATTAACAATAAGCCACTCCACAGCGTCGTTATATTCGCGCGCTCTGGCGGTAATCCTAACCTCGCCGTACATAAACTTCTTGTTTTCCTTAAGAAGCTGTCTGCCAACACTTGAATAAACCTCAATAACCTTATGTCTTAAGGCCTTATCGTCGATAGCCGCAAATTCGTCCATATAAGAGTCATAGAAAGCTTTCTTCGCTTCTTCAACCAGTTTAAGGCTCTGGGTCTCAAGCCATACATTGACAACCTCAGGCATACCGCCAACATAAGCATAAAGCTTGAGATAATCATATACAACTCTTGATTCGTGTTCGCTAAGCGGCTCCTGCATTCTCATTTCAATATGATTACAAATGTCAGCTTCCTTGTTAACACGTAAAAACTCACTGAAACAAAGCGGATACATATGAATGACATCCACTTTAA
>CAJOOB010000148.1 GCA_905236025.1 uncultured Lachnospiraceae bacterium
AATATTTTAAAGGAAACTCCCGATGGCTACAATTTAAGAGTAACTGACGAAAACCAGGCGAAAGCTTTACTTTCCGACATGGTTACAAACAATATTTCAATCGTAAAATACGAGCTCAGAGAGCCTTCATTGCATGAAATATTTGTAGAAAAAGTAGGCGGTGAAACGAATGAATAAAAACGAACTTAAAGGCTTTGAAAAAGTCCTTAAGTTTACGTTTCTTGAGAACATTAAATCAAAGTCCTACAAATTTACAATACTCATACTTTTTATAATCACTCTTATAAGTATACCTGCCTTCTCTTTTATCAAAGGTCTTGCGGGCGGAAGCGGTGAATTATCAATAAAAGAAGTATATGTTATTTCAGATAACGATGAATTAATTG
The DNA here is from genome assembly GCA_905236025.1 of uncultured Lachnospiraceae bacterium. GTDB lineage: Bacteria > Bacillota > Clostridia > Lachnospirales > Lachnospiraceae > CAJOOB01. The sequence continues at coordinate 387 of CAJOOB010000148.1, forward strand.
ATTCTTTAAACGAATTATTTAAGGAGGATGAAACATTTAAGGATTTATCCTTTAAAAATACTGACCTTACATATGATGAAGCAAAGGAAGATGCTTTAACCGGTGAAGAATCCGATTTTATCTATATGTATATTGAGTGCGGCGAAGAAAATTCGTTTGAAACAATTTATAACAGCGAAACAGCTGACGAAAATGATGTAATTACAATTGTTTCGTACCTTGAATCAAACGCAACAAGCATCAATTATTATATCGCCGGTCTTTTTGAATATGCCAAATATTATGACGTATATACGGATTATTCCACATACACGGCAGAAGAAATCTTAAACGCTAACGAATATGACGACACCTTTGCTGAATTTAACAACAACAGCTATTGGCTTTGTTATATTATTCTTTTTGGTGTGATGTTATTCTGTACAATCAGTGCTGAAATCATTGCAACTTCAATTGTTACGGAAAAAGCGTCAAAGATTGTTGAAAACCTCATTATTTCTCTAAAGCCTGCGGCAATACTTTCAGGTAAGATTATTGCTCTCATGCTTTCAACGCTTTTAATGTTTGTATCCCTTATTGCAGGTTTATTAATCTCTGTATTTATCGGTAAAAACATGAGCGGTGATGCGGCAGGCGGATATAATAAGCTGATTGAAATTTTAAATGACACTGCCCTCTTCCAAAACATTTCAGTATTAAAAATCATTGTTTCAATAATAATGATTGTATTCGGCCTTGCCTTCTTTGCGGCAATCACCGTTGTTTCGGCAAGTTCCGTATCAAAAATCGAAGATGTTGCGGAAGGCATGAAAGTTGTTACCCTTCTTATAATTATTGGCATGTATGCCTGCCTTTACGTTCTTTCAAGCGCAAATATGGGTGAAGGCGCAAACGAACTGATTGCAAACATAATTTATATGCTTCCAATCTCTTCTCCGTTTATTGTGCCTGCATTTATGCTACTCGGATACGTAAGTCTTACAACCGGTATAATATCAACACTTATACTTATTGTTGCAACGGCTTTGGTATTCATTCTCGCATCACGTATTTACGGCTATTTTATCTTCTATAACGGAGAACCTTTAAAACTAAAGAAATTGATTAACTTAAGCAAAGAACTCAGTAAAGGAGGTAAAACTCATGAATAATAAATACAAAGGAGTTTTTCATGTTTTTAATTTTACCTTCAAACAGGGAACAAAAACAAAGGGATATAAATCAACAACAATTATTATCGGTTTTGTATTCTTTATCCTCCTTCTTGCAATAAACGTTTTACTTGCGGTTGTAAATGCTCCCGAAGAAGAAGACTACGATGATGATGAAGAATACGTATATGAATACGAATTACCTTCGGAAATAAGCATTTACAGCGGTCTTTATTATACGATTGATAACGAAACAAAGACATTAACCGCAGATGCTGACTCCGTATATGCGTTATTACAAAGCGATGAATCGTACTCCGAATACTTTGAAAACGACGTAACCTTTACTTATTTTGAAACGGATACAACCAATCTTACGACAGAGGAAATTGACGAAGCGTTTACAAAGTATGCAAAATTGGCAGAAGACGGTGAAAGTATCATCTTTGTTTACACAGATGAAGACAACAATATATCTTCCGTCTTTATTTCATCAGATTACTGCGACACGGCGGATTTATTCTTAGAAGCATACAACATGACACTTTACAATAACTTAGGTTACGACGTATTAAATCTTGATGAAAATTCAATAAGTACTCTTTTTGTACCTGTTACGGTTTATGCAACGGATGTATCAGAATATGGTGAATACTCGCTTGCAGAAGAACTTGTAAAAATGATTGTACCAATGATTCTAATCTTAGTCATTTACATGTTGGTATTATTAAACGGACAGGCAATCGCAAAGAGCATTGTTTCCGAAAAAGTAACGAAGTTAATGGAAACGCTTTTGGTATATGTGGATCCTGTTGCAATGGTTACGGGTAAAGTTTTTGGAACCGTGGCAATAAGTGTCGTCCAGGTGATTATCTGGATAATATGCGGATGCCTTGGATTTAATGTGGGAAATCTTATAAACGAAAACTTATTCCCGGATTATGAAAATGTTATTTCAGCCTTCTTTGACATTATAAGAGAAGGAGGAAGCGAGGCATTTACAATTCCGGCCGTAATAATTGCTATACTTGCCTTTGTTGCCGGATATTTTGCTTATGCTTTTCTTGCAGCAACCGTCGGTGCGCTTGCATCTAAGCCGGAAGATATGTCAAACTCAATGATGTTATTCAACATGCCAATCATTGTTGGCTTTATGCTTGCTTACTTTAGTAACCTTATGGGAGATGAAACAATAAAGCTTATTTCCCTCTACCTCCCAATAAGCTCTGCATTTTCACTTTCCTCAGGTGTGCTTACGGGAATTATTTCCATCCCGCAGTCACTAATATCACTTGCAATATTAATAATAACCTCGCTTGTACTTGGAGTAATTGCAGGAAATATATATAAAAAGAAAATCTTTTAAATAAAAAAACACCGATAAAACCTATTATAAAGGTTTTATCGGTGTTTTTCCAATTTTAAACATTAATTTTTAATGTCATGCCACATCATGCGTTCTTCGGCCATCTTCTCCCATTTTGTACCCTTCATTCCGTAGTTTGCATACGGGTCAATGCTGATTCCGCCTCTTGGTGTGAATCTGCCCTGTACTTCAATGTATTTTGGATCCATTAACTTAATAAGGTCTTTCATAATTATATTTACGCAATCTTCGTGAAAATCGCCGTGATTTCTGAAACTGAATAAATAAAGCTTAAGCGATTTACTTTCAACCATATTTACGTTTGGCACGTACGAAACAGTGATATTTGCAAAGTCCGGCTGCCCCGTGATTGGGCAAAGCGACGTAAATTCAGGACAATTAAACTTTACAAAATAATCATTTTCCTGGTGCTTATTTACAAAGGTTTCAAGCACTTCCGGCGCATAATCCGACTTATACTGTGTTTTCTTATTTCCAAGTAACGTAAGATCTTTTACTTCTTCTTCTGTTCTCATATATTCACACTTTCTTTTATTTACATATCAAATATCGGGTCTTTAACTCCGTTTAATTCAAAAGCCCTGATTCTGTCTCTGCAGGTTCCGCAAACCATGCAAGGCTTATCATTTCCTTCGTAGCAGCTCCAGGTAAGTTCGTAAGGAACCTTTAATTTTAATCCTTCTTTTACAACTCCCGCTTTATTTAATTTTTCAAACGGTGCATAAATATGGAGTGCCTCTCCGCTTCCTAAAAAGATTGCCTTATCCATTGCGGCAACAAACTCCATTGAACAATCAGGGTATGCGTTTCCTGCGGCATCATCACTGTGTGCGCCGTAATAAATTGCATCACACCCGTTAGATAAAGCAATTGATGCAGCCGATGATAAAAACAATCCGTTTCTGAACTCGACATACGTTGAAACCGGCGCTCCGTTTGTTTTCTTTAACTGACTTGCATACTCTTCATGCGGTATTTCCTCATCCGAATGCTCTAACAATGAGCACTTGCTGTCGGAAAAAATGGGTGTTAGATCAAGTATTTTGTGACTTACTTTATAATAATTTGCAATATTTCTTGCCGCATCCAGTTCCTTTTTATGCTTTTGACCGTATAAAACAGAAAGAGCCAAAACCTCGTCTGCGCCGTATTTTTCAACCGCCAAAGCAAGAAGTGTTGAAGAATCAAGCCCTCCGCTAAGTAATACCAATGCCTTCATAATAATCTCCTTAAAGTGCAGAAATAACCATGTTCTTTAACGAATCATCCGTCTTAAACTTTCCGCTTGCAGTGATTGTTCTTGTGGTTGCGGCAGTCTTTTTAATGCCTCTTGAACTCATGCAGCCATGGCACCCTTCAATCACAACCATAATATCTTCTGAACCCGTAACCTCTTCCATAATTTCCGCAATATCAGACCCGATTCTTTCTTGTAACTGAAGTCTCTTAGAAGCCATATCCGCAATACGCGCAATCTTACTAAGTCCAATAACCCTGTCTTTTGGAAGGTAGGCAACACAAACCTTCATATCATACATTAATGCCATGTGATGCTCGCAGTAACTGAAAATATCAATATCCTTAACCATTACAAGCTTTTCAAAATCAGATGTACCCGCCTCAAACTTCTTAAGTTCAAAGGTTTTATTAAACATCTGCGCAATCTCATGGTTTGTGTAATTCATTCCTTCAAAGACTTCCGCATACATTCTTGCAACTCTTGCAGGAGTTTCAATTAAACCTTCTCTGTTTGGGTCGTCCCCCAAAGCCTCTAAAATTCCTTTAATATGCTCTTGTATCTTTTCCTGATCGATAGCCATTTCGCACCTCTTTTATACATACTGATTAACTGTAACTTAAACACCTCTTTTATCTTTATCCCAGATATATTTATGCATCTGAAGCTGTAATTTTACATCATTCATGCAATTATCAATCATAAACTGCACCGCATCCTTTGGTAAAAGCTTTCCAAAAACAGTACTTATATAGACGTTACATTTATTTGTAAGGTCATACTCTTTAATAATTTCCTTTGTTTTTTGCAAATCCGTAATGCCGGAACAGACAAATTTAACCGTATCGTCTTTGTTTAGATAATTATAATTATCCATACACATATACTCACAGACACCGCTGTCCGGAGTCTTATAATCAAGTGTAAACGAAGGTCTTATTGTTTCATTAAAAAAATCCTTAATCAAAATACTTCCGTTTGTTTCAATTTCAACTGATATGTTGTTTTCAATCAGTCGTTTGATAAGTATAAAAACATCCTTTTGAATAAGCGGCTCGCCGCCTGTAAGCGTGACATTCTTAATTTTGCTTTTTAAAACGTAATCAAGAATTTCATCATCACTTAAACCTTCTGACTCAGCATCACTTGTAAGCGCATATAAGGTATCACAATAAACGCATCTTAAATTACAGCCCTTAAATCTTATAAAAACCGCAAGTTCACCGGCTTTTCTGCCTTCGCCGTTAATACTTATAAACTTTTCAACTACATTAAATAAAGCCATCTTATCTTCCCGACTACTAAAATGTTTCCGTGTAAGAAACGCCGTTTTTGGGTGTTTCATATACCGTAACCTTATATACCTCGTATCCGTAGGTCTTCATAACATCAAAGAAATACTTTGCCAGATTTTCCGCAGTAGGTCTGAAATCCACAACCATAAGCCTGAACTCTTCTTCTTTTAACGCTTCCATTGTGGCATCCTTTAAAGAACCCTTTTGAAGGATGAAACAATGGTCCATCTTATCAACTTCCGTCTTTAAATCTGCCTTAAGCTTTGTAAAATCAACGTGCATACCGTTAAGCTGCTCGTTGTCGGCTCCATGCAATTCCTTCGTCATTATTTCAAGAACGACTCTCCATCTGTGACCGTGAATATTCTTACATTTTCCGTTATATCCCATAAGAAAGTGGGCCGAATCAAAGCTGTCCTCGGTTTTTAAAATATACATATTGCCTCCAAAATATACAAAAACTCATAAATTTACATAAAAAAAATGCGACAAACCATGCCGCAAAAAGTAGCCCTGGTTTTGTTTAACGACAGGATGGTACAAACGAACTGTCTTCTAGATACTAGCACTGCTTTTTATTATTGTCAAATACGATTTTATTTATGGCATTTAATACCTTCTTTTTGTCGGTTGACCATAAAGGCGCAATCATAAGTCTTTTCGGTCCGTCGCCCGTAAGACGGTGAATCACCACATTATCGGGAATCAAAGGTAACAGCTTTTGTAAAAGCAAAATGTAGCCATCGAAAGTTAAGGTCTCAAACTTACCTTCCAAATAATCCTTTGCCAAATCAGTGCCCATTAATACATGAAGAAGCTGAAGCTTTATCCCGTCAGAGCCCGTTTTTACTACGTGTTTAACCGTATTTTCCATATCACTTACCGTTTCACCCGGAAGCCCCAAAATAACGTGCGTAATAACCGTTATACCAAGGCTTTTAAGGCGTCTTACACATTCATCATAAACACAAAGCTCATACCCTCTTCTTATATATTTTGCGCTTTTTTCGTTGGAAGTCTGAAGTCCAAGCTCAATCCAGACATCTTTTTCTTTGTTTAAATCAAAGAGTAAATCATACATTTCATCTGATATGCAGTCAGGCCTTGTGGCAATGGAAAGGCAGACCACGTCGTCAAATGACATGGCCTGCCTGTAAATATTTTCAAGATAATTAATATCACCGTAAGTGTTTGTAAAACTTTGAAAGTATGCAATATACTTTGCATCCTTCCCCGCTTTTTTACTCACCTTTTCTTTAGCGTAAATAATCTGGTTTTCGATTGATTTACCTGCATCTGCGGCGAAATCTCCGGAGCCTCCCGCTGAGCAAAAAATACAGCCTCTTGTATCAAGTTTACCGTCCCTGTTTGGGCAGGTAACCTTTGCAGAAAGCGAAAGTTTATAAACCTTGCATCCGTATTTTTCTTTTAAATAATCGTTAACCGTCGTCATTTACTCACTTCTCAAATCAATAATACTTTCCTTTTTCTTTATAAACTTGCAATAACTGTGCGAAATGGCCCTTGAAAGCAACAGTACAATTGCAATATATAAAATAAAATAGAACAGATTATAGTATACAAGAATTTCGTATATAAATTCAAGTCGCCACCAGCTAAGGACAACCATTGCGATTATGGTAATCAACATTGAGGCAATCATATTTGAATAAACATCCGTCTTAATTATTCTTTCGCACAGCTTCTGGCTCATACCGATTGACTTAAATATTATAAAATCGCCCTTCTTAAGCATGAGTAAAATATATTCAAGCATCCATCCGAGTAAAAATACAAAAATAAGTGCAACAAGGCTGATAGCCGCAATTTTGATGTTTTGATATACCTGGTCCAAATCAACGGATGTCACACCCGTATCGTACGCGCTTACAGCCGTATAACCAAGGGTTTCAAGGGCCTTTATTACAGAAGCCGTATGTGCGTAATCATCAATGTAAACGCTTAACTGAGTAGTTGTACCCGTTTCAAAAAGCGAATCAAAAAGTTCTGCGCTTATTTCAACAACATTGTAGCTTGAAAGCGTTTCTTCGGACTGAATCTTAAGAACAGAGTACTGCGGGTCATCCGTATTTGCGCCGGTTACAAATAACGTGTTTCTGCATATTTTACACTGTCTTACCGCATACGATTGATATTCGCAAGCATTATCAAACATTACCGAAGCAACTAAAATCTGATCATCCGAAAGATCTGAATTTGGCTTAAAAATAACGTTTTTTATGTAAGCAGTGGCAGTCTCCGAATAATTTGTTGTTGAAAGGCCGGAATTATCTGTTGTAACACCTCTTCCATACGAACCGTAAACATAATAAAGCTCGGATCCGATGGTTGTAAAATCAACGGAAATGGTTCTGCAAAGCTCTTCAGAAAAATATGTCTGATCCGTTGCAGTCTTTAAAATACCCACAACAGTCATTTCATATGCCATATACTGGCTTGAATTCCAAAGCTTTTGATTACTGAAGTAATATGTAATTGTTGTTCCGATAACCGATTCATCGTTGGAATAAATAACAATTTCATTGGCATTAACAGGTAAAGACCCGGCATACAAATCATCTTCCGTTATACATGTAGAAGAACGCATAAATTTACTAAAATCAGTAAGAGTAATATACGTTGATTCGGGTTCATCATGTCCAACAGATTCGCAGGAGCGGTAAACCGTCTCATAATCTTTACCCTCAACGCAGAAATAATTAATATCCGCAACCGTATCCCAAAGTTCAACCTCTTCAACATTGAGTAAAGCCGAAATCTTTGCTACATCCGTTGCAGTTGCAGCCTCTCCGTCGTTTCTGTAAACAACGATTCTTGTTTTATCTCCGTTTTTAAATCCCACATCCGAATATACGCCTTCGGTTGAGGACTTTAAGCTCTTTACGGTGCTTCCCAAAAAGATAAACAGCGCTGTGGTAAGGAAAATGCAAAATAAGAAAATAAGAATATTTCTTCTTGGCTGCGCATGCCTGTTATTCTTTACAAAATCCCAAGCAACCTTGTATTTTCTCATCTTAAGCTCACGCTTTGAATATCCGACGGGTTCGTTAATTATATATGGTTCTTTTTCAATTGTCTCATCAATATCGGTTTCGTCGTACATATGGGCCTTTTCGGTAATGGTACCGTCCGGATTATGTGTAATATCCATATCCTCCGCAACTTCGCCATCGAAAAGTCTGATTTTTCTTGTTGCAAACGGTGCAGCCTGGTCGTAATTGTGAGTAACCACAATTACAAGCTTTTCCTTTGAAAGCTCGTGGAGAATTCCCATAATCTCCATACCGTTTTCAACGTCTAAGTTACCTGTCGGTTCATCCGCAACAATTGTTTCCGTCTCTTTTGCAAGGGCTCTGGCAATTGAAAGCCTCTGCTTCTGTCCGCTCGAAAGCTCGGTTGCCTTATGATAAGCAACCTCCGTGAGCCCGACCTTCTCTAAGTATTTCATTGCCTTTTCATCCATGTCGTAATAATCTTCACGGATGATAATGGCCGCCTTTACATTTTCCAAAACGGTATAACTGTCAATAAGATTATAGCCCTGATAAACAAATCCGATATAATCTCTTCTGTAATCCTCCCACTCCTCTTTTGTAAAATGAGAGGTACCCATACCGTTAACGTATAATTCGCCTTCTTCGTACGTGTCATTACCGGAAAGCACGTTTAAAAGAGTACTTTTTCCGGAGCCTGATTCGCCGGTGATGGCCACAAACTCGCCTTTTCTAAACTCTAAGTTTATCTTCCTTAAACCTAATGACACACCGTTATTTGAATGATAATATTTTGAAATTTTTTCAAGTCTGATCATACTAACCTCACAAGCCGTATTTCTGAAATTTAAATGTCATACTTAGCCGCAAGCTGTGCCGGTGGCAGTTTAAGTATCTTAATTACAGGTAAAATACCAATAATTACATTAACAAGGTAGAAGAAAAGTATGGTTGGTACAAATACATACCAAGGATACGTAAATGTCATGCCCAAAGCCGCAATACTCGAAATAAACTTCATCACAAGCAGCGTGACAATAGCCGCTGCGACAGAAGTAAACGTCGTTATAATGACATTTTCAAGCGCAAACGTTGCAATTATGCTTCCCTTAGAAATACCAAGGAGTCTGTAAACACTGATATCCGTCATTCTTCTGATTGCATTTGTCTTCATCATAAAGTAAAGAATAATCATAGAAATAATGAATATTGTAACCGTAATAACCATGTTGGCATTTAAGTTAACTTTTCTGTTTGCGTTATATGTTTCAAGCTGCTGCTCGTATAAATCAGTAATCTTAATCTTAATCTTTGCAAGAAGGCTCTCTGAAACTCCCTCTGTAAGATATTCTGTCACGGCATCCTTATCATCCGTGTAAATGTAGAAACTTAAAGTATCGTTACAAATATCGCTAACAACAAGATTATAAGATTCTTCGGAAATAATCAAAGTAACGTCTTCGTCCTCAAGGTTGTCAAACGTACCGACAATCTGATATTTCCCACCGTAATTTGTTTTGTAATAAATCTCAATCTGTGAGAAGTCATCCTCAGTTGTGGATTCATACAATTCACAGTATTCATCATATGTAATACCGTAACTTGCCTCGATTGCCGCAAGGTACTCTTCCCTTGTTTTATAAGTACTTCTCCATCCGCTCCAAGGTTCGTCTCCGTTGTAAACCTTGTAATAATTCGGATAATTTGTACTGAAATATGAATCGATGTATGAAGAAATATATGATTTTGCAATAAGTACTTCGCCCTCGTTAAGGGTAACATCCGCATACGCATTATCAGTCATTACATTAAGTTCCGCAAGCGAGTTCATTGGAACGGAATCCTTGGTAATACCGAGCGCTGAGTACTTACTCATATAAATACTGGGTTCATCGGTATCACAAATACCGACAATCGTAAATGTAATGCTGTAGGCATTTGTATCCACAGTTATTGATTTATTAAGGAAATGTCTGATATTCGTAATAACATTTGAAAACTCATTGTCACTTGTAATGAATTTTGTAAGAATCCACTGATCGACAACAATTTCATATGGTTCATCGGCCATCTCGCCATATATAATGTCACTTTCATCAAGCGCATCTATTGGGACAACCGAATAATTCTCAATTTTACTCGATACATCGTTAAGCTGCCAGAAACCTTCGTATGAATAAGAAATACCAACATTTGGCACAATATACATAAATCCGTCAACATCAGCATTAAGAACTTCATCAAGCAAGTCCGGAACCACTTCAGAAAAGTTTGCAAACGAAGTATTGTTCTGACTTAGTTTTATCTGCAGATAGTGTGAATCCGTAACAACATCATCCGTCTTATCGGCATTCATTACTGAAACAATACCCTGAATTGTAACCACAATCATAACCGCCATAACAATAAGTGCAAGAAAGAGAAACACCTGCTTCTTTCCCATATTCTTAAGGTTGTTTAATGTAAGGGTAAAGATTTCCGAAAAGCTCATCTTTGGCTTTTTAGCCTGATCGATACGCTCTAAGGTGTATGACTCCATCTCCTCAACGTCCTGAAGTTCCAAAACCGGACGTTTGCTGTCAACAACCTGCTTTTCACTTGCCGATGTCAAAAATTCAATATTAGTCATATCATCGGCATAAAGATAAATCTTTCCGTTTTCGCTTATAAGCTTTAAGTTAAGTTCAATCTTCTCGTCATTATTTGTAAAAGTCTCTAACTTAATGCCGTCATCAACATATTCCTTTTTGTCAAATTCCTGAAGATAAAGGTTAGAGTCATCAACATATTCGTAAGTACCGTTACTTTCTTTTCTTACATCCTTCTCAATTTTACCGTCGGAGATAAAGAGGATTCTGTCCGCAAAGAAATCGGCGATTGAGCGCTCATGAGTAACCACAATAACAAGGCAATCCTTAGAAAGTTTCTTTAAAATACTCATTGTACGCATTGTATTTGCTTCATCAAGGTTACCTGTAGGTTCATCCGCAAAAATAACCTTTGGAGTCTTTGCAAGCGCTCTTGCAATAGCAATTCTCTGCTGCTGACCGCCTGAAAGCTGTGATACCGGACGTTTTCTGTAACGCGCCATATCAACCGCTTTTAATACGTATTCAATACGCGCATCCTTTTCTTCATCTGAAATATCATAAAGGCTTAAAGCAATTCTGATATTGTAATCAACCGTCTGGTCCGCAAGGAGATAATAATTCTGGAAAATATAACCAAACTTCTCGTTTCTAACGATTTCCTGTTCCTTTGAGCCAAACTTTGTAACAACCTTGTCATCAACCTCAATTGAACCGCTTACAAAGTCGTCCAGACCGCTTATTGTATTCATGAGGGTTGTCTTACCCGAACCGCTTTCACCAAGGATACAAACAAGACCTGTATCGTCAAAAGTAACGGATGTATCATTAATTACATGCAGCTCATTCTTTTTTCCCTTATTGTAATATTTATTTAAATTACTGATCTTAATCATTCTTCTATTCTCCTTTTAACGAAGTTATCTTAAAACGTTTAAGCAAATGTCGGCTGAACAAATGAGCCGTAATAATCGAAGTAACGAGGCTGATAGCCACAACAACCGCGTATACCGTCGGTGTGTAATAATTATAAAAATCCGTAACAAAGCTTACTCTGTAATACGCCGCAATATTCATTGCAACAAAGGCCACAACATCCGCAAAAAGCATGAATGTAATCAGATCGTAGTAATTCATCTGTCTTACGGTGCGGTAACTCATACCAAGCGAGGTAAGAATTATATAATCCGCTCTCTTAAGCTTCATAAGAGAATAAATAACCATAATGTTAAGTACAACCAAAACCAAAATAACCAAAGCGGTTACAATCATCATTCTAAACTGGGATGCCATCTTGGCATCGTTATAATCAACGGCCGCCGTCTGATAAACGCTTATCGCCTCATATCCCAAATCATAAACCTCATTTATAACCTTATTTGTATATGCGTAATCCGTGATAAACAAAGCAATTTCTTCGTTTTCAAAATCTGCGTACACCTGCCAGTAAATATCAGAACTGACTTCAATAATGTCTTCTGAAGAAAGTGAACCGTCAATACCAAGGAAATTAACGTCAAGTTCAAATACTTCTTCGGTTACGGCATTTGTAACGCTAAGCACCGCAGTATCCAAAAGCGAATCCGTAACAATTCCGGTTCCACCGCTATAATTTGTGGTGGTTGATGTCTTTTGATAATTTGAAGCTCTTAAAACAGACATCTTAACGGTGTTTTCGTCTAATGAAGGATTGCAGAAAATAACACCCTTAAAGCTTCTTTCGGTATCAAAAACATAATCTTCGGTACCATCATCATA
>CAJOOB010000149.1 GCA_905236025.1 uncultured Lachnospiraceae bacterium
AGTGAGGGTAAGCTTTGAGATTTTACCCTGTTTTTTACCCTTTTTGCCGACTAATTTACACCAAGATATGCCATATTATGCGGTGTAAGCCACAAAATAACAAAAACACAAAATGCGGGAAACCACAGAAATAGAGGGCTTTAGAGCAATGATAAGAATTTTATTCATCTGCCACGGCAATATTTGTCGTTCAACAATGGCGCAATTTGTCATGGAAGATATGATAAACAAAAAAGGTTTACAGGATAAAGTTTATGTCGACTCTGCTGCAACAAGCACGGAGGAGATTGGTAATCCGCCTCACAGAGGAACGGTCAGGAAGATGAATGAACTTGGAATACCAATGCGAAAGCATTTTGCGGTAAGGCTTACAAGGGCGGATTACGATAAGTATGATTATCTTATTGGAATGGACGAATGGAATTACAGAAATATCTTAAACATTGTCGGTCCTGATAAGGATAATAAAGTGAGTCTTCTTCTTGATTTTACGGACAGACCGGGCCCAATTGCGGATCCGTGGTATACAAATAATTTTGATAAGACGTACGAAGATGTGGCCATGGGCTGTGAAGGGCTTTTACTTCATATTTTGGATAAATTAAATAATCTGTAATGTTTGACTTATATCCGTAATAATGTTATAAATATGTTGTTTTGTAAGCCCTATATGCGCTTATATTCAAAGAAAACTTAAGTTATTTTGCAACATATTTAGAATATTATGGAAAAGAAATTTAAAGAACATAAAATCATAAAAGTTCATAAAGGCTCAATTGCGGAGGAAATGGAGATTGAAGTTAATGATATTTTGATTTCCATTAATGATACTGAAATTGAGGATGTCTTTGATTATAATTATCTGATAGATGATGATTTTATCACTGTTTTAATCAGAAAAGGCGAAGGTAACGCTGACGCAGGTGCGGAGTGGGAACTTGAGATTGATAAGGAATACAGCGAGGATTTGGGTCTTGAGTTTGAGGAAGGCGGCCTCATGGATAATTATCATTCCTGCACGAATAACTGTATTTTTTGCTTTATTGACCAAATGCCAAAGGGTATGAGAGATACCTTGTATTTTAAGGATGATGATACAAGGCTTTCTTTTCTGCAGGGTAATTACGTGACACTTACAAATGTTTCGGACGCCCAGCTTGATAAGGTTATTAAGTACCACATGTGCCCAATCAACATTTCTGTTCATACCACAAATCCTGAACTCAGAGTGAAGATGCTGCACAACCGTTTTGCCGGTACGGCGCTTAAGAAGATTGACAGACTTTACGAAAATGCAATGGAAATGAACGGGCAGGTTGTGCTTTGTAAAAACGTTAATGACGGTAAGGAACTTGAGCGTACAATCAACGACTTATCAAAGTATTTGCCGCATATGCGAAGTGTTTCCGTTGTGCCAAGCGGCGTTACAAAGTTTAGAGACGGGCTTTACCCGCTTGAGCCGTTTACAAAGGAAGATGCCTGTAAGGTTATTGACCTTATTGAAAGTTATCAGGACAAACTTTTTAATGAATACGGGTTGCATTTTATTCACGCCAGTGATGAGTGGTACATTATGGCAGAACGTGATTTCCCAACGGAGGATCGTTACGATGGCTACATTCAGCTTGAAAACGGCGTTGGAATGATGCGTCTTTTAAAAGATGAATTTTTAGAAGAACTATCGAAAATCGACAGTAACGAAAAGATTGGTAACATCAACATTTCAATGGCCACCGGGTATTCCGCTTATCCTTTGATTAATGAGCTTGCTAAAGACGTTTGCAAGAAGTTTCCACAGGTTAACATTAAGGTTTACAAGATTCGTAATGATTTCTTTGGAGAAACAATTACAGTAAGCGGTTTAATTACCGGTATTGATTTGCTTAATCAGTTGAAAGGCAAGGACCTTGGTGATATGCTTATATTACCAAAGAATATGGTCAGAAGCGGTGAAGATGTGTTCCTTGATGACATGCATTTAACCGAGCTTTCAAATAAACTTGGTGTAAACGTTGGACTTACGGGTTCTTCCGGAAAAGACCTTCTTTACGGGATATTATTTAATAAAACGGAAGTTACAAGAATTGATAACAGATTTGTTTATAATAAACATTATGAAGATTAGCAAATATAAGGTATAATATATTTGTTAAAGTTACGAAACGGAGATTTAGGATGAAAAATACAGTTGCTATTATTGGGCGACCAAATGTAGGAAAATCAACGCTTTTTAATATTTTAGCGGGCTCTGACATTTCGATTGTTGAAGATACACCCGGTGTAACAAGGGACAGAATTTATGCTGATGTTACCTGGCTTGACAGAGAATTCACACTTATTGATACGGGTGGTATTGAAGCGGATTCTAAAGATATTATTCTTTCACAGATGCGTGAACAGGCTGAAATAGCAATTGATACGGCAGATGTGATTGTTTTTCTTACGGATGTAAAACAGGGGCTTACAGACAGTGACGGTAAGGTTGCCGATATGCTTAGAAAGTCAGGAAAGCCTGTTGTTTTGGCTGTCAATAAAGTTGATAATTTTGAGAAATTCATGCCATATGTATATGAATTTTATAATTTGGGTATTGGTGATCCGGTACCTGTTTCCGCAACTTCAAAGCTAGGCCTTGGTGATTTGCTTGATGAAGTGATTAAGCACTTTAAGGATACATCTGAAGAAGATAATGAAGATAAGGAAATTCCGAAGATTGCTGTTGTAGGAAAACCAAATGTAGGTAAATCATCCCTCATAAATAAATTTCTTGGTGAAAACAGACTTATTGTAAGTGATATTGCCGGAACTACAAGAGATGCGGTAGATGCTAAAGTTAAAGTCGGTGAAAATGAATATATTTTCATAGATACCGCAGGTCTTAGAAGAAAGTCTAAAATCAAGGAAAATCTTGAGAGATATTCAATCATAAGAACAGTAACGGCCGTAGAAAGAGCGGACGTTGTTGTAATGGTTATTGATGCTGTAAGCGGCGTAACCGAACAGGATGCTAAGATTGCCGGTATCGCGCATGATCGCGGTAAAGGTGTTATTATTGCGGTCAATAAATGGGATGCAGTTGAAAAAAACGATAAAACCATTTACGAATATGAAAGAAACGTAAGACAAATCCTTAGTTTTATGCCATATGCGGAAATTATTTTTATCTCTGCACTTACCGGACAAAGACTTGGAAAACTCTTTGATACAATCGATGCTGTCATTGAAAATCAGGCAATGCGTATTCAGACCGGTGTATTAAATCAGATAATGGCTGAAGCTGTTATGATGCAGCAACCGCCATCGGATAAGGGTAAGCGTTTAAAGCTTTATTACATTACTCAGGTTGCAATTAAGCCGCCTTCATTTGTTATTTTTGTTAATGATAAAGAACTTATGCATTTTTCATATACAAGATACATTGAAAATCAGATAAGAGAAGCGTTTGGCTTTAAGGGGACACCGCTTAAATTTATGATAAGAGAAAGAAAAGAAAACGAAAACTAAGAGGACATTTTAATGGGCATTTTAATCAGACTTATTTTATTGATTGTTGGATATTGTTTTGGTCTTATTCAGACTGCTTTTATTATTGGAAAAATAAAGCATATTGATATCAGAAATTACGGTTCGGGTAACTCCGGCACAACAAATGCCATGCGTGTTATGGGAAAAAAAGTCGGCTTTATTACATACTTTGCGGATGCGCTTAAAGCAACCATACCGCTTATCGTATTTTATTTCCTTGCAACATATGTATGGAAATTTGAAGACTCGCTTGTAATGGTTTACATGCTTTATCTTGGCTTTGGCGTAATAATCGGTCATAATTTCCCTTTCTACATGAATTTCAAAGGTGGTAAGGGCATTGCTGCAACATCGGGATTGATGCTTGGCCTTGGCGTTATAAATCCATTGTTTGTTATTGTAGGTCTTTTATCTTTTTTTATTCCGCTTATAATCACAAAATACGTTTCTTTATCTTCAATCTGCCTTTGTATAGGTTTCCTTGTTCAGGTTGTGATTTATGCAAATATCGGAACAATTCCAACCGAAGGTCATGTTGTTGAAATTTATATTCTTTCTGCAATTATTGCAATTGTAGCCGTTCTTCGTCATTACAGTAACATTAAAAGACTTTTGTCGGGAACGGAACGTAAAATTGGTCAGAAAAAGATTGAAGAATCTGCCTCAAACAACGATTCTGAAAATAAATAATAATAAATTTGGAGGATTATATGTCAAAAATAGGTATATTAGGCTCCGGAGGCTGGGGAATTGCGCTTGGCATGGTCTTAGAGGCTAATGGCCACGATGTTATTATCTGGTCTAAATTCCAATCCGAA
>CAJOOB010000150.1 GCA_905236025.1 uncultured Lachnospiraceae bacterium
AAATTCATTTGCCGGTCGTAAGAACATGGAGCACTAAGTGCGGAATGTTCGTGTGCGAAATCGAGTAGGAGTCAGCCTACTCGATTATCAAAGACACAGGGTTATGAAATTTTAGTTTAAAATAAATGATTTTACGGGTTTGGAGGTGCGTATATGAATTATGCGGATATTCATTATAACGATATAGCTAACGGCATTGGTGTGCGCACAGCATTATTTGTAAGCGGCTGCACGCATCATTGTAAGGGTTGCTTTAACGAGGAAACCTGGGATTTTAATTACGGTAAAGAGTTTACTAAAGAGGTTGAAGATAAGATTATTGAATCTTTAAGACCGTCACATATAAAGGGTCTTACCATTCTTGGCGGAGAGCCCTGGGAAGTGGTAAATCAGGCGGTGTTAAGACCTTTTATGGAGCGTATAAAAAAAGAATTGCCGGATAAAGGAATATGGATGTTTTCGGGATATCTTTTTGAACAGTTAACTGACCCCGAAAATAAAAGATGTCACAGCGAAGATACCATGAAAATGCTCGAAATGACAGATGTTTTGATTGACGGTCCTTTCATTCTTGCAAAGAAAAATATTTCTCTTCGTTTCAGAGGAAGCGAGAATCAGAGAGTTTTGGATATTCCACAAAGTTTAAAAGAAGGAAAACCGGTGCTTTCTAAGTACATGGTCAGGGATTAATGCGTATGAAAAACAAAAAGTTGATTGCCGCCTTTTGTGTGGCGATTGTCCTCGTTGTTGCAATGGTTGCAGCGTATTTTTTGTTAAATAAGCAGGATGATGAGACAAAAAAATATTTGGTCGGCTTATATTTACAGGCAGAAGGGGATGATTGCAACGATATTTCCGGATATGAGGTTGTAATTGTTGATGCAGCGTATTTTACCAAGGATCAGATACAGATTCTTTGCGAAAATAACGGTGATGTGTATTCGTACATAAACATCGGGTCCTTGGAAGATTTTCGCACATATTATGATGATTTTTTTGATATTACTTTAAGTGATTATGAGGGCTGGGAAGAAGAGAGATGGATTGATGTTTCTGTCGTGGAATGGCAGAATTTCTGCATAGATCTTGGAAAAGAATATCTTGATAAGGGAGTAGACGGGCTGTTCATTGATAATACCGACGTTTATTACATGTATGAAACAGATGATATTTATAACGGATTAATAAGCATACTTTCTGCGCTTTCGAAAGAGACAAATTTAGTGATAAACGGCGGGGATATTTTTATAAACAGACTTATTGATGAAGGAATACTCACAGATTATGTGTATGCCATTAATCAGGAAAGTGCGTTTAGCGACGAAGAATATTATTTACCGTATATTGAGAAGGTAAATGGATACGGTGTGAAGGTCTTTTTGACGGAATACCATATTGATGAAAAGACAGAAGAAAAACTTAATAAATACTGCGATAAACACGGCTTTTTGTATTGCGTGCTTGAGGAAGAAGATTGATTAAAAACATAATTACCGTTTGCGGTGGCGTTGAAACCCTCTCGTTTTTTGCGGCTGAGCTTGCAAAGGAGTGGGAAAAACGCGGATATAGAATATATAAATATGATTTAAGATGCCCTGTCACAAGCATCGATTCTTTGTGTGCGTTAATAAAGGGCGCAAATAAAGATGAAACCGTCTTTTTTACCTTTAATTTTGAAGGGATGCAGGAAGAAGATAATTTTTGCAAAAATTCAGCTAATTATGTGCCTTTTTATGAGGAATTTAACATAAAAGTCATTAACATGGTGGTTGATCATCCCGCATATTATCTTAAATATATTAAAAAAGTTCCAAAAAACTACCATCAGATAAACATTGATAAAAACCACGATGCGTTTATGAAACGCTTTTGCCCTGATATTTCGTCGTGTTTTATACCGTCTGCCGGCACTTTCTTAAACGAAAATCATGATTATTTAAGTGACAAAGATTACCCTGATTCATCAAAAAGAAACATAGATATACTCTTTGTCGGTAATTTTACAAAAAAAGAAATCCTTGATAAAAAATTAGAGGGCCTTGATGATGAATACAAAGCCTTTTATACCGGCATGTATGAGGATTTATTTGAAAATCCCGAAAAGACAATTGATGAAGCGTATCTTGAGGCGTTGAAAAAAAATAAGGTAGATGCAACGGATGATGAAATTTATTCGGCATATAATTCCGTTATCTATCCGGATTTAAGGGTGCGCTTTTGCTATCGAGAGTTAATGATACGTGCGCTTACAGACCTTGGGTACAAAGTAAGCGTCCTGGGAAGAGGCTTTGATACGCTTAATCTTGCGCATCCTGAAAACATTGAATCATTGGGACACGGCAGTTCTTTGTACTGCCTTGATTTAATGAACAGAGCAAAAATTACGTTAAATGTAATGCCCTGGTTTAAAAACGGTGCACACGACAGAGTATTTAATGCCATGTTAAACGGCTCGGTTTCTTTAACTGACGGCAGCGTTTACCTTGATGATGAGGTTTTGTGTGACGACAACTGCATAAAATATGATTTAAAAATGCTTAGGGATTACAAAAAATCAGGGTTTACGGATGGAACCGTGCTTGCGCTCCTAAAGAAAAAAATTGACAAAGTCTTAAATGACAACGCATATCGCGACAAAATGGCGTTAAACGCCTTTGCCACTGCTGTTTTGGACCATACATGGAAAATGAGGGCAAGGGAAATCGAGGAGAGGTTTTTTTAGCCATAAGCCCGTAAGATTGGCGTACGGATTGAAAAAAAATATGCGGTATGTTATTCTATAAGGGAGTGCGTGATAAACGCAAAAAGATATAGAATGGCAGGAGAAAACATGGCAACAATTAAACCTTTTAAATGTATAAGACCGGCAAAGGAGTACGCAAAAAAAACAGCGGCGCTTCCGTATGACGTATATAACAGAAAGGAAGCATGCGAAGCGGTAAAAGGAAATCCGTATTCATTTTTAAATATAGACCGTGCAGAAACACAGTTTGATGATTCTGTGGATACATATGATGACAAAGTGTACGCAAAAGCAAAGGAATTGCTTGATAAGATGCGTAATGACGGCGTTTATTTAAAGGACGCGGACGAAAATTATTATATTTACGAACTTACAATGGATGGCAGATCACAGACAGGTCTTGTTGCCTGTGCATCCATAGATGATTATAAAAACAACGTAATTAAAAAGCATGAAAATACAAGAGCGGACAAAGAAGCGGACCGTATCAGACACGTTGATACATGTAATGCGCAGACAGGTCCAATCTTCCTTGCATACAGAAAGAACGAAACAGTATCTTTAGTTATTGAAAAAGTAAAGAAGACGGTCCCTGCGTATGATTTTGTCAGTGATGATAAGATTGGCCACAGAGTATGGGTAATTGACAATCTTGAAGATAAAAAGACAATTTATCACGAATTTTGCAGAATAGACGACATATATATTGCCGATGGCCACCACAGAGCAGCCTCCGCAGTTAAAGTCGGCTTTAAGAGAAGAGAAGAAAAGGGAAACTACACGGGTGATGAGGAATTTAACTTTTTCCTGTCTGTTTTATTCCCTGACGAAGAGCTTATGATTATGCCGTATAACAGAGTTGTTAAGGACTTAAACGGCAGAAGCAAAGAAGCGTTCTTAGAAGAAATAAGAAACAGATTTGATGTTGAAAAGAAAGATGCACAGGTATCACCTGAAAAAAAGGGTACCTTTGGTATGTATCTTGATAATACATGGTATTTACTTACCGCAAAGAAGGAACTTTTGTCAAATGACCCTGTTAAGGGCTTGGATGTATCCATTTTGCAGGATTATTTACTTGATCCGGTACTTGGAATCAAGGATCCGAAGACAGATAAAAGAATTGACTTTGTGGGCGGAATAAGAGGCCTTAACGAACTTGAGAAAAGATGCAGCGAGGATATGGAAATTGCATTTTCAATGTATGCAACATCCATTGCCGAACTTTTTGCAGTGGCAGATGCAGGACTTCTTATGCCTCCGAAATCTACCTGGTTTGAGCCAAAGTTAAGAAGTGGCATATTTATCCACGAGCTTGACAAGTAAAAACAGGAAGGTTTAGAGATGAGAATTATCTTTATAAGACACGGGGACCCTGATTATGTGCATGATTCACTTACCGAAAAGGGTTTTAGGGAAGCAAAGCTTTTAGGTAAAAGAGCAAAAAACTGGGATGTTGATGATGTATATGTTTCTCCTTTGGGGAGAGCGCAAAAAACGGCTGAATACGTACTTGAAGCCACAAATAAAACGGCAATCACATATGATTGGTTAAAAGAATTTTATGTAAGAATAACGGATCCGGAAACGGGACATGACCGTATTCCGTGGGACTTTATGCCAAAGGTTTGGACATCCTGGAAAGAGAGTTATGATATAAATGAATGGTACAAACATCCGGTAATGCAGACAGGGGATGTTGAGCAGGAATTTAAAAAGGTTTGTACAGAGTTTGATAAACTTCTTTCAGGTTACGGATACGTAAGAAAAGACAATTATTACGAAACACAGGCCGGAGGCGAACTTGGAAAGGCCTCCGAAAAGACAATAGTTTTTGTTTGTCACCTTGGTGTGAGTTTTGTAATGATGGCGCATTTGCTTGGCATTTCACCAATGCTTTTGTGGCACGGATTCTTTGTGGCACCGACTTCGGTAACCGTTCTTAACTCGGAAGAAAGAGTTAAAAATCAGGCTTTCTTCAGGGTTCAGGAATTTGGTGATGTAAGACATCTTTTTGAAGGAAATGAGCCAATCTCGGGTTCAGGATACTTCACGGATGTTTTCCAGGGATAATATATAAAACTTTTAGCATGGCGAAAAGAAAGGGAAGAAGCATGACAACGGAACAAAAGACTTACGGGTTGATTAATTGGAGAGACGTGGAAGGCATATTATATGCTGACGTAAAGAATCCTCATGAATTTATGGGATTAAAAGCTGTTAAGGGAGGAACCCTTATTCAGGTATTCATGCCGGACGCGGTTTCGGTTACCGTTAAATTCGAAAATGGGGATGATTACAAGCTTTTTATGGAAGATAAGGCCGGATTTTTCGCTTTATTTGTGCGTAAAAAACTTGAAGGCTTATACAAGTTGGAAGCAAAATACGAAAACGGAAAGAAGTATGTTTGCTACGATCAGTACCAGTTTGGCTTAAAGACAAATCAGGAGACAAATAAAAATAAATATAATGCCGGCAATAGCCATCATGCATATAAATTTATGGGTGCTCACAAGGAAACAAGAGATAAGGTAAGCGGCGTTCGTTTCATGCTTTGGGCGCCAAATGCCGAAAGTGTTTCCGTTGTCGGAGATTTTAATTTCCATGATTCAAGAAGAAACATCATGTCAAAGGATGAAAAGAGCGGAATTTTTGAAACCTTTATCCCGGGCCTTGAAGCAGGCGAAAAATATATGTACGAAATCCGTAAAGTAAACGGTGATACTTACTTAAAGACCGATCCGTTTGCTCTTGCGACCGCCGATAATAAGGGGACCTGCGTGGTTTCTCCCGAAAAAGCGTACACATGGGGCGATGCTTCGTACCTTAAAAAGAGAGAAAAATTGAGTGATGACAAGCCGTTAACCATTTTTGGATTTGATCTTCAGGCATGGATAGATGAAAATGATGCGGGAAAAGACGTGGGATATAAGGATATTGCAGCGGAAGTTGCGGCACATGTAAAGAAACTTTGTGCAACACACATTCTTATTAATCCTGTTGCGGAACACCTTACACAGGGTGAGCACAGCGCAAAAATAGTAAATCAGTTTGCTGTTGCTTCAAGAGGAAAGAATGTAACGGATGCAAACAATGATTTCAAGGCATTTGTTGATGTAATGCATAAAAATGATATTGGAGTCATTGTAGAATATGTTCCTTCATGGTTCCCAAGATGCGGATTTGGCCTTGAAAACTTTGATAATACTTGCCTTTATGAACATCTTGATCCTAAGAAGGGTATTAATTACTGGAACAACACAAGTAATTACAACTACGGTCGTCCTGAGGTAAGAAGTTATTTAAAGACAATTGCATATTACCTTGTTGATGAATTTCACGCAGACGGACTTGGTATGGTTTCTCTTGCGCCAATGCTTTATCTTGATTACAATCGTGCGCCGGGCCAGTGGATTCCAAACATTTACGGCGGAAACGAAAACCTTGAGGCTGTGGATTTCATTAAGAAGTTAAACAAGAGCCTTCATAAGAACTACGAAGGTTTCATAACCGTTGCGGAAGATGCTTCTTTAATGGCAAACGTAACGGGAAAAGATGAACAAAGTAACGGCCTTGGATTTGATTATAAGTGGGATGTGACTCTTTCAAGAGATTTTGTAAAGCTTTTTGCAACAAAACCAATCGAAAGAAAGAATATCTTTAATAAGATTGCAGACACATTCCTTTATGCATATAACGAAAGCTTCATAAACTCATTCCCTGTAAGAAGCCTTAAAAACAGACTTGATGAGGGGCTTGACCTTGCAAATATGAAGAGTGCATATGCGTTATTTGTCACAAAGCCAAGCAAAAAACTTGTCTGGGACTTTTATGATGAACCGGATTCACCATTTGGAAGATTTGTTTCGGATATCAACAAGCTTTATAAAGAACATGAGGCAATGCATCAGCTTGACTTATACGAAAACGGCTTTGAATGGATAAACAGCATGGATTCGTTTAACTGCGTGCTTACATACATAAGAAGAAGCGAAGAGGGCGAAACCTTTATTGTTGCATGTAACCTTGACAATGTTGAACATGAAAACTTCCGTATCGGCGTGCCAAAGGCAGCAAAATACAAGGAGCTTATAAACAGCGACAATCAAAAGTATGGCGGAAGCGGCTTTACAAACCCAAGAGTGAAGGCTTCAAAGAACATCTCGTGGGACGGACGCAGAAACAGTATTGCAATTAACCTTGCACCGCTTTCTGTTTCAATAATTGCATTAAAAGAAGATACAAAACAGGTGAAATAAAATGACATTAAGTACGGCAACATCGTTTAAGGCCTGGGTTAAAGAATTTGCTTTGGGTTCTGACGGACTTTTGGAAAAATTAATAAGCTTTGGGCTTTCAATCCTTCTTGCGCTCATAATTTTCTTTGTTGGAAGGTTCATAATAAGAAAATTCCTTAAGTTTATCGGGAAAATCTTTGAAAAGGGAAAACTTGAGGTAAGCATACAAAAATTCCTTCTTTCCCTTATAAGAGTCTCTTTATATGCGCTTCTTGTTATTATAATTTGCAGTGTTGTAGGTATTCAGACAACATCCTTCATAACGGTTTTAGGTTCTGCAGGTCTTACAATCGGTCTTGCATTGCAGGGAAGCCTTTCAAATTTTGCGGGTGGTGTTCTTATCCTTGTTTCCAAACCTTTTAAGGTTGGCGATTATATTTGCGACAAGGGTTCAAACACGGAAGGCTTTGTATTAAAGATTGACCTTCTTTACACAAACTTAAGAACGTATGACAACAAAATGATAACCATTCCAAACGGTACACTTGCCGATTCAACAATTGTCAATTACACAGCTTTGGGAAATATAAGAGTATCCGTAAAAACCGATATTGCATACGGTGCGGATATTAAAAAGGCTAAGGAAGTATTGTTAAAGGCGGCCGATAAACATGAGGCCGTAATGAAGAACAGACCGGTAACGGTTTCTGTTACGGAACTTGGCAGCAGCGGCGTGAAGCTTGAATTAAGAGTATGGGCCGCAAATCTTGATGATTATTGGAAAATTTTGTTTGACCTTACGGAAGACGTTAAGCTTTCGCTTGATGAAGCGGGCATTGAAATTCCGTTTAACCAGGTTACTGTTCACATGGCAGAAGATTAATGAAATGTAAGGCGCTTTATTAGCGCCTTTTGCATTTAAATACGGAGGTTATTATGGTTTGTCCAAATTGCGGCGCGGAATATGACAACACTTTTATAAAGTGCCCGTATTGCGGTCAGGAATTTACCATTCCGGGGCACGGTCCCACAAAAGCGGGTTCAAAAAAATCAAGGCCAACAGGTCCTAAAAATTACAGCAGATCGACAAAAGAGGTTTCGGGAACCCTGCATATAAAACCTGAAACGGCGCAGAAAATCCTGAAACTTGTGCCATGGATTGTGGGCGCATTAATGGGACTTGTGATTGTGATTGTCTTACTTAAATTCTTTAAAGGCTTTGCAAGCAGCTCCGAAAGATTTGACAGAATAAGCGTATATACGCTTGATGAAATGATAGAAGCAAATGATTATTCCGGCGTATATTCGTACATGAAAGAGTACGGGGAAAGCACAAAAGGCACAAAGTATTCATTGTATTATGCGGTTTATAAGATTTATTCAATCGTTTCATCGTATGAAAGCCTTTCGCAAAAGGCGGTTGTAATAATCGAAAACGGTCTTACCTTAAATGCGGATACTGCAACGGATGCAGAAATAGATGCTTTATACAGTTCGTTTTATTCAAACGCATACGAGGCATTTAGTGTTCTTAATCAGGCATATGACACGGCGCTCAGCATGAAGAGTGTTTTTGTGATCTCTTCGGAAGATGAAGACTTAAACGAAGAAACATATGACAGTGAAGCCATTTATACGGCTATAGACAATATGCTTTTATATTATGCGACGGACTGTGTTTCTGTTTACGGGCTTACCGAAGATGAGGTGTATGAGATTTACACCATTTCATCTGAAGATACGCAGGGTATTGACTCGTATGTGCAAATTGCCTACAGAAGGCTCTTTTCTGATATTTTCGATGGCTACATTGAGTAAAATTTATTCATTATCACGATATACATAAATTTGTAATTGTAAAATAAAATTATATTGGTTATAATAGACAAGTACGATTTTAAAAATAAACAATCGCACTAATAAATGTATTTATATACGGAGGCAAAAAATGGCACAGAGGATTTTTTATCAAGAAGATTGTAATCTCTCATTACTTGAAGGTAAAACAATAGCAATCATCGGATACGGCAGCCA
>CAJOOB010000151.1 GCA_905236025.1 uncultured Lachnospiraceae bacterium
ACAATGAGGAGATCATAGGATGACATCTGACTGAGGGTTTCGGGATATTCACCGAGTTTCTCAGCTTTTGCCAATTCATTTATAAGATGTTTGTGCTAACTTAAATTTAGGTCGTAAATGAATACGTTGATCCGGATGTGCCGCTAAAAAAAGATGTCCCGCTTATTTTACTGGTTCACAAAAATAACCTGGAAAAACTTGATAAAAACAATTAAAAAACCCGACAGTGCGATGTATTCACACTGTCGGGTAAATTTATCCTTAAACTAAATGTTTAATAAATCGCTGTAAATCTTGAGGGCTCCGTCTGTTTCATGTGCAAGAACCTTCTTTGCAAGGACCTTACCAAGTTGAACGCCTTCCTGGTCGAAACTGTTAATATTCCATACAAATCCCTGGAACATAACCTTATTTTCAAAGTGGGCAAGAAGAGCACCGAGTGCCTTTGGATCGAGCTTATTGCCAATGATGATACTTGACGGACGAGCGCCTGCAAAATTCTTGTTGGCGTTTGCATCCTTTTTACCGCATGCAAAAGCAACAATCTGAGCGGCTACGTTTGCGCAAAGCTTCTGCTGGCTTGTGCTGCCCTGGATATCAACATCTGTACCAAGCTGATTATTCTTAAATCCAATAAACTGAAGAGGAACAATGTCAGTACCCTGATGTAACAACTGATAGAATGAATGCTGTCCGTTTGTGCCCGGTTCACCAAAGATAACAGGACCTGTCTTATAATTAATCGGTTCGCCAAATCTGTTAACCGATTTACCGTTAGATTCCATATCAAGCTGCTGCAAGTGTGCAGGGAAACGGCTGAGTGCCTGGGAGTAAGGTAAAACTGCTGTTGCAGGATATCCCAAAACATTTCTTTCATATACACCAATAAGTGCATCAAGCATTGCAGGGTTATTTCTAATATCCTCATTCTTTGCAAGAGCATCTTCTTGTGCGGCACCTTCAAGGAAGTCCGCAAAAACTTCAGGTCCGAACGCAAGTGAGAGGACTGCGCCACCAACAGATGATGTGGAAGAGAAACGTCCTCCGATATAATCATCCATAAAGAAAGCGGCAAGATAATCAGCGCTCTTTGCAAGAGGTGAAGTTTCGCTGGTTACAGCAATCATGTGCTTGGAAGGATCAAGGCCTGCCTTTTTAAGAGCGTCCTTAACAAATGATTCATTGGTTAAAGTTTCAAGGGTTGTGCCTGATTTTGAAACAAGTACGAAGATTGAATGTGCAACATCAATTGAGTTAAGAACCGCAGCCGCATCATCAGGGTCAACGTTACTGATGAATTTTGCTTCCATCTTGAATGTGTTATTCTTCTTAGCCCAGTTTTCAAGGGCAAGATACATTGCTCTTGGACCTAAATCACTTCCGCCAATACCAATCTGTACAACGGTTGTAAACTTTTCGCCTGCAGCGTTTGCAATTTCGCCCGAGTGAACTTTTTTTGCAAAGTCTGCGATTTTATTTTGCTCATTAATATAGAAGTCTCTTTTGTTAACGTTGTCAGCAACAACATCATTACCAAGCTGTCCGCGCGTCAACTGGTGAAGGACAAGCCTCTTTTCACCGGTGTTAATAACTTCGCCGTTATATAACGCTGCGTACTTTTCCGTAAGCTGTGCTTCTTTTGCGAGATTAGCAAGTGCATCAATGATTTTTTCATCAACTTCCTTTGCTGCGTAGTTATACGAAAGGCCACCACCCATTTGTACGGACATTTCCTTAACTCTCTTTACTCCGTCTTCACCGCTCATAACACTGATAAGGTCGACTTTGTCGACCTTATCAAGTGCGTTATATGCGGTAAGAGTATCCATATTACTCCAATTTACCATATAAAAGCCTCCAATCATGCGATAAGTCGCATTTGTTTTTGTTGTCTTATTACAATATATAAATTATACTCCTTTTGGGGAAATCAGACAACATAAAAACGTGGCTTAAATATTTATTCAACATCCTGCAATGCTTCAAAATCCTCTTCGCCGGTACGAATCTTAACAACATGTTCAACATCGTAAACGAAAATTTTACCATCTCCGATATGACCTGTGTAAAGAACTTTCTTAGCAGTTTCAATAACTTCCTGTACAGGAACCTTGCAAACAACAACGTCCACTCTGATTTTAGGAAGTAAAGCAGGTTCAACCGCAACTCCTCTGTAGTATTCAGGAGCACCCTTCTGAGCGCCGCAACCCATAACGTGTGAAACCGTCATACCTGTAATACCAATCTTCATAAGAGCATTTTTAAGTTTTTCAAGGTTACGTTCCTTACAAAGGATTTCAACCTTGGTCATGCGAGGCTTGCTTGAATCCGTAGTCTTAACTGAAGTGTATTCAACTTCAACAGCTTTGCTAGGTGGAACAATTGTTGAAGAAGCAAGAGTTTCAGATACAAGAGCTG
This sequence comes from uncultured Lachnospiraceae bacterium, assembly GCA_905236025.1. Classification (GTDB taxonomy): domain Bacteria; phylum Bacillota; class Clostridia; order Lachnospirales; family Lachnospiraceae; genus CAJOOB01. The sequence goes on from CAJOOB010000151.1 coordinate 2,419, forward strand.
AAGTCTCTTCGTCATAATCATCAGTATCAAAGTCATCTTCAAGCATGTTGAAACCTGAGTATGCAGAAGGAAGACCGTGTTCTGTTTTATCAAGACCGACAATTTCTTCTTCAGCAGAAGCACGAAGGCCAATGGTAGCTTTAATTAATGAGAAAGCAATTGTAATTGTAACAGCAGCCCATGCACCGACACTAAGAACACCAAGCAACTGAATACCAAGTAACTTGAATCCGCCTCCATAGAAAAGACCGCTTAATTCGCTGCCCGGTGCAGACTTTGTTGCAAAAAGACCAACTGCAATTGTACCCCAAATACCATTCATCATATG
>CAJOOB010000152.1 GCA_905236025.1 uncultured Lachnospiraceae bacterium
ATAAGTCTCTTGAAGAATATTATGATAAATATACATTAAATTTCTTATCGAGAATTGATACCAAAAAAACCGAAGCCCAATAAAAGGTCTCTATCTTGTTAAATTATGCGTTTTATGGTATTATGACATATAGATAATTCGTGAACACTCATACTATAAAGGATAATTATATGGATACTCGTTCAGATTCAAAAACATTTGAAGAACTTGCACTTGAACATGATATAAAACAGTATTCAAGGACAAATACAATACTTTTATGTATTCATATCGTCCTTACGGTTCCTTATTATGTTTTCAGCCCAAGGTATATGCTTATTATTAACCTTTTTAGCATACTCTTTTACATATACGGCTTTAAATGCATAAAAAAAGGCAGAAAATCAATCTCAAATTATTCATATATGATTCTTGCAGAAATATTAATACATGATATATTCTGCGTTCTCGTCTTTGGATGGGAATGTGGATTTGAACTGTGGATTTTATCTTTGGTCGGAACATATATAAAAGATTATATTGAACCGGACAAGCCTGAAAAGCAGAAAAACCTTTATGCCGCAGTTGTCGTGGCTATCGGCTTAATTACATTCCTTTCACTTTACTTTATTACAAAATATACTGACCTTCCAATGCATACCCCGCTAAAAGACGACGTGGTTACATTTTTAATGATTTTAAACACATGCATCACCTTCCTTGCAATGATTGCATTTACAAATATCTATACAAGGCAGATGGAATTTAAATTTACAGAACTCCACAATCAGGCTGATTACGATCAGTTAACAAAACTTGGAAACAGATATTACATGAATGACCTTCTTGAATCTGAAGAAAAGGTATCAAAAGAAGACGCAGGGTACTGTGTTGCAATGATTGATATTGACCATTTTAAAACAGTTAACGATACATACGGACACCAAAGCGGTGATATGGTCTTAACAGAACTTGCAAAGCTCCTTTCAAACGATTTGCCAAACAACATAAAAGTGGGAAGATGGGGAGGCGAAGAATTCCTTATAATCTCAAATCACACGGTAAGCTACAATGATTTTCTGGTAATACTACAAGACTTAAGACAAAAGGTTGAAGCTAATCTCTTTTCAATAGAAAACGGTGAAAAAATACGCTGTACAATTTCAATCGGATGTGCAAAATTTCACGAAGGATACAGCGTTCAGGAAGTTATTAAAAAGGCTGATACCAAGCTTTACATTGCAAAAAATTCCGGAAGAAACCGCTTAATAGCTGAATAATTCTAAAAAAGCACCTGCCAACGCAAGTGCTTTTTTTATGAAACTAAACTGTTTCAGCAATATACTTAATAAGGTCTTCTGTATCCTTCCATCCAAGACAAGGATCCGTGATGGATTTACCGTAAACATGTTCTCCAACCTTCTGTGAGCCCGGCTCAATATAGCTTTCAATCATAAGACCCTTAACAAAAGAGTGAAGTTCAGGAGAAATCTTCTTGTTATGAATAACTTCTTTTGCAATTCTGATCTGCTCAATATACTTCTTACCTGAATTTGAATGGTTTGTATCAATAATAACCGAAGGATTCTTGATATCTTTTGCAGCAATCATATTGTATGTTCTGATCATATCTTCAAAGTGGTAATTTGGAATGTTGATACCGTTCTTATTTGTAGCACCACGTAAAATTGCGTGTGCATAAGGATTTCCTGAAGAGTGTACCTCATCATTTCCGTAAATAAATGTATGACCGCTTTGTGCAGCAGTGATTGAATTAACCATAACAGATAAATCACCACCTGTTGGATTCTTCATACCTACAGGTACATCAAGACCGCTTGCTACGAGTCTGTGCTGCTGATTTTCAACAGAACGCGCACCAACCGCAATATAAGATAAAACATCTGAAAAATATTCTGTGTTATCCGGGTAAAGCATTTCATCCGCAGCCGTAAGCTTTGTATCCTGCAATGCTCGTAAATGCATGTGTCTGATTGCACGAAGGCCTTCAATAAGATTTGGCTTCTGTTCAGGATCAGGCTGATGAAGCATACCCTTATATCCTTCACCCGTTGTTCTAGGCTTGTTTGTATAAATTCTAGGGATAATAAACACTCTGTCCTTAACTTCTTCATACACTCTTGCCAAACGGTGGATATAATCACATACCGCCTCTTCATTATCGGCAGAACAAGGTCCTATAATAAGAATGAACTTATCTGACTTACCTTCAAAAATATCGGCAATTTCTCTGTCTCTTATTTCCTTTATACGTTTAATATCCTCAGGTAAAGGGAATTCCTTTTTGAATTCGTCCGGTGATATTAAATGTTCCATAAATTTAAAACTCATAACGCAAATCCTTACTTAATTGTAAGGTCCTTTCTATAATTTGGACATACCTGATACCCCAGCCAAAACCGTTACTGTTTATTCTTCATCCAAATATGCTTCGTTTTTTGCTACAACTTCCTGCATGACCTTAAAGCCCGGAGCCCCGATTGTCATTCGTTTTTCAACGCATGTCTTAAGCTTAATGGCTTCATAAATGTCTTCCTCAAACACATCGCTGATTGCCTTGTATTCTTCGATACTCATATCATCGAGCGCAATCCCCTTATCAAGACAATATAAAACAAGGCGACCTACTATTGAATGTGCATCTCTGAATGCAACGCCCTTACCTACAAGATAATCGGCTGCATCCGTTGCGTTAGTAAAGCCCTTCTTTGCACTGTCTTCCATTGCGTCTTTATTAAATGAAATGGTATCTAACATACCTGCAAAAAGCGTAATACAATCATTTGCCGTATCAATGGCATCAAAAGTAACTTCTTTATCTTCCTGCATATCTTTATTATACGCAAGAGGAAGCCCCTTCATTGTGGTTAACATTGACACTAATGCACCATATACACGACCTGTCTTACCTCTTACAAGTTCAGCCACGTCAGGGTTCTTTTTCTGAGGCATAATACTGCTTCCCGTTGAATAAGTATCATCAATCTCTACAAAATGGTATTCATTGGAATTCCATGTAATAATCTCTTCCGAAAAACGGCTTAAATGCATCATAATAATGGATAAATCAGAAAGATATTCCAAAACGTAATCTCTGTCCGATACGGAATCCATACTGTTTGCAGTTGGTCCGTAGAATTCCAAAAGCTTAGCCGTAAGTTCTCTGTCTAAAGGATAAGTTGTTCCTGCTAATGCTCCTGCCCCGAGAGGGCAATAATTTAATCTCTCATACGTGCTTTCAAGTCTGCTTCTGTCTCTCTTAAACATCTCAAAATAAGCACCGAAATGATGTGCAAGGGTAACAGGCTGAGCCTTTTGCATATGCGTAAATCCGGGCATATAAGTCTCAATGTTTTCCTTCATAATATTATTGATAACCGTAAGAAGGTCCTTTAAAAGTGAATCCGTACGCTGTAATTCAAAGCGTACATAAAGCTTCATATCAAGGGCAACCTGGTCATTTCTGCTTCTTCCGGTGTGAAGCTTCTTTCCCGGCTCACCGATTCTTTCAATAAGGTTTGCTTCCACAAAAGAATGAATATCTTCACTTTCCGTATCAAAAACAAGCGTACCGTTTTCAAGATCACTCTTAATACTGTTTAAACCACCAATAATGGCAAGCTTATCATCCTGAGAAATGATATTCTGAGCCGCAAGCATTGTAACATGTGCGATACTTCCCTCAATATCCTGTCTGAAGAATCTCTGATCATATCTGAGTGATGCATTAAACTTATTTACTAAATCATTAGTCTCTTTAGTGAAGCGTCCGCCCCAAAGTTTCATGATAATTTCCTTCCCGGCCATTGCCAAAAAAAATAAAATTCCATACCATAATAGCATATTTCCAAAAAAATTCCAGCACTTTATTGAACAGACTTAAATTTAAACATATTTATCCACGAAAATTGTTGTTAGCACTCTTTTATCTTGAGTGCTAAATTTTTCTTGACAATGGCCACATTTAGCATTATCATTTTTATCAGTACGAAAAAACATTATTTCAGTGTTTTTTTACATAAAAAAATCAAACGAAAGAAGGAAATATAATGAGTAAAACACACGGAAGTCTTTCAATTAACAGTGAAAATATTTTTCCTATTATAAAAAAATGGATGTATTCGGACCATGATATCTTTGTAAGAGAGCTTGTATCAAACGGATGCGATGCAATTACAAAACTTAAAAAGCTCGCTCTTATGGGTGAATACACAGAAGCTGACAACGAAAAATATAAAATCATGGTAATTGCCGACTCAAAGAAGAAGACCTTAAAGTTTATCGATAACGGTCTTGGAATGACAGCGGATGAAGTTGATGAATACATTAACCAGATTGCTTTTTCAGGTGCTGAGGCATTCTTAAATCAGTATAAGGATAAGGCGAATGAAGACCAGATTATTGGACATTTCGGCCTTGGTTTTTATTCAGCATTCATGGTAGCTGACAAAGTTACAATTGATACACTTTCTTATAAAGAAGGTGCAAAGGCTGTAAATTGGGTATGTAACGGCGGTACAGAGTTTGATATGTCAGACGGAAAGAAGGAAGAACGCGGTACAACAATTACCCTTTATTTAAATGACGACTGTACAGAGTTCTGTAACGAATACAGAATCAGAGAAATACTTGATAAATACTGCTCATTCATGCAGGCAGAAATATACCTCTTCACAAAAGAATCATACGATGAGTACTTAGCTCATAAAGACGATCCTGAAGAAGAAGAAGTTGCAGAAGTAGTAAATGAAGACGGAACAGAAGCAACAGATACAGAAAAGAAAAACGAAAAAAAGAAGGAAGAAAAGAAATACGTAAAGCCTTCACCAATAAACGATCCTTCTCCACTTTGGACAAAGCATCCAAACGAGTGCAGTGAAGAAGAATACAAAGAGTTTTACAGAAAAGTATTTAGAGACTATAAGGAGCCGTTATTCTGGATACACCTTAACATGGATTATCCGTTTAACTTAAAAGGTATCCTCTACTTCCCTAAGCTTAATACTGAGTATGACACAATTGAAGGAACAATCAAGTTATACAACAACCAGGTATTTATTGCAGACAACATAAAAGAAGTAATCCCTGAATTCCTTATGCTCTTAAAGGGCGTAATTGACTGTCCGGATCTTCCGCTCAACGTATCAAGAAGTGCATTGCAAAATGACGGATTTGTAAAGAAAATTTCAGATTACATCTCCAAAAAAGTTGCGGACAAACTTTCCGGAATGTGCAAGACAGATAAAGAAAATTATGAAAAATATTGGGATGACATTAATCCATTCATCAAATACGGTTGCTTAAAAGACGAAAAGTTCTGTGAAAAGATGACAGACTACATAATCTTTAAGAATCTTGAAGGAAAGTACATAACCTTACCTGAAGCATTAGAAGAAAACAAAGAAAAGCATGAAAACACAGTATTCTATGTAACGGATGAAATTGCACAAAGTCAGTACATAAAGCTCTTCAAAGACGAAAACACAGATGCCGTAATATTAAAGCACAGCATCGATACACCGTTTATCTCGCATCTTGAGCAGAAAAACAAAGACATTAAATTCTTAAGAATAGATACAGATCTTACGGAAACCTTCAAAGAAGAAACAACGGATGAAGATAAGGAAACCTTAAAGACAGACGAAGAAACACTTACGGAAGTATTTAAGAAAGCCCTTAACGTTGAAACAATAAACCTTAAGCTTGAAAAATTAAAAGACGCATCCATCTCTTCAATGATAACTTCAAACGAAGAAGGCAGAAGAATGGCCGATATGATGAAGATGTACGGAATGGCCGGTATGGGAATGGATATTCCTTCAAACAACACCCTTGTCCTTAACGCAAACAACGACTTAGTAAAGTACATCCTTGCAAACAAAGAAGGCGAAAAGGCAAACCTCTTTGCAAAGCAGCTTTACGACCTTGCACTTGTTGCACACGAACCGTTAAAGCCGGAAGCAATGACAGAATTCATAAAGAGAAGCAACGAAATATTGCTTGAACTCTCCAAATAAAAAAACGGGGCCCCGCCCCGTTTTTTTAATCCCTCGTCTTACTCTCTTCTTCAGCTTTCGCAGCCTCTTCTTTATCCTCAATAGCCTCTTCAACAGCGGCGTCTTCAGCCTTTTTAGCAGAAATAATATTCCCCGTTGTATCAAAAATGAGACTGAATGCAATACTTAAACAGATTGCAACGGCAATAATTGCCCAGAATCCAAAGCTCTTAAAACCAAGCTGTTCTTTATACATAAGCGCAATAATTGCAAGAGGAATAAAGATTCCAAAGAACCATCTTTCCATAAACGCAGAAACAACGAAAGCAAGTAAAAGAACAGTAATAATAAGCTTTCCAACACTTACGTCTGCATCAATGGTTCCGGTCTGATCAAGAATAATAAAGATTGCAAGTGCAAGAGCAAGTCCTGCCCAAACATACGCCTTGATATTATCCTTAAGGTTTCTTATTTTAACGTTCTGTGCCTTTTTTTGTCTTATCTCTTCCTGTCTCTTTTGTGTCTGATTTTCCATAATACCTCCGTACCATTATCCAAGCGGATGTGCCTTTGCATATACTTCCTTCAAACGTCTGTTAACCAACTGTGCATACATCTGAGTGGAAGCAAGATCAACATGTCCCAACATTTCCTGTACCGACTTTAAATCTGCACCGTTTTGAACAAGATGAGCAGCAAACGAATGTCTTAAAGTATGCGGCGTAATCTCTTTATTAATTCCCGCACTCTCAGCATATGACTTTAATATCTTCCAGTATCCCTGTCTTGTAAGTCTTCCGCCAAAGCAGTTTGTAAAAAGATAATCCACATCCTTTGTTCCGACAAATTCGTTTCTTACCTTTAAATATTTTTTTAATATTACCTTTGTCGTATCCCCAAAAGGAATTACTCTTTCCTTAACTCCGGTTTCATTTTTACATATAATATAGCCTGAATTAAGGTTTATATCATCCACCTTAAGATTAACCACTTCACTTACTCTTAAACCGCATGCATAAAGGAGTTCAATCATTGCCTTATCTCTTATGTTCTTTGGCTTATCTCCGGCAGTTGCTGCAAGCAAGCTGTTAATCTCCTCAAAAGTGAGGATGGTTGGCATTTTCTTTTTTGCCTTTGGAGCCTTTAATAAATCGGTCGGCTCTCTGTCAATCTTTCCCTCATTATGAAGGAATCTGAAAAAATTCTTTATTGTTGTAATACTTCTTGAAACTGTCGCTCCCGACTTTCCGTTTCTTTCCATATCAAGCACATATGAATTAAGGTTAGTGGAATTAATCATTGCCACGTCCGTAACGCCGGTTTTATAAAAATAATCGGCCATATGTCTTAAATCACGCATATAAGAAAGCACCGTATTCTCAGATGACCTTTTCTTATTAGTCAAATAATCTTTAAAGCATTCCAATTCCACATTAATATTATCGTTCATTTTAAACCTTCCATAACACCCAAAATACAAACGTCGTTATTTGTTGCCAAACTTATGATTGTATGCCATTATAGCAGCTACAGTTTTTGCGTCCTGTATTTTACCCTCAAATACAAGATTTACAAGTTCCTCTATTGTATAGATTTCTACGTTTATATACTCACCGGGATCAAGATTTTGCTTTGAAGGCACAAGATTTCTTGCAACATAAATGTCTATTGCCTCGTTACAAAATGCAATGGTGGTTCTCACTGTAATAAGAAGCTCTAAGTCATCAGACTTATATCCCGTCTCCTCTTCTAACTCTCTGGCCGCACATTCTTTAAAATCCTCGTTTTCCGTGTTTCTGCCACCTGCAGGAATTTCCACGGTAAAACGGTCTAAAGCATTTCTGTACTGCTTAACCATTATTATTCTTCCGTCGTCCATAACGGGAATAACCGCTGAGGCTCCCTTATGCTTGATAAAATCATAATATTCAATGGTTCCGTCCGGATTTTTTATTGTATCCTTATAAAGATCAATTATAGCGCCTTTATAAACGTGTTCTCTGCTTACACGTTCTAACTTTTCAAGTTCCATTTTAAACCCATCCCTTTCATTAAAAAGCACTATTTCTTTGCAAAAGATACGCTTTTATCATAACAGGCATCCGTTGCCTTAATTATCGAATTTCTAAAGCCGTATTCTTCTAACGCGGCAACACCGGCAATTGTCGTACCTCCCGGTGAACAAACCATATCCTTAAGTTCAGCAGGATGAAGTTTACTCTCCATAACAAGCTTAGCCGAACCCATAACGGTCTGTGCGGCAAAATCATATGCCTGTTTTCTTGGCATACCGTGTTTAACGGCACTGTCCGCAAGCGCTTCAATAAACATATACACATATGCAGGAGAGCTTCCGGATACGCATGTTACAACATCAATAAGGTTTTCGTTTACCTTCTGATATTTGCCGTATGAATTGTAAAATTTATCTATCAATGAGATTTCATCATCATCAAATATTCTTTCATCGTATGCAACACCTGTCATACCTTCACCGATTAAAGCCGGAGTATTTGGCATTGAGCGTACAACTCTTGCATTTAAAGCCTGTGCAATCTTTGAAGAAGGTACACCTGCAACAATTGAAAGCACTACCTTTCCTGAAAAAGAAACGGATGAGAGTTCAGGTAAAACTCCGTCCAAAAACTGTGGTTTAACCGCAAGCACAACAAAATCAGCAAATTCAGCAATTTCTCTGTTACTTGTTTTGGCGGCCACATTAAGCTTATCGCTTACAAATGCACATCTTTCCTTACTTACATCATAAAAAGCAAGAAGATCTTTGTCATACACTTTTGAGAGGCTTGAAAGTATGGCAAATCCCATATTTCCGGCACCGATAAAACCTATTTTTTTCATAATCTCACGTCTTTCTTTATCTTACTGAGTTTATAAATTCTTCTATTCTGTCCATACCCTTCTTGATTGCTTCAAGAGAAGTTGCATATGAAAGTCTGATATGATCTGCAAAACCAAAGTCTCCACAAGGCACAACGGCAACAAGATAATCTTCAATGAGGATTCTTGCGAGTTCGGCTGTTGTTTCAATCTTCTTTCCCTTATATGACTTTGTGAGTAATTCACTACAGTCAATGAAAAGATAGAAAGCACCTGTTGGCTTTGCTGCTTCAACATATTTAAAGTTAAGACATCTTTCGTAAATATACTGACGGCGCTTTGCAAATTCGCCCTTCATATATTCAACCTTTGTCTGATCTCCGTTTAATGCTTCAACTGCAGCCTTTTGTGCAATTGAATTTGGATTTGATGTCTGGTGGCTCTGGATTGAGCTCATAACCTTTGCAATTTTCTCGCTTGAACCTGTGTAACCTATTCTCCATCCTGTCATTGAATAACTCTTTGCAAGGCCGGAAACAGTGATTGTTCTTTCATATATTTCAGGGCCGAAAGATGCAATACTTACATGCTTTCCTCCGTCATACACAAGGTTTTCATACATTTCGTCAGCGATAATATATACATCGTTTTCAACCGCATAATCTGCAATTGCACGAAGTTCTTCTTCTGTATAAGACTGGCCTGTAGGGTTGTTTGGTGTATTTAAAACAACTGCCTTTGTCTTTTCTGTGGTTGCAGCCTTAAGCTGAGCCGCATTTATCTTATATCCCTGATCTTTTCCGCCTACAACATATACAGGAACACCGCCTGCAAGCTTTACGATTTCAGGATAACTCAACCAGTATGGTGCAGGAATAATAACCTCATCACCCGGGTTAATAAGTGCTTCAAAAACGTTTGTTAATGAATGCTTACCACCATTGCTGATTACAATCTGAGAAGGCTTGTAATCAAGGTTGTTAAATCTCTTAAATTTAGCGCAAATTGCTTCCTTTAATTCATTTATCCCCGAAGCAGGTGTATATTTTGTAAATCCGTCATTAATAGCTTTAATAGCTGCCTCACATATATTATCAGGGGTATTAAAATCAGGCTCACCTGCTCCAAATCCCACAACGTCGAGACCCTGAGCCTTTAACTCCTTAGCTTTTGCTGTTATTGCAAGTGTTGACGATGGTTTTACAGCCAACGCTTTTTCTGATAATGCTAATGACATCTTTTTCTCCTTTAAATGCAAAAAAAATATTATGTTTACCGCAAAACATTATATACTAGTCTTTTTTAAAAATCCACATAAATTTTTGCTTATCTTGCATCATATGAAACGACACGATCAAACAACAAATCCCCGCCGTAAATATCAAGCGCCGAGCCAATGGTAAAGTTAACCTTTTGCTTTCCCGCATCCCTTATTGTTTCAATATCTTTATAGTCATGGATTCCGCCGGCGTAAGTAACAGGAATACCGCAGCCATCGGCAAGGATTTTAACAACGTCCTCTTCAATACCTTTTGACTTTCCTTCAACGTCCACGGCGTGAACCAAAAACTCATCACAATAACCTGAAAACATATCAAGAGTTTCTTTATTTAAAGAGATGTCCGTAAAGTTTTGCCATCTGTCGGTAACAATTTTGTACTCACCGTCAAGCTTCCTACAGCTTAAATCAATGACAAGCCTGTCTTTTCCGACACATTTTGAGATTTTCTCTAAATTTTCCATATTTACCCTGCCACACCTAAACACGTAAGATGTGACAATAACATGTGAAGCACCCATATCAAGGTACCTCCATGCATTTTCTTCGTTTATTCCACCGCCAATCTGCAATCCGTCAGGAAATGCCAAAAGCGCACACTTTGCCTGCTCTTCACTTGCTTTTCTGTAATCAGAATCGACGGGATTTAAAAGAATTACATGTCCTCCCTTTAAATTATTTTCTTTAAAGAGATTTGCGTAATACGCTCCGTCTTTATCAGATACAAAATTGTTAACGGCTTCATTGTTCTCATCCTTTAAAGATGAACCCACAATCTGCTTTACATATCCGTTATGTATATCAATACAAGGCCTGAATTCCATATTTTCCTCCATCAAAAACAAAGATAATTATACCATATGAAATTCTCTAAATAAAGAACAAAGCGTTAAAGCTATATACCCTTTATTTTTCCATATTTTATGCTATAATATTTTCGTAAATATTCAGTCAGCTTCATGTTAAGGAGCTATTTATAAGGTTTATATTTTGGTATCGGCAAAAAAGAGGCGCAGATACCAAAACAGGGAAAAAGTATGAAAAAAATATATAATATCAAACGACTCATAAAAAAATCGGTCACTTTCTTTGTAGTGGCTTTTTTAATTATCCTTTTCCTATCACAAGGTATTGTCTGTTTTAAAAAAAGCATTTTAGCGGATACAGAAACACCGCCGCAGGAAGTTTCGGATACGTTACCTGCAGGCCCTGTATCGGGAAATTTATCGGAGACAATATCAAAAAACGATCTTCCGCAGGCTCAATCAACAAGTAAGATTATAACAGTTGACCCAACCGGGCAAAACGAGGGATATTCTGCCGTTTTATACGACAGTTCAAACGGACTTCCAACCTCTGAAGCAAATGCGATTGTTCAGGCAAGTGACGGAAGCATTTGGATTGGAAATTACAGCGGTCTTATTCATTATGATGCAAATACTTTTAACAGAATTGATTCTTCTTTTGGAATAAGCAGCGTTGTATGCCTCTATATTGATTCTAACGAACGTATTTGGATTGGATCAAACGACAGCGGCATTACCTTGATGGACGGAATGGACTTTACAACTTTTAATAAAAGCGACGGTCTTTCCTCTCTTTATGTACGTGCAATCACAGAAGACCGCGAGGGAAACATAATTCTTGCAACAACTGACGGCCTTGCATATATTGATTCGGATTTAAGCCTTCACAAAATTGATACAACAATTCTTGGAGATACATATATTTTAAATCTTTCAACCGTAACAGGCGAAACAATTTACGGCGTCACAAGAGACGGCTCAATTTTCACCATCAAAAATCAGAAAATTGATATGTATTATGACGCAGAAACAATGGGTATTAATGATATACACTGCATAGTAGCGGACCCAAACAACGAAAATCATTTATATGTGGGAACCAACGGCTCTGAAATTTATCATGTATATGTTTCCTACTCTTTTGAAATCAAGGAAACATACAACATTTCACCGTATTCATATACAAATGCCATCCATGTAATTGATGATACGCTATGGATTTGTACGGATGTAGGCGTTGGATTTATTGATAACGGCACTTTTGAATCCCTTACAAACCTCCCAATAACCACCGCCATTGAAGATATGATGGTGGATTATCTCGGAAACCTCTGGTTTATCTCCTCTCAACAGGGAATAATGAAAATCGTGGCAAACCAGTTCACGGATATTTTCTTGAAATATAACTTAGATCAAACTGTTGTGTATTCAACGCTTTATTATAATGATACTCTGTACATAGGAACAAAAAACGACGGTTTAACAGCCGTCGACTCATCAGGAAACGAGATTACCAATATCCCAATAACATATAAAGATGCAGATTCTGCGTACGAATATAATAACCTCATTGAAATGCTGAAAGGCATAAGAATACGTTCCGTTATTGCTGACAGCAAGGGTAAAATCTGGATTTCAACCTTCTCTGATTACGGCCTTGTTTGTTATGATAACGGAGTTGTAAGTAACTACAACGAAGATGACGGGCTTCCTTCAAACAGAGTCCGTGCCATATATGAGTCAGATTCAATATATCTTGTTGTATGTACCGGTGGCCTTGCAATACTGTATAACGATAATATTACCACAGTATATAACGAAAAGGAGGGAATTAATAACACTGAAGTGCTTACTGCCTGCGAAAATGCCGACGGCCACATAGTTCTTGGAACGGACGGAGGCGGTTTATACATTATCAGTTCCGAAACAGTTTCACATTACGGTACCGATGAAGGCCTTTCTTCTGACGTTGTTATGCGAGTTAAACAGGACGTAATTGACGAAAACATTATCTGGATTGTTACAAGCAATACAATTTCGTATATGACAAATGACGGTGAAATAACCGCTGTTACAAACTTCCCTTATTCAAATAACTTTGATTTATATCAGAGTGCAAACGGACAAATATGGGTATTAAGCAGTAACGGCATATATGTTGTCCAAAGAGATGACCTTATAAATAACACCAAAGACATGAATTACGTGTATTACGGCATGGATAACGGGCTTCCATGTATTGCATCATCAAACTCATACAGTTGTCTTACTTCTGACGGTGATTTATATATGGCAGGCACCACGGGTGTTGCAAAGTTTAATATAAATCATGCACATAACACCATTGAAGATTACAAAATGTCAATCCCTTACATAGAGGTGGACGGCGAATTCTACGCACCCGATGAAGACGGAAAGATATACATTCCTGCAAGTGCAAAGAAAATCCAGATATATGCGTTTGTATTTAACTACTCTCTTACAAACCCAACCGTAAGCTATAAGCTAACAGGTCTTGATGATTCAAGCATTACCTTAAAGCGAAGCGAACTTACCTACATTACTTATACAAACCTAAGCGGCGGTACGTACATCTTTAATTTAGAGATATCAAACGCTTTTGAAACAGAAAATAAAAGTATAAGTGTTGTAATTATAAAAGAAAAGAAGCTGTTAGAAAAACTCTGGTTCAGAATAATCTGTTATTTACTTACAACTTTGGCAATCGTCCTTATTGTGGTACTTTATGTACATCACAAGATAAAACAGTACCAAAAGAAAGCAAACAAGCAGAAGCAGTTAATTAAAGAAATTGTCGAAGCATTTGCAAAGGTAATTGATATGAAGGATAAGTATACAAACGGTCACTCCACAAGAGTTGCGCAATATACCGCTATCCTTACAAGAGAACTTGGGTATAAAGAAGATATTGTTGAAAATTATTATAACATTGCCATGCTCCACGATATCGGAAAAATCGGCATTCCACCCGAGGTTTTAAATAAACCAAAGAATTTAACGGATGAAGAATATGAAATCATTAAATCTCATGCAAGCTTGGGATACGAAGCCTTAAAGGATATTAGTATAATGCCTGAACTTGCATACGGTGCAGGCGGTCATCATGAAAGACCTGACGGAAAAGGTTATCCAAACGGCCTTAAGGGCAGCGAAATACCTCGTGTAGCGCAAATCATTGCCGTGGCCGATACATTTGACGCCATGTACTCAAAACGTCCGTATCGTGACCGTATGAACTTTGATAAAGTCGTTGAAATCATTAAGAACGGAAGAGGAACGCAGTTAACCTCGGATGTTGTTGATGCTTTCTTACGCCTCGTTGAAAAAGGAGAATTTAGAGACCCCAAAGATACAGGTGGCGGCTCAATGCAGGATATTGATAATATTAAAAAATAAAAAATACCGGCAATTAATGCCGGTATTTTAATTTGCTGTATAAAATTTCTTTTATTCGGTTTTATTATAATGTTGCGCCCGGAACATCTTTCATTGAGAAGTTGATTCTTCCCATCTTGTCTTTTCCTGTGCAAATAACCTTAACCTGGTCACCAAGTGTAAGAACGTCTTCAACGTGGTTGATTCTATCCTTTGAAATCTTTGAAATGTGAACCATTCCTTCTTTACCCGGAGCAAATTCAACGAATGCGCCAAAGTCCTTAATGCTTGTAACCTTACCTTCGTAAATCTTGCCTTCTTCGAAGTCGGATACGATTGTTGTTACGTAATTCTGAGCCTTATCCATCATTGCCTTATCAAGACCGCAAATTGATACAAGACCGTCATCTGTGATATCAATCTTAACGCCAGTTTCATCAATGATTGCGTTGATTGTCTTACCTCTCTGACCAACAACATCACCAATCTTGGTTGGATCAATCTGCATTGAGATAATCTTTGGAGCAAATTCTCCAACTTCTTTTCTTGGCTCTGCAATACAAGGAGCAATAACGTTATTGAGGATGTACTCTCTTGCTTCACGTGTACGTGCAATTGCTTCTTCAACAATCTGTCTTGTAAGACCGTGAATCTTGATATCCATCTGGATAGCTGTGATACCGTCATGTGTACCTGCTACCTTAAAGTCCATATCTCCGAAGAAATCTTCAAGACCCTGAATATCTGTAAGAACGATGTAATCATCATCTGTGTCGCCTGTAACAAGACCACATGAAATACCTGCAACAGGTTTCTTTATTGGAACACCGGCAGCCATAAGTGACATTGTTGATGCACAAATTGAAGCCTGTGATGTTGAACCGTTTGATTCAAATGTTTCAGATACTGTTCTGATTGCGTATGGGAATTCATCTTCTGATGGAAGTACAGGAACAAGCGCTCTTTCAGCAAGTGCTCCATGTCCAATCTCACGACGTCCCGGTCCTCTTGAAACCTTTGTTTCACCTACAGAGTATGCAGGGAAGTTATAATGATGCATATATCTCTTTGAAACTTCATTTTCATCAAGACCATCAATCTTCTGAGCTTCCGAAAGAGGAGCAAGTGTTGTGATTGTACAAATCTGAGTCTGACCACGTGTAAACATTGCTGAACCGTGAACTCTTGGTACAATATCAACCTCAGCTGCAAGCGGACGAATCTGTCTGATATCACGGCCATCAGGACGCTTATGATCTTTAAGAATCATCTTTCTTACAGTCTTCTTCTCATACTGGTATATTGCATCCGGTAAAATTGCAAGCCACTCTTCGTTTTCTGCGAAAGCTTCCTTCAATTTTTCCGTTACGTTACGCATGTTTTCTTCACGAACCTGCTTTTCATCCGTAAATACTGCAACTTCCATTTCTTCAGGAGTTACAATCTTTTTCATTTCTTCAAATAATTCAGCAGGTACTGCACAACTTTCATATGTGTGCTTTGGCTTACCAACTTCTGCAACTATCCGGTTGATGAAAGCAATAATCTTCTGGTTTTCATCATGAGCAAGGTAAATAGCCTCAATCATCTTTGCTTCAGGAACTTCGTTAGCACCTGCTTCAATCATGATAACCTTTTCGCTTGTTGAAGCAACCGTAAGGTTAAGGTCACTTTCCTTCCACTGCTGCTGTGAAGGGTTAATGATGAATTCACCGTTAATAAGACCAACCTGTGTCATTGCACAAGGACCGTCAAACGGAATATCTGAAATACATGTTGCAATTGATGAACCAAGCATTGCCACAAGTTCAGGACGGCATGCTGGATCAACTGACATTACCATGTTATTAAGTGTTACATCATTTCTGTAATCCTTTGGGAATAAAGGTCTCATCGGACGGTCAATAACACGTGATGTAAGGATGGCATTTTCTGAAGCCTTTCCTTCTCTCTTGTTAAATCCTCCCGGAATCTTTCCTACTGAATAAAGCTTTTCTTCGTATTCCACTGAAAGTGGGAAGAAATCCACACCGTCACGAGGTGCGTCTGAAGCTGTTGCTGTTGATAATACAACAGTGTCGCCATAATGAATAAATGCTGCTCCGTTAGCCTGCGCAGCCACTCTGCCAACATCAACACGAAGTGTTCTGCCGGCAATTTCCAACGTAAAACTTTTGTACATTTTTCTTTCCTTTCGTTTTTTATTGGAGATGGCTATCGAAACGACTGATTATACGCTAAATCAAGGCTTTGGAGTATAATCAGTAGTCTCGATTCTTGCCATCTCAAATTTATATTTTAAACATAACAATAGACAAGACCGCCGGTCCTGTCTATTGAATGCAAAAATATTACTTTCTGATACCTAACTTTTCGATAAGGCTTCTGTAACCTTCAAGGTCTGTCTTAGCAAGGTAATCAAGAAGTCCCCTTCTCTTACCTACCATCTTGAAAAGACCAAGTCTTGAATGATTGTCCTTTGGGTTAGCCTTAAGATGCTCTGTCAATTCTCTGATTCTCTCTGTGAGAATTGCAATCTGTACTTCAGGAGAACCTGTATCTTCAGGTGTTCTTCCGTACTCTTTAATAAGTTCTGCTTTCTTTTCTTTTGAAATCATGGTACTACCTCCAAATAATATGATGCTCCGCTACCTCAGGCGCAGGTGGAGAATCCGACACCCGTGATAAGGGACTGCCGAAATGTTTCGGCTTTCATTAAAAATCTCTGCTGTTTTGTTTAAAACAACAGAGATATACTAGCATAAACCTAAAATAAAGTCAAATATTATTTAAATCCTGCGGAAGATTCGGCTTAATTTCATCTCTTAACATGGACATGGTTTTATTTAAAACCGGATGTAAAAGGTTTGGAGCAATTTCACTCATAGGCTCTAAAACGAACATTCTTTCATGCATGCGAAGATGCGGAATGCAAAGTTCTTCTGACGTTATCCTTAAATCGTCATACATTAAAATGTCAATATCCAACGTTCTTGGCCCCCAGTGAATTGTGCGTTCCCTCTTTTGTTCGTTTTCAATCTCATGAACAAATTTAAGCAATTCATCAGGTGACAGAATTGTCCTGATACAAACCGCTGAATTTAAGAAATCCGGCTGGTCCGTATACCCGACAGGAGCGGTTTCGTAATACTTTGACACCTTAACAACCTTAGTACCCGACTTTTCTTCAAAGGACTTAACCGCTGAATCAAGATATGCCTTTCTGTCTCCAATATTTGAGCCCACTGAAAGATATACCGTGTGATATGCCTTTGAAACGGATACATAAACGTCTTCAAACTGCGCATCAATCGGTGCATGCGGTTTATGAATCTCTAAATCAATCTTTTCAATCAAAGGATATTTTATAAGAATCTGCTCTGAAAGCTTGTGAGCCGCAGTCTCAATAAGTTTATAGGTATTCTTTGCCATAAATTTATTTATATACGCGGCGATGGCCGAGTAATCCACAGTCTTATTGAGTCTGTCGCCATCGGCGGCTTCATTCAGATTAAGATACATTTCGCAGGTAACAAAAAATTCCTGTCCAAGCTCCGTTTCCTGAGGAAGTACGCCGTGATGAGCATAAACTCTTAAGTTTTTAATAACAATTTTATCCATAATATCCTCCAGACGTGAGTTAATCAGTTGCAAATGTGTATTTTTCAGGGACGCTTGCGCTTCCCGTTGCAGTTCTGTATAAAATCCTTGAATCTCCGCTTATTCTAAAGAAATATGTGTAAACGGAGGTGATGTTTATATCGCAGTAATCGCCTTCCATAACGGTTAACGAATACGTTCCCGCAAGGTTAGTGACCACAAGTTTATGATCCGTCGTGCTGTTTTCCGCCTGATAATATATAACTCCGAAATCGCCGCCAAGGTTATAATTAACAACATAATCCGAACCGCTTAAAATCACCTTGTCATGCGTTAAAATATCATATTTTGTAAGCGCGTGGTTGTTGTCTAAATCAATGTAATAAAGGCACCCGTCATAAATGTCCGGTTCGTATATGTTACCTGCAAGGAATGTTGTAATTTCCTCTGCTTTAGGATCATACACAAGAAGGTTGTGGGTTTCTTTAACATCGCAAAAATAAAGTTTTCCATCATACGCAAGCGTTGGAACATACGCTGTTTGCGAAATATCTTCATCCTCTTTTCCCTGCAAATCAACATAAGAAAAATAAAATGCCGTTGCCGTATCACTTAAATTAACGTAATTTTGATAATAAACCCTATTGCCAAGTAAAACCACGTTATCGACAATACCTTCATGCAAAATCTTTTCCTTTGAGCCATTAAGCTTACATCTTATAACGCCATAAAGCGTACCGTGGAAAAGCGCCGTAATCTGGTCGGTGTCGTGTCTTCTGTAATAAATATATTTTCCGTAAATGTTGATATATGAGCAATTATCGTCTTTAATAAGCTTAAGTTCACTGCCGTCCGCTTTCATTCTGTAAAGCGCATACCCATCATCCGGATTTGCAAAGTAAACGTAGCCATCGACCTCGCAAAAATAACCGCCGTTATAAAGGTTTCCCGCAGTGTTTCCAACCGCATCCTCAGGGTTTGTCGGGACAATGCGGTTAATCCTGTAAACAATGAGCGCAACAATAAGAGCAACCACAATACCGGTTACGATAGCCACGATTTTAATAATCCTTTTCGTTTTGTCACTCATTTTATCACCGTCCAAACCTTTTCTTATTAAATATTATAGCACGAATTGTCTTTAATTTCGCCATTTCTTTTGATAAAATACGTATTTTTACGTTTATTTTAAAATCTCTTTGCAGACATTAAGCGCCGTCGTGTTTGCAAAAACGTCATGAACCCTGAAAATATGCGCTCCGCTTAGCATTCCGTAAAGCGTTGTTGAAACGGTTGCATTCTTCAAAGCCTCTGCCATGCACTCAGGCGAAAGTTCTTTGTAATAATCATTAACCGTTTTCTTTAATACGGATTTTCTTGAAGTACCAAGAAGAATTGGCATGTTAAATTCTTTAAGCATCGAAAGATTCTTAATAACCAAAAGATTTAATTCATAATCCTTTGCAAAGCCCACGCCCGGGTCTAAAATAAGCATATCATTTGAAACTCCGGCGTTATTTGCAATCATGATACTTTCTTTAATATCATTTAAATAATCCGTAAAAAAGTCCGTATAAGGGTTATTTTTTAAATCCCTGTTATGCATGATACAGGCAGGTACGCCATACTTTGCGCAAACCTCAGCCATTTTAGCGTCATACTTAAAGCCCCAGATATCATTAATCATATCTGCACCGCACTCAAGTGCAGCACTTGCAACCTCCGATTTATACGTATCAACGGACACCGGAATGTCAAACTCCTTACGTATTGCAGAAATTGCACTTACCACACGCTTCGTCTCTTCTTCAACAGAAACCATTGTATATCCGGGTCTTGTTGACTCACCGCCCACATCAATAATGGATGCGCCCTCTTTTATCATGTCTTCAACATGCTTTAGGCAGGCGTCGGGCGTGTTAAACTTGCCGCCGTCAGAAAAAGAATCAGGCGTAAAATTAAGAATACCCATTATGTAATAATCATTTTCAAAATCAAATTCTTTGTTTCTAATCTTCATAAATACCTCCAACACCCGTTTCTTTCACAAATTCGCCAAGGAAAGAAAGAGAACCGAACGTAAAAATCATTGACCTGTCATTGCCACACTCTTTACAAATTTCAAGCGCTTTATCGTACGACTCTTTATAGGTTTTTACATATAAAACATTCTTATTAACCGCTTCCACGCACTCTTTAAGTTTCATACCGTCAAGCCCTCTTTTGTTGTGCGGAGTCACTGTTATTACATAATAAGCATCCTTAAGCATGATATTAATTATCTCATTATAATCCTTATCCGCCAAAACACCCATTATATAAACAACCTTCCTATCCCCCTTATATATATCAATTGCCTTTCTTAAGCGCTTTGCGGCACCCGGATTGTGTCCTCCGTCCAAATAAAAATCAGGATTTGAAGAAAGCTTTTGAAACCTTCCCTTCCACAAAGTTTTATAAAGCCCGCAAACAATATTATCCTTAGAAATATTAAAACCAAGCGTATTTAAAACATTACAGACTTCAACAGAAACCGCCGCATTATCCGCCTGAAAATCCCCAAGCATTGATAAAGTAAGATCTTTATACGTATTTCCCAAACTGTCCGTATAATCAAAAACAGTCTTGTCTAAAAGCCTTATATTTACAGGTTCCCCGGTCACAACGCATTTACTTGCAATACCCTTAATTTCATCTGAAATAACCGATACAACTTCAGGATATTCAACCTGCCTTGCAATAACAACCGGGCAATCCAAAACCGCAATCCCGGCTTTAACCTTTGCAATTTCACTAACAGTCCCGCCAAGTTCCTTTAAATGATCCAAACCTATTGATGTAATAACGCTTACACAATTCTTTTCAAAGACATTTGTTGCATCCAGACTGCCACCCATACCCGTCTCAACAATTGCAATATCACAGCCCTCTTCTTTAAAAATATTGATGGCGATAGCCGTTTGCGCCTCAAAAAGCGTGACATTAGTCCCCTCACAAAGCGATAAAACCTTTAATGCGTTATCTTTATAAACAGCCTTATCTACGTATTCTTTATTAATCCTTACGGTTTCTCTGTAATCAAAAACCGCAGGCGAGTTATAAACGCCCACTTTTAAGCCTGCCTCAAAACAGACAGACTCCAAAAAAGCCGAGACTGAACCTTTACCGTTAGTCCCGGCTATGTGTACGACTTTAAGCGCATCTTCGGGATCAGAAAGTTTTAAAAGAAGGCTTTTAATGTTATCTAATCCCAAAACGCTGCCAAATTTGCTTAAGCTGTTAAGTTTTTCAATTACTTTTTCGTATTCCATTATTTGATTAATTTTCCCACAAGGCCTCTTCTGGTGGTCTTTAAGTCTCTTAAGTCAATCGAAACGGAATTAACCGTAACCGTCATGTTATCTCCTGCATCAAATACGTATACATGCATAACTTCGTCGCTTTCGGAAAGTTTAATTCCCTTAACGCCCACGGCACTCTTTTTCTTCATCGGGATTTCGTTAAGAGGAAATCTTAACATATATCCCTTCATGGTCTGTAAAACAACGATCATGTTTGTTACAACGCCGTCTTCTTCAGGAACGGAGCTTTCTTCAAAAATATCCTTTGAAAGAACATTTCCCGTATCCACATCAAGCGCCATCTGAACGGTTGGAATATCGCTGTAATCATCCCCAATACCGACATTGAAATCATCATATCCAAAGTCAGTCATCATACCGTCATTATCAAGCGACATATCATTACCCGAATCAAATTCGTCAAATCCACCCGAAAGCGGTACAAAAGCGGTCTGTTCAAGGTTTTCCTTGGCCTTTTTGGCATCTTCAATTGAGATCGCATCGGTAAGCGCAACCGATACAACCTTATCATCATCACTAAGCTTTGTGGCTGCAACCGTCTTTTTAACAACATCAAACTCAGATGCGTCTACAAGTTTCATAAAGCCCTTCTTTGTCGTAAATAAAAGTTTATGATTAAGAAGCGCCTGCATTGGATGAATAAAGATAAGCTCTTCGCCCGAACTGTCGTAATTGCCAAGGTTATCAATCGGCGTGCCCTTATCTCTGAGCTTTCCGAAAGGAAGGTCTTTAGCCTTAACCGTATGCATATCACCCGTATCCGTAAAAATACAGATTCTGTCAGTATTCATACAAGGGAAGATATATTTGTTTTCATTCTTTACAGTCTCAATATTTCTGTCATATGTATTCATATCAATGGTCTTTGCATATCCGAATCTGTCCATAATGAACATAACCTGCTGCTCAACCATCTTAACTTCTTCAAATACTGCTGCCTCGGCATCAACAATCTCAGTCTTTCTTGTAAGTGCATACTCTTTTTTGATATGCAAAAGATCCTGTTTGATTGTCTTTGTCATGGACTTACGGTTAGAAAGAATATCTTCATATGTGGCAACCTTGTCAACAAGTTCGTCGTATTCTTTCTCCAATGCGTTAACCTCAAGTCCGACGAGTCTTCTAAGCTGTAATGCCAAAATAGCATCCGCCTGAATCTCCGTAAATTTAAGTTCAGAAGCATAAAGCTTTGATTCGTTACTCTTAAATTTAATCTTATCCGTATTACCGTTTACAAGGCAGTCCTTAGCATCCGCAACAGACTCAGAACCTCTTATTATTTCAATAATGAGGTCAATAACGTTGCAGGCTCTTATAAGGCCTTCCTTGATTTCCTTTTGTTCCCTTGCCTTATTTAAAAGCGTTGTATACTTTCTTGTTGCAAGTTCATACTGGAAATCCACGTTATAAGCAATAATTTCCTTTAAGCCAAGTCTTTCCGGGCGCCCGTTAGCAATGGTAAGCATATTAACGCCAAAAGTATCTTCAAGCTTGGTCTTTTTATAGAGCATATTTTCAAGGTTTTTAATGTTTGCACCTTTCTTAAGCTCTAAAACAATACGAATACCCTCTTTTGAGGATTCGTTTCTGATATCCACAATATCAGCTGTCTTCTTTGTTTCAACCAAATCCACAACATCGGAAATGAACTTGGAAATATTGGCACCAATCATGGTATAAGGAATTTCGGTAATAACAAGTTTATCTCTGTCTCTGCCCTTGCCTTCCTCAAAAACAACCTTGCCTCTTAATTTAATCTTACCTTCACCGGATTCATAAATTGAGAGCAAATCACTCTTATTAACAACAAGACCGCCCGTCGGGAAATCCGGTCCCGCAATATACTTCATGAGTTCTTTCGTGTCGATGTCCATGTTATCCATATATGCAATAACAGCGTCCACAACCTCTCCAAGATTGTGTGTCGGAATGGAAGTTGTCATACCAACCGCAATACCTTCGGAGCCGTTAACCAAAAGGTTTGGAATACGCACAGGTAAAACAGACGGTTCTTTTTCCGTCTCATCAAAGTTTGGCATAAAGTCAACGACGTCTTTATCTAAATCCGCCAAATAAACGTCCTGTGTAAACTTTTTAAGCTTGGCTTCCGTGTAACGCATGGCGGCCGCGCCGTCGCCTTCAATCGAGCCGAAGTTACCGTGGCCATCGACAAGAGCCATACCTTTTTTAAAGTCCTGAGAAAGTACCACAAGTGCGTCATAAATGGAACTGTCGCCGTGAGGATGGTACTTACCCATTGTATCACCGACAATACGCGCCGACTTTCTGTGTGGCTTGTCGTAGTTTAAACCAAGCTCGTTCATTGCATACAGTACTCTTCTTTGAACCGGCTTTAAACCGTCTCTTACATCCGGTACCGCACGCTGACATATAACACTCATGGCATAGTCAATATATGATTTTTGCATTACCTCAGAATATTCTGACTGTAATATCTGTTCTGCCATTTTCAAATTTCCTTTCAAACACCGTTAAGTTACAAAAAATTAAATATCAAGTAACGCATCGTGAGCATGTTCATGGATAAACTTCCTTCTTGGCTCAACATCGTTACCCA
This sequence comes from uncultured Lachnospiraceae bacterium, assembly GCA_905236025.1. Taxonomy (GTDB): domain Bacteria; phylum Bacillota; class Clostridia; order Lachnospirales; family Lachnospiraceae; genus CAJOOB01. The sequence goes on from CAJOOB010000152.1 coordinate 23,856, forward strand.
TAAGCATTCCCGTGACGTCAGACGCCATCATGGCATCCTCGATTTCAACCTGTTTTAAAATTCTGGTTTCAGGATTAAGTGTCGTCTCCCAAAGCTGTTCCGCATCCATTTCACCAAGGCCTTTATATCGCTGCAATGTGAATCCGCCGTTTGGATGATCCTTACGATACTTCTCCAAAGCCTTGTCATCATACAAATATTCGCCCTGGCCACGCTTCGGAACCACCTTGTAAAGCGGAGGCGTCGCAAGATATACATGTCCTTCGTTAATCAAATCCGGCATGAAGCGGTAGAAAAAAGTAAGTAAAAGCGTTGCAATGTGGGCACCGTCGACATCGGCATCCGTCATAATGATAATCTTGTTATATCTAAGCTTTGTAATATCAAAGTCATTTCCGTATCCTTCGGAGAAACCACAGTTAAAGGCGTTAATCATGGTCTTAATTTCAGCATTTGCCAAAACCTTGTCCATCGAAGCCTTTTCAACGTTAAGGATTTTACCTCTGATTGGCAAAATCGCCTGTGTCTTACGGTTTCTTGCGGTCTTTGCGGAACCGCCCGCAGAATCACCTTCCACTATAAACACTTCACATTCTGAAGCATCACGACTTTCACAGTTTGCAAGCTTTCCGTTACCATCTATTGAAAACTTCTGTTTTGTAAGAAGGTTTGTTCTTGTTTTTTCTTCCGCTTTTCTTATCTTTGCTGACTTTTCGGCACAGGCAATGACTTTCTTTAAGGTATCAAGGTTCTTGTCAAAGAATCTTTCAAGCTCCTCGCCGCTTACTTCCTGAACAACCTTTGCGGCGTCCGGGTTATCAAGCTTTGTCTTTGTCTGTCCTTCAAATCTCGGATCCGGATGCTTAATGGCAACCACGGCCGTCATACCGTTACGTACGTCCTGCCCCGTAAAGTTTGCATCCTTTTCCTTTAAAATACCAAGTTCCTTTGCATATTGGTTAATAACCATTGTAAACTTGGTCTTAAAGCCCGTAATATGTGTACCGCCTTCCTGTGTATAAATGTTGTTACAAAATCCCGAAATGTTTTCCTGAAATTCATCAACAAACTGGAAAGCAACCTCAACTTCAATGTTATCCATGGTACGCTTGAAGTAAATTACATCATGAAGTTTTTCTTTATCTGCATTAAGATTCTCAACGAAAGCTCTGATACCGTTTTCCTCGTGATAAACAACGGTTTCTTCTTCGTCATATCTCTTATTTACAAAATTAATTGTAAGTTCCGGGTTAAGGTAAGCGGTTTCATGCAAACGACTCTGTATTGCATCCGCCTTAAAATAAGTCTTTTCAAAGATTTCCTTATCCGGCAAAAACCTTACATACGTTCCCGTCTCGCTCTTTTTACAGGTTCCGATTTCCTTTAAGGAATCAATAGTGTTTCCTCTTTCGTAGCGCTGGAAATAAACCTTACCGTTTCTCTTTACGGTTACTTCAAGCCATTCGGAAAGTGCATTTACAACAGAAGCACCGACACCGTGCAAACCACCTGAAATCTTATATCCGCCCGTGCCAAATTTACCGCCCGCATGAAGCATTGTAAAAACAACTTCAACGGCAGTAAGGCCGGTTTCTTCATTTACATCAACAGGGATACCACGACCATTGTCAAGGATACTCGCAGTACCGTCAGCTTCAAGTGTAACCGTGATTTCCGAACAAAACCCTGCCAAATGTTCATCAACAGAGTTATCAACAATTTCGTAGATGAGGTGATTCAAACCTCTTGTAGACACGCTTCCGATATACATACCGGGACGCATACGTACAGCTTCTAACCCCTGTAATACCTTAATATCATTAGCTGTATACTCTTTTGTTACTTTTGCCTGCATTACCCAAAAACCCTTTCTTTTAACACCCTTAATTTACTATACAAACCTATTTTTCAATATATTTAATCATCCCCGGTCCCAAAGTATCGGTTGGCCTTGGAATAAATCCGCTTTTTTCGTAAAATTTCTCACGACCTTTTGCACACATAAGGCAAAGCATCATGACAGTTCCTTCTTCAGTGATTGACTCAACATATGAAACCAGTTTTTCCATAAGCATTTTGCCAATTCCCATGCGCTGAAAATCCGGATGAACGATCAGTTCCTGTATATAGCAGATAATTGCACCGTCTCCCACGACTCTGCCCATGCCGATTGGCTGGCCGTCGCAAAAGGCAACAAAATTTGTGAGGCAGTTCTTAATGCCCTTCTCCATCTGAAGTTCGCTTAAGTCTCTCCACCCCACGCATTTACGCATAGTTTTATAGATTTCCAAATTCAAAGCATCCTGCTTTATTATAATTTCCATAATCTCTCCGCAAATCTTTACACTAAAAATCAAAAAATCGCAATTCTATATATAGTGCATATCAAGGGCTCTAAACCACTAGATATCAGTATATATGAATTACGATTTTTAATCAAGGCATTATTTTTAAACGCCAAACATACGAATTATTCAAGTTCGTCGTCATCTTCCGTAACCAATTCGTCGTATTCCTGGGCATCAAGCCATTCGTCAAATGCATCCTGTGCAATTTCAAATTCATCGTCCGTCTCTATATTTTCGATATCCGGATTCCCGTCCTCATCTTCACTGTATCTGTAAAGATAAACCTCTCCTTCTTCGGCATCTTCTCCTTCAACGGGAAGAAGAGCAATATAGTCTCTGCCGCCTGCTTCGAATATGGTAACGATTTGTGTTTCAATTTTTTCCCCTTCGTCGGTATTTATAGCAACCATCATGTCGTCATCTTCATCGTCGTGCTGCTTAGCCATTATATCCTCCGATATTACAAATATTGATCAAAATCGTCGTCATCAAACTCGTCATTTTCATACGCTCTGGTCCAGTCGATATTACCGGTTCTCTTTGGTCTTTGCTGAACCTTAGGGCGATTTTCTTTTCTTGACTCGTCCTGTTTTTTCTTAATTGCTTTTTTCTCTTTTTCTAAACGGTTTCTTGCTTCAGCCTTATCTGACTGTCCTTCATCATTTGAAGGCTTTGGAGCAGGCTTTGCAAAACGCCATTTTGGCTGCTTTTCATCC
>CAJOOB010000153.1 GCA_905236025.1 uncultured Lachnospiraceae bacterium
ATGATTTTAGGTATGTGTCCTACACTTGCCGTTACAACATCATGTATTAACGGTTTCGGAATGGGCTTAACAACAACTGTTGTACTTGCAATGTCAAACTTGTTTATTTCGGTTTTAAGAAATATAATTCCTCAAAAAGTTCGTATGCCTGCATTTATTGTAATTGTAGCAGGATTTGTTACAATGGTTCAGTTTTTGCTTGAGGCATATTTACCTTCGCTTAATGACTCACTTGGATTATATATTCCTCTTATTGTTGTTAACTGTATCATCCTTGGAAGAGCGGAAAGCTATGCTTCAAAGAATCCTGTAATTCCGTCTTTCTTTGACGGCTTGGGTATGGGACTTGGTTTTACCGTTGCGCTTTCAATTCTTGGTGCGGTAAGAGAAATTTTGGGCTCAGGTTCAATCCTTGGACATTATATTTTACCTGATTTTGTTGACCCTATCAGAATTTTTTCTTTGGCTCCGGGTGCATTCTTTGTCCTTGCATTTCTCATCGCCATTTTAAATAAGCAAAGATTAAATAAGGGCAAGAAAGTTCATGAAGTCAAAGGTTGTAACGGAAACTGCGCAACCTGTGGAATTGAAGAAAATGCGAAAGGAGATAACAAATAATGAAAGCATTGTTACTTATCGGACTTAGTGCCGCTCTTGTTAATAATGTAGTTTTAAGCCAGTTTTTAGGCTTATGTCCTTTCCTTGGAGTAAGCAAAAAGATTAAAACCGCCTTGGGTATGGGTGTTGCGGTTATATTTGTAATTTGTATTTCATCTGCAATTACTTTCGTGATTCAATACCGGATACTTAACAGGTTCAATATTTCATATTTACAGACTATTGTATTCATCTTGGTCATTGCCTTCCTTGTCCAGCTTGTGGAAATGATTTTAAAGAAATACAGTAAACCTTTATATAACGCTTTGGGTGTTTACCTTCCGCTTATCACAACAAACTGTGCGGTTCTTGGTGTGGCAATCACAAATATCCAGAAGGAATATACATTTACAGAAAGTATGTTTAACAGTTTGGGAACATCAGTGGGATTTGCAATATCAATCACAATTTTAGCCGGAATCAGAGAGAAGTCTGAATATAATAATGTTCCTGCACCATTTAAAGGAACGCCGATCACACTTATTTCTGCCGGGCTGATGGCCATTGCGTTTACAGGCTTTTCGGGCTTGTTTTAATTAATTATTCATTTAAACAGTATCAGATATTATTTGGTTTTATAAGGTGTATCTTAATGTACCTTAAGAAAGGAATATTATGCACGGAATATTACTGGCAGTTTTGGTTGTTGGCGGTACGGGCATTATTATTGGTCTTTTACTTGGTATCTCCGGAAAGATTTTTGAAGTTCATACAGACGAGCGCGAAGTAAAGATACGTGATTGCCTGCCGGGCAATAACTGCGGCGGCTGTGGGTTTGCGGGGTGTGACAGCCTTGCTAAGGCAATTGCAAATAATGAAGCAGATGTTAATGCCTGTCCGGTGGGCGGAGCAGCAGTTGCAAAAGAAATTGGCAAAATTATGGGTGTTTCTGCAGATGCAAAAGAGGTTTGCGCTGTTGTTCACTGTAAAGGAACTTGCGATAAAGTTGGTCAAAAATTCAATTATTATGGTACAATGAGTTGTAGTGAAGCGGCCATTTTAAATGGCGGCCCAAAGAACTGCAGTTACGGTTGCATGGGACTGGGTTCATGTATGAGCGTTTGTGAATACGGTGCAATAAGCGTTGTTGACGGAGTTGCAAAAGTTGATAGGGAATTATGTGTAGGATGCGGAAAGTGTGCAAAGGTCTGTCCAAAAGGTCTTATAAGCATTATTCCAAAAGATCAGGAGGAAGTGGTCCTTTGTAATAATAAGGATAACGGTAAAAAGGTTAGAGAGGTATGTTCTCTTGGCTGTATCGGATGTAAGATGTGTACAAAAAATTGTCCGACAGACGCGGTTACTGTTACCGATAACCTTGCAAGTATCGATCCGGATTTATGCGTGGGATGTGGCCTTTGTAAGGCTGCATGTCCGACAAAGGTAATAAGCTGACGATATGAATAAAAACATAAAAGTTCAAAGAAATATTATAAAAGCCATCATTGCGCTTATCGTTCTTATTATTGCTTTGATTATTGCGTATTCTCTTTATCAAAAGGATAATGACAACAGTATCAAAGCTTATTCAGAGAGCGGATTTTTCTATGACACTTTTATTGAAATAACCGTTTATTCAAATAATGAAGAAGGCGCAAAAACTGCGCTAAATATAATTATGGATCAGTGTTCGGATTATGAAATGCTTTTTTCAAAAACCCTTGTCGGAAGTGAGATTTATAAATTAAATACTGAGAGAGATGTTATTGTATCCTCGACAACTTCTTTACTTTTAAATTATTGTGTAAGTATGTATTACATAACAAACGGATACTTTGATATTTCAACCGGCACTTACCTTGAAGGATTTGATACCGAAACCTGCTCGATTTATGATGAGGAAACCGTAAGTGAACTTTTAGAAGTGGTTGATATTGACAATCTTTGTCTTAATACGGATGATGACGGGGTATGTTACGCAAGCCTTATTGATGATGTTACAACTATTGATTTGGGAGGTGCCGCAAAAGGTTTTATTGCGGACAGGATTTCCAATTATCTTAAAAGCAGCGGCTTTACGGATTTTATTATTAACCTTGGCGGAAACCTTTTGGTTAGCGGTTACAAAAATTCAGAAAACGGAAATGTTTATTCACTTGGCATTCAGAAGCCTTTTGATTCTTTGGGAAGTGTAATGTTAAGCATATCAGGTACTGATATGTCTGTGGTTACTTCAGGCATATATGAGAGGTATTTTGTAAGCGGCGACAAGATTTATCATCATATCTTTGATCCATTTACGGGTTATCCGGTTGAAAACAACCTTTATTCGGTAACCATTATTGGCGAAGAGTCGTTTATGTGTGACTGTTTTTCAACCGCAGTATTTGTAATGGGGCTTACGGAAGGAATGGAATTTATTAATGATTATGACGGGTATGAAGCGGTATTCATTGACGATCAGTACAATGTATATGTTTCTGACGGTCTTGTGTATAATGAGGAGGACGCTTCAATAACTATAAAGACAACGGATTAAATGGTATGAAAAAACTGAAATTTAGAGATTATCTCGCAATAATAATACTGATTTTAATTTCAATATTTACTGTAATGGTATATTTTGTTAAACTTCAGTATTCCACAAGAGGTGAATATGTTACTGTTTATGTTGACGGAAAAATCCGATATTCTGTTTCCTTATCAACAAATACAACACTTGAAATTGATACGGGAAACGGCATAAACACTCTTGTAATTAAAGACGGTGAAGCATATATAGAATCGGCGGATTGTTCAAGTCAGGATTGTGTAAATCACGTTCCTATCTCCCGGGTTGGAGAGCAGATTATATGTATTCCTCATAAACTTATAATTATGATAGAAGAGGGTAACTGATATGAATCGTGAGATATTAAACACAAATAGCGGCAAAATTGCCATGCTTGCCATGCTTACGGTTTTAAGCCTTATTCTTACATATTTGGAATCTGTATTTTCGCTTACCGTAACAATTCCCGGCGTAAAACTCGGACTTGCAAATATTGCCGTGCTGATGGCCATGTACATCTACGACGCAAGGGAAGCTGTGGTTGTAACCATATGTAAAATACTTTTTGTAACAATCTTTTTTGGTAATATGTATTCTTTATTGTATGCAATTACAGGAGCGTTGTTTTCGCTCGTTGCAATGATTTTATGTGTAAAAATTTTTGATCTGAATATTATTGTCGTAAGTATGTATGGAGGTCTGCTTCATAATATCGGTCAGTTGATTGTTGCAAGACTTATTCTTTCATCCATTGCATTGTCATATTATTTGCCGGTTATGACTATTGGTGGAATTATTTGCGGATTAATTGTCGGAATTATTACTATTTTTATTTTGAAGCTTACCAAACTATACAATTTAAGCGGAGTATATAACATTACTAAAACAAAAGATTTACAGACTTACACTACTAAAGACGGTAATTGAGGTATTAATTATGATTGGAATGTTAAACGGAATTGTTGACAGTGTGGATATTGATTCGGGGACTTTAATTCTTGATTGTAACGGCGTTGGATATGAGGTATACACAAATTCTTTTATCCTTGTAAGTAACGCAATTATAGGCTCAGAACTCAAGTTATATATTCATACTGCCGTTAAGGAGGATGCAATTACTCTTTACGGATTTAATGAAAGAAATAACTTAAGTGCATTTAAAAAGCTAATAACGGTTAACGGAATCGGGCCAAAGAATGCGTTGTCAATACTTGAAATCTTTGATTATAACAGCCTTGCACTTGCAATTATGGCAGGTGATGACAAAGCAATTTCAAAGGCAAACGGTATTGGTACAAAGGGCGCTCAAAAAATTATTCTTGAACTTAAGGGTAAGCTTACTTTAAATGGTTTAACAACAGCTGTAAGCGCGGTAAATACCGCAAATGATTCAAGACATGCGGCAATCAGAAATGATGTTCTCTTATCGCTTGAAGCTTTGGGATTTAACAAAACGGCTGCATTTAATGCCGTAAATACTTGTGAAATTGGTGAAAACGACACTGCATCCGATGTATTGGACAGAGTTTTACCAACACTTAACATTTTCTAAGGAGATTAAAAAGACGTAATGGAAAGAGGATTAATTAAAACTGAAATTACAAATACAGACGTTGTAATTGAAAACAGTCTTCGTCCTAAAACGCTTTCATCTTATATAGGGCAGGATAAAATTAAAGATAATTTAAAGGTTTATATTGCGGCTGCAAAAAACAGAGGAGATGCGCTTGATCATCTTCTTTTGTACGGCCCTCCGGGACTTGGTAAGACCACACTTGCCTGCATTATTGCCGGTGAAATGGGTACTAACATTAAAATTACCAGCGGACCGGCAATTGAAAAACCGGGTGAAATTGCCGCGGTTTTAAAGACTTTAAAAGACGGTGATATTTTGTTTATCGATGAAATCCACCGCTTGAACAGACAGGTTGAAGAAGTGTTGTATCCTGCAATGGAAGATTTTTGTATTGATATCATGATTGGACAGGGTCCCGAAGCGCGTTCCGTAAGACTTAATCTTCCGCATTTTACACTTATCGGTGCAACCACAAGGGCGGGTATGCTTACGGCACCTTTAAGAGACAGATTTGGAATCATCAATAAACTTGAATACTATGAAGTTAAAGATTTAAAGAAAATTATTATTAATTCGGCAAATGTTTTGGGCGCAAAAATAAGTGATGAAGGAGCATATGCCATTGCAAGACGTTCAAGAGGAACACCAAGAATTGCAAACAGAATTTTAAAGCGTGTAAGAGATTTTGCACAGCTTGATAACGATGGTTTTATTGATGAAGAGATTGCTGAAATTGTATTAGACAGACTTGAAGTTGATAAATACGGTTTAGATAACGGTGACAGAACTATTCTTGACACCATTGTCAATAAATTTGACGGAGGACCTGTCGGCCTTGATACGCTTGCAGCGGCCATTGGCGAGGATCCGGTTACAATTGAAGATGTTTATGAGCCTTTCTTACTTAAGAACGGTTTTATTAACAGGACACCAAGAGGCAGAGTTGCAACCAAATTTGCATATGAACATTTAGGAGTTGTTTATACCAAAGATGAGTAAAGTTTACGAGGCAGAACTTCTTGCGCCTGCAGGTGATGTTGTATGTGCTCATGCAGCAATTAACGCCGGTGCCGATGCCGTTTATATTGGCGCTTCGTTATTTAATGCAAGGGCATACGCAAATAATCCCAACAAGGACGAACTACTTGAACTCATTGATTTTGTGCATTTACAGGGTAAGAAGATTTACTTAACTTTAAATATTCTTTTAAAATCTGACGAGATAAATATGCTCGATTCTTTTTTGCGCCCTTATTACGAGCAAGGCTTAGATGCCGTTATTGTTCAGGATTTGGGCGTTATTAAGTATGTAAGAGAGCATTTTCCGGATTTGGATGTACATGTAAGTACTCAGGCAACCGCAACCACAAAATATTCCGCAAAGATTTATAAGGAACTCGGATGTACCAGACTTGTAACTCCAAGAGAACTTTCTTTTAAGGAAATTAAAGATATTAAGGCGGCAACGGATTTAGAGATTGAAAGCTTTATTCACGGCGCTTTATGTTATTGTTATTCGGGTCAATGCTTATATAGCAGCGTTGTTGGTGACAGAAGCGGAAACCGTGGCAAATGTGCGCAGCCTTGCAGACTTAACTTTAATACCGTTGACGGTAAAAGTTATTATCTTTCAATGAAGGATTTGTGCACCATTGATATTTTGCCGGAGATTCTTAAAGCGGGTGTTTATTCTCTTAAAATTGAGGGAAGAATGAAAAAGCCTGAATATGTCGCCTGCGTTGTATCTGTTTACAGAAAATATCTTGATTTAGCTCAAAATGGGATTAATTATGAGGTTTCTGCAGAAGATATGAATATTCTTGCAGATATATATAACAGAGGCGGTTTTACCGATGGCTACTATAACGAGCATAACGGCAAGGATATGCTTTCCTTAACGCGTCCGAATCATATGGGTACACTTGCCTTTATTAAAGCCAAAGATTCGAAATTCAAGGCTGTTTGTAACTTAAAAAAGAATGATAATATCGAAGTTTTAGGCTTTACTTTTAATATTACAAAAGATATTCAATCCGGTGAAGTTGTTGATATTGATAAAGTGGTTACTTTTGCAGGAAATAAATCCGGTATTACTGTAAACAAAAAGGCTGATAAGATTTTTAGAACGAGAAACCAGGCTCTTATCGAAAAGATTAATTCAGAGTATATTAAAACCGATAAAAAAATTCCCGTTAAAGCAAGTGTCAGAGTACATGTAGGCGAGCCAATCACAATCAGCTACGCAATTAATGACGATATTTATGTAGGTGCCGTGGGGACTGAAATTGTTATGGAAGCCAATAACAGACCTGCTTCTTACGATGAAATAAAAAAACAGGTCAGCAAGCTTGGGAATACTATGTTTATGGTTTCGGAAATTAAGGTCGATACTGACAATAAGTCTTTCTTAAATTTGGCAGAGTGTAATAATGTAAGAAGAATGGCTATCGACACGCTTAAAGATAAGATACTTGTCCGTTACAGAAGAAAGAGTTTGTTTAAGTCTGATGAAGCGGGAAATCGTGAGAACGTAAGTGAGGCTGATTTTAGACAAAATAAGAAGAGTTATTCACGAATCAGGGAAAATAACGAGATTATATTTAACGCCCTTGTATACAACAAATATCAGGCTGATATGGCACTTAAGTCGGGGCTTATTAATGTGTTGTATCTTGAGGATATGTATTTTCCTAAAAATGATGCAATGTATATTGCAAAGGGACACGGAAATGTATATTTGGCGCTTCCTTACATCATGAGACAGGAAGACTTTACATATTTTGATAAAAAGTACAGTACCAACGATTTGCTGGAATTTAAGGGATTTTTGGTTCGTTCTCTGGATGAATATGCCTTTTTATCTGAAAAAGGCTTTAACAACTTTGTTTTTGATTATAATATTTACGGTTATAACAATGAATCAAAGGGATTTTTAAATAACTACAACGTTAAGCTTACTGCACCTTTTGAACTTGAAAAGCATGAATTAAAGGAGCTTGACATCAGTGATGAAGAACTTGTTGTTTACGGAAATCTGCCTTTAATGATTACCGCACAGGATCTTTATATTTACGATGTTGTGTCAGAAAATGATTTGTGTATTGTAAGAAAAATAACCGACAGAATGGGTAATGAATCTTACTATTTGCATTCTAAAGCATATAATCAGAGTTTGTTATACAATTCAAAGCCGGTTTCTTTACTAAACAGAAAGAATGATATTTTAAAACTTAATCCAAACAGTATGCGTATTGTTTTTACCTCTGAGTCCGAAGAAGAGGTTTTATCAGTGCTTGCTTCTTTCCAGGATATTTTCTTATATGATAAAAATATTGATGAAACCAATTTCGATTCCGGAAGATTTACCAAGGCTCATTTTGAAAGAAAAGTTTGATTATTGCGCGCTTTTTTGTTATAATATATTCAAACAGTCGTGAAAATTTTAATAAAAACCGGAGGTGTATTTATGGCAAATACCAATAATTTTAAGATTAAGAGTCTTTATCAAAATGATGTTGATAAAATGGTGGAACTTCAACAGATTATTTTGGATGAAGTAAAGGAAAAAGGTAAAGAGGGATTATTCAGAGAAAATACAAGAGGAATGTTTGAATTATGTGTTCAAAGTCCAAATCATTCAGTTGGTATTTTTGATGGCGACAAAATGATTGCTCTGGGTATTTTGTTTGACGGCCTCGGTACTGATGAAGATCTTTCAACCGACCTTGTTAAGCATGATGTCAGAGGCAAGGTCAGCAGAAGATATAAAAGTACTGACTTAAAAGATAAGACTATTCAGCATATTTCAGCCAACATGAAGCTTACTTTGGTTCATCCTGATTACAGAGGAATGGGCCTACAGATTATACTACTTAATAAGCTTGAAGCTTTGGCTAAATTCTTTGGATATACACATCTTTGCTGCACAATTTCCCCTGATAATGCTCCAAGTATAAGTAACGTTGAAAAATGCGGATATGAATTTGACCATAAAGCTTTAAAATACGGTGGCTTAACAAGAAATATATATGTAAAAGAAATTAACGGAAGTTACATGTATTAATTCTTCATTTTTCCTTGAATATCTTTTTTTAAATAAGTATAATATAAATAGTTAATGGAAACGCACTCGCAGGAGATAAGCAATGGAAAAAGCTACAAGCTGTGGCGGCGTGGTTATATATCGAGGGAAAATTCTCGTACTGTATTTGAATATTAAAAACAGATACGAAGGATGGGTTTTGCCAAAGGGCACCATCGAAGAAGGCGAAAGCCATGAACAAACTGCACTTAGAGAGGTTATGGAAGAAACCTCCGTTAAAGCAAAGATTGTTTCTTATATTGGTAAAACTCAATATTCTTTTTCAACTTACGAAGGCCTTGTAGAAAAGTCCGTGCACTGGTTTTTAATGACCACTGACAGTTATGACTGCAAGCCTCAAAGAGAAGAGAATTTTTCAGATGTTGGATTTTATAAATATCACGAAGCCATACATTTATTAAAATTCGATAGTGATAAACAAATGGTTGAACAGGCGTATTCTGAATATCAACGTAGAAGAAAAAACGGTATTTGGGAGAATTATTAGTTAAAAATGAACAGAATTAATTATCAAAAAATAATGGAAGATATTATTTCTGAAGTTTCCTGTTTAGATCAACCCAAAAAATTACTGCTGCATGTTTGCTGTGCGCCATGCAGCAGCTATTGTCTTGAAACGTTATCTGATGTATTTGAGATAACGGTTTTATATTATAATCCGAATATTTTTCCAAAAGAGGAATATGAATACAGGATAAGCGAGCTTGAAAAGCTTATTTCTTTACAGCCTGCAAAACATAAGGTGACCGTGATGCCAACGGATTATACACCAAATGATTTCTATGAAGCAATTAAAGGCTTTGAAAATGAAAAAGAAGGCGGAGAGCGTTGTACTAGGTGTTACAGATTAAGGCTCGAAGAAACCGCTAAGATTGCAAAAGAAAACGGATTTGATTATTTTACGACATCTCTTTCCATTAGTCCAATGAAGGATGCTGTCAGATTAAACGAGATTGGAAGAGAATTGTCCGATAAATACGGGGTTAATTACCTCTATTCAGAATTTAAAAAGAAAAACGGATATAAACGTTCCTGTGAACTTTCAAAGGAATACGGCCTTTACAGACAGGATTATTGCGGTTGCATATATTCTGCAAAAGAAAGAGAAGAACAAATAACGAAAAAAAGTATTTTGTAAACGTCAAATAACCGGCCAACCGGATATATTGCCCGAAATGATCGCATGAAACAAGCGCTCCCTGACACCGGGATTTTCCGATTCGAGGCGCGCAACCAATTCTTTAACGTATTGGCGTTTCGTGTGGCCATCGGCAGGGCAGGGATTTTTAGCGATTGGGAGTTCATAACGCTTTGCGAAGTTTTTTATATCTCCCTCATTTATATACATCATTGGACGGATAACGTCCAATTTTTTTCTGTCTAAATGAAGTTTTGGAGAAAAACAATAAAATCTTCCTTCGTAAATAAGTGACATTAACATGGTTTCAATGATGTCGTCTTTGTGGTGCGCATATGCAATTTTATTGCAGTTTAGCTCATCCGCAAGGTTGTTTAATGCACCTTTTCTCATGGTAGCGCATAACGAACAAGGATTTTTCTCGTTTCTTACATCAAACAAAACCTCACCAATCTGTGTTTTCACAATATGATGTTCAATATCAAGGTTTTCGCACATTTTTGTAATATCTTCCGTTACCTGGATGCCAAGTCCCAAATCAACCGTAATTGCAACAACATCAAACTTCTTTGGGTAAAACCTTCTAAGACCACTTAAAGCGTACGCAAGCGTAAGGGAGTCTTTTCCCCCTGAGATTCCGATTGCTATTTTGTCGTTATCTTCAATCATTTTATAATCATCTATTGCACGTCTTGTATAGCTGTAAAGCTGTTGTAAATCCATCATGGTCTTTCTCCGAAATTTTATATTTGAATTATAAATATAATAGCGGTGAAACGTATAATTTTCAATCAAAACTTTAAGAATTTTATTATATGAATTACAAGGATTTATTGATATAATTTTAAAAGAAAGAGAGACGAGGATTGTATGAAGAAAAATATTGTAATTGGAATGTTTGCTCATGTAGATGCGGGTAAAACGACGCTTTCTGAAGCAATTTTATATAAAACAAATACCATAAGAAATCTTGGAAGAGTCGATAAAAAGGATACTTACCTTGATACGGATTCATATGAGAAAGAAAGAGGAATCACTATTTTTTCAAAGCAGGCTCAGATTGACTTTGCAGACAGTGATTTATCCTGGACTTTGCTTGATACTCCGGGACATGTTGATTTTGGCGCTGAAATGGAAAGGTGTTTGCAGGTAATTGACGTTGCGGTATTAATTATCAGCGGAATTGCCGGTATTCAGCCGCATACCGAAACAATCTGGAAGCTTCTTAAAAAAGTAAATGTACCGATGTTTATTTTTGTGAATAAGATGGACGGTGCAAATACCGACAAAACTATGCTTCTTAACATGTTAAAGTCAAACTTTTCAGCAAACATTGTGGATTTTTCGGGCGAATATGATTTAGAGGATTTGGCTTCGTGCGACGAAAAATTAATGAATGATTATTTAAACGAGGGTTTGGTTTACGATAATAATATTATGGAAAGCATTATGCGCAAAAATATTTTTCCGTGTTATTTTGGATCCGCACTTAAGCTTGAAGGAATCGATAATTTTATTGAAGGATTAAAGAAATTCGTTAAATTTAAGGATTATCCGAAGGAATTCGGAGCAAGAACTTTCAAAATCACTCATGATACAAACGGATCAAAGCTCGTGTTTATGAAGATTACAGGCGGGGAAATAAAAAACCGTATGCAAATTAATGAAGATGAAAAGGTTACTTCGATAAGAGTTTATTCGAGTGATAAGTTTAACTTTGCTCAAAGCGCGGGTGCCGGGGAAATTGTGGCCATTAGCGGTATTGAAAACATTAACGCAGGGGAGAGCTTAGGATCTGATGAATCTACGTTTTATCCGTCTCTTGAACCGGTGCTCACATATAAATTGATCATACCACGGGAAATTGATTTAAAAGCATTTTTATTTAAATTAAAAATTATTGAAGAAGAAAATCCTGAAATATCAGTTTTTTATAATGAAGTTACAAAAGAAATAAATATTAACGTGATGGGAACAATCCAAACGGAGGTTTTATCAAAGAAAATTAAGGAAAGATTTGATGTTTCGGTTTCGTTTGGCGAAAGGACCATCCTTTATAAAGAAACAATTGCTAATAAGGTTGAAGGTGTTGGACATTTTGAACCTTTAAAGCATTATGCCGAGGTTCATCTTGTGTTAGAGCCTGCAGAAGCAGGAAGCGGCTTGATATTTGAAACGGATCTTTCAACGGACAAGCTTTCAATAAACTGGCAAAACCAGATTATTTCACATTTAAAGAAAAAGAATCATAAAGGTGTTTTAACGGGCTCTGCATTAACTGATGTTAAAATGACTTTAGTAAACGGAAGGGCACATATAAAACATACAGAAGGCGGAGATTTCAGACAGGCAACACTTAGAGCTGTAAGACAAGGTTTAATGCAGGCAAAGTCCGTGTTACTTGAGCCTTTTTATGAGTTTTCATTAAGTGTACCAAACGACAAGCTTGGACGCGCAATGAATGATTTAACAAATCTTTATTGTAATTTCAATTTGGAAAGTTCTGATGAAGATTGTATAATCAAGGGCTTTGGACCTATTTCAACAATATCTGATTATCAGACAGAGTTAACCGGTTATACAAAAGGAAAGGGTAAAATAACCTTTATTTCTACCAAATACATGCCTTGTCACAACAGCGAGGAAGTAATTGAAAGAATTAATTATGACCCCGAAAATGATAAATCCAATCCTGCGGCATCTGTATTTTGCACACACGGAAGCGGTTTTATTGTGCCTTGGAATGAAGTGTTCTCATATATGCACCTTGAACTTTCGTTAAATATTAATCAATCAGCGGAGGCAGGAGATTCATATAATCTGCTTACATCAAAAGAAAAAGCAAGAACCGTATCCGACAGATTTTTAGGAACAGACGAAGTTGATGCAATCATTGATTCTATAAGTTCAAATTCAAAGAATAAAATAAATAAAAACGCATACAAAGATGCGGTAACGTATGATTACAATAATACAGACAAATCAGTAAAGAAAAAGAAGAAAAATGATAAAAAATATTTACTTGTCGATGGCTACAATCTGATATATGCATGGGATGATTTAAGTAAACTTGCACGGGATAATTTAGACGCAGCCAGAGGAAAACTTTTAGATGTTTTAATTAATTATAAAGGAATGAGTGACGAAGAAGTTATTGTCGTTTTTGATGCATACAGATTAAAGCAACATCCTGAAGAAATATTGAAATTTGAGAATTTAAATGTTGTTTATACCAAAGAAGCTGAAACAGCCGATCATTACATTGAACAATTTGCACATAATAATGCAGACAAATATGACGTCCGCGTGGTAACTTCAGACGGTCTTGAACAGATTATTATTGTCGGTGAAGGATGTAAACTTACATCAAGTCGCGAATTCAAACTTGAAATTGATGCTTTAGATAAAAGATTAAAGACGGAATTTGGCGTTTCTTAAGGGATTTTTTGAAAAGAAGAGTGTAACACCAAATACAACTATTCGCAAAACGCAGGTTTTACGAATAGTTGTATTAAGTTTAGGAGTTTAGAGCATAAATCTCTTTTTTGCGATATCTACAATAATATCAGCCGTTCTTTCTTCACCAAATAATGTTGTATCAATACACAAATCATAACTTGATGCAGCACCCCAGCGCTTGTTTGTATAATAATTATAATAACTTGCACGGGATTTATCAGCTTTATTAACCATTGTTGTGGCTTCGTTTATTGTAATGTTGTGTTTTACGGAAGTTGCTTTGATTCTGTAATCTTTTGGAGCCGTAAGGAAAATCTTAAATACATTTTCAGATTCTTCTAAAGCATAATCGGCGCATCTTCCTACAATAACGCAGCTTTCTGTTTCAGCAAGCTTTTTTATCGCATCAAACTGCGCCAAAAAGACTCTTTGTTCAAGAGGCATATTGTAATTACCGGAATTTCCGGTTGTATATGTACCTGTGCCCATAACAAGCGAATACAAAAAACTTCTTACAGGAACTTCTTCATGCTTTTCAATAAATTCCTCGCAAAGTCCGCTTTCTTTAGCTGCAACCGCAAGCAATCCTTTGTCATAATAAGAAATTTCAAGTTTGGAAGCAATTAACTTTGCAATATTATGTCCCCCACTTCCAAATTCACGTCCAACCGTTATCACATACTTCTTATCTGCCATAATAAGACCTCCTTATAAGTTGAATTTTCCTTTAGTAATACGCACGGAAATCTACTACTATATGTACATTTTAGCTCATTTTTCGTAATTTTTCCAGCAATTGAGTAAAATATTCAGGTAAATCTGATGTATATTCAACATATTCTTCTGTTGTCGGATGTCTGAAGCCTAAAACCCTTGCATGCAGACATTGACCCTGTAAATTGGTGATGGTTGGTTTCTTTGGGCCATATAATTCATCTCCAAGTAAAGGATGATGAATACTTGCCATGTGGACTCTTATCTGGTGAGTTCTTCCTGTTTCTAATACACATTCAATATGTGTATAGTTCTTAAATCTCTCCAAAACCCTGTAATGCGTAATTGCATCTCGTCCATTGTTATAATCGATAGCCATTTTCTTTCTATCCATTAATCCTCTCCCGATCGGAGCATTAACAGTACCTTCATCTTCTTTTATAACACCGTAAACAATGGCTTCGTATTTTCTTGTTATATTATGGTATTTTAACTGTTTTGCAAGTTTATTATGTGCAAGATCGTTTTTACATGCTACTAAAATACCGGTTGTATCTTTATCAATTCTGTGCACAATTCCCGGTCTTAAAACACCGTTAATTCCCGATAAATTATCCTTACAATGATATAAAAGCGCATTAACCAGGGTCCCCGTGTAATGTCCGGGAGCCGGATGAACAACCATTCCCTTTGGTTTATTTACAATTATAATATCATTATCTTCATATATTACATCAAGTGGAATATCTTCAGGAACAATCTCTGTTTCAATGATTTCCGGTGCTTCAACTAAAACAAGGTCACCGGCAGCAATTTTATAATTCGCTTTAATTTTATTTGCCCCATTTACGGATACGTAGCCATCGGCAATGAGTTTTGCAATGTGGCTTCTTGATACGTTGTCAATCTGGTACGCAAGATATTTATCAATTCTTATACCGGTTTCATTTTCATCAACATAAAATGTGTTATCAACCATTTATTAATCATCTCTTTCGTTTGTTGATTCCGCCTTATTCTTCTTCATACCTTTAAAAATAATGTCTAAATCGTCTTCTTTTAAAATGAATAAAATCATTATGAATAAAACAACCGTTGCGCATGTTACATAAATATCTGCAACGTTAAATACCGGAAAATCAATCAGTTTGAAATAAATAAAATCCACAACATACGAATATGACATTCTGTCGATTAAATTTCCCAATGCGCCTGAAACAATAAAAAGTAACACAACTTTAAGTACGGTTAATTTTTTTTGTGAAATCTCATTTTTATGTAATATGCTTACAAAATCAATTCTTAACATAAATACGCACATTAAAGAAACTGCGATTATTGTAACAATAAGAAATATAAGCTGCTTATTTTGAAGCATTCCAAACGCTGCACCTGCATTTTCAAGATATGATAATTCAAGCACACCTTTAATTATTTTAAATGATTCTTTCCCCTTTAATGCACTTACTGCCACTGATTTTGTAATCTGATCAAAAAGACAAAGCGAGCAGATAAGCATAAAATAAAGTAAAAACTGTGATGTAACTCTTATAATAATTTCTTTTTTTGATTCACAACTCATTTTAAATACCACCCCTAATTATTAAAGTATGCTCTTAAAGCATCTTTCATTTCATCATCCGTAACCGTCTTATCAATAAAGCCGTTGCCAATGCCGTCAAGTAATATGAATTTGACTTTGCCGGCCTGCATCTTTTTGTCGTTTTTGGTTAATAAGACAATGTTATTAATGTCATCTTCATTAAAGATATCGTTTTTAAAAAGTTCAATTAAACCGAATTTCTTAAATAAAACCTCTATTTCGTCCAGTTCTTCTGCTGAAATGAGATTTCTTTTAAATGAAATATAAGAAGCGAGGATTGAGCCTAAAGCAACGCATTCTCCATGATAAAACTTGAAGTTTGTGTATTTTTCTATTGCATGTCCCAAAGTGTGACCAAAGTTAAGTAATGCTCTTTCGCCCTGCTCTTTTTCATCATTTTCAACGATTACTCTTTTAATATTGTCCGAATTATCTAGCATTGCAGATACTGCAGAAAAATCCTTTGCTTTAATCTCTTTTACGTGAGCATTAAGATATACAAAAGCATCTTTATCTCTTATAAGTGTATGTTTGATAACTTCTCCCATACCCGAAAGATAAATTCTGTCATCTAAGCTATTAAAAGTATTAATGTTTGAATAAACAAGTCTTGGCTGATGGAACGCGCCAACCATATTCTTATATGAATCAAAATCAACGCCGGTTTTTCCGCCAATACTTGAATCAACCTGAGCAAGAAGCGTTGTAGGGATTTGCACAAAATCTACGCCTCTTAAATAAGTTGCGGCCGTATAACCTACAAGATCGCCAATAACTCCGCCTCCAAGCGCAACAATTAAATCGTGGCGATCAAACTTATTCTCTATTAAATAAACATATATGCTTTTAACGTTTTCGAGGGTTTTGTTTTCTTCTCCGGCAGGAATTACAAAGCAGTAATTTGTTTTAAGAATCTCTTTTATATTATCCATATATAATGGAGCAACGTTAGAATCAGAAACTACGCAAATCTTTGCATCAGATGCCTTTATTTCATTTACGCACTGCCAAAGATTGGAAAAGTCCTTATCAATTACAATATCATACAATCCGTTTAGTACATTAATCTTCTTCATTATTTTTATCCTTGATGATTTTTTATATGGATAAGGCCATCAGAAAAACTGACGGCCACCATTTTACATAAACTGACTTGATTCGTTTGGTATAACTTCCATTAAATCTCCGGAAATATCAACGTTTTCCGGTGTTGCAATTTTAATAAAGTTAGAAATCGATAAAAGATTTCCTCCCATTGAATAACAGGATCCTGAAACGAAGTTTAGAATCTGCTGAGCAATATCAATAGGAATACCTTCAAAGTTAATGATAACTGCTCTGCCTTCTCCCAAAATATCCGCTATTTCTTTGCAAGTTTCTGTATTAGTTGGCTTGATAACGGTAATTTCGAAATTTTTAGAAGTACTCTTATTCATTGCTACCACCTTTGTGCTACTCTTGCTGTTATTTTTAGAGCCAAAGAATTTATTGGCTTTTTCTTCTTCGTAATCTTCATCTTCGAAATCATCATCAATAAATTCTTTTAAAGGTTCTTTCTCTTTTGCCTTTTTCTTAAAGAATTTATCTTTTACTTCGTCTTCTTCATTATCATTATCATAATCATCAAATTCGTCGTCGTTGTATGTTTCTTCGTCATCGAATTCATCATCATAATCATCGCCGATTCCCATTGCGGCCAAGAACTTATCAGTTAATTTCTTTTTCATCTCAAACTCCTAATTTATATTATAATTTCTTTGTCCAAATACACCGGTACCTACACGTACATATGTGGCACCTTCTTCCAAGGCAACCGTATAGTCGCCGGACATGCCCATACTAAGGCACTCCATAGATACATTATCAATGTTTTTGGCCGCTATGTCAACAGATAATTGCTTTAATTTCTTAAAATAACTTCTGTTTTCATTAGGGTTTTCGCATATTGGCGCAATGGTCATTAAGCCTTTTATATGAACATGAGGTAATTTTGATATTTCAAGTACTAAATCGGTTGCTTCTTCAAGCGTTGTACCAAATTTTGAATCCTCTGCGGCAACATTTACCTCAACCAAAATATTTACATCAACATTTTTCTTTACCGCTTCTTTTTCAATTGTTTCTGCAAGCTTTAATGAATCAACACTGTGTATTAAATAAGCCTTGTCAACAATGTATTTCACCTTATTTGTTTGCAGATGGCCAATCAGATGCCAACGTATATCTTTTGGCAAAACCTCGTATTTATCACACATTTCCTGGACTTTGTTTTCACCGAAATCCCTGAAACCCAAGTCGTACGCGATTTGAATATCTGAAGCCGGTTTTGTCTTACTTACGGCTATCAGCGTCGCGTTAGTATACATAATAACTTTATCGTTAACCAATTTGATGTTTTCATAAATTTCTTCTTTTCTGTCCATAATACATATCTCCTTAAATTTATGATTTAGATGTTAATACAATCTGATTTTCGCTTACCAGGTTTCCATTTAATATAATGTGGTCATATATCGAAAGACCTTTGTATGTTGAATCTGAGACAATATAATAATCGTCTGTTTCATCGATTCTTTCAATCAAAGTAAATACGCAATATCCGCTGTTAACAACATATACGCCGAGCATATCACTCTTTTCTGAAATTGTATAAAACGCCGATGAATCATTCATCATAATTATATCACCGTCTTCAAAATAATCGGTACTTACGTATACATAATCAGAGTCATATGTATTGTCATTAATTAAATCATTTTCCATGGAGTAAATTTTGGGAGAAATAAACTCAATGCTCATTTCACCGGTTGTTTCATCAATAACCTGTAAAAAGAAACCGTAATTAAGTGAATCTCCACCTCTTCCCAAGAAGCTTTTCGGTATTTTATAATACTGCTTTGTTACAACAGATGTTTTGGGAATTTTATAACCTGCCTCTTCGTCATTTTCAATCCTTACGTTTACAAAACGATCGGAAATATACTGGGTAAGGTATTCATCCACGGTAAGGCAGGCGTAATATCCGCCGTCTGTTCCTTCGTATGTTTCAATTGTTGCCCTTGTCTCTAATGACTTGTCTGCAAACTCTATGTCGACATAAGTTTTTTCCTGTAAACTATTATATTCACTTTCGCTTAAATTAAGAATAAGCTGCCAGGAAGAATCTGCAACAATCTTATATATTATATCACCCGATTCGACATATGTATCACTTGTTAAGACAGTCTTTTTATATCCTGATTTTGAAAAATCGGAAGCTGTAACATTTTCATATGTCAAATCTTCATATCCGTCTTTATAAAAAGCAACAATACCGGTGCTTCCTGACGGATATAACATACATGATACGCTACCGCTTTCAATCATCTCGTTTATAAGCTCTAAATTGGCTGTATTTATGCTTTTATTTAAGAGCGTGGATAAAGTGGACTTAAATACATATAAGTCCGAAAAGTCCATATCATCGTATGAATTAAGATATGCAATAATGTTTGAGTGAACCGAAGAAACGGAAATATCATCCAAAGAAGCATCGTTTGCGGAAGACATAAGTAAATCACTTAAAGATCCCGTTTCATCCAAAGAATACACGGTGGTTTCGCAAGCCACCCTGTCACCTTCGGCAATATAGAAATTTATATAACCACTGTCAGTTACGGACACAAAGGTTTCGTTTCGTAAAATCAAAGCGTTATATGCCTTATTTGTTGAAGTTGCGTTTGTTCCGTATACAACTTCGTAAAAAGTTATTTTCTCTTTTGTCATATATATAATCATTGTAACAGTTAAATATACAATCAAAAGAAAAATAAGAGAAAACTCAACCAAGCCGCTTTTGCTGCCAATCGGTCTTTTATATTTAATAACTTTGTTTTCAGTTTTCATTTTAGTTTTGTTAAACATTAAAAATCAACCTAATTATAAATTTCTCGCCATTCCAAATCACCTCTGTCAAGTGATTTAACAAGAAGTTCGGCTGTGGCAAGATTCGTCGCAAGCGGTATGTTGTGCATATCACAAAGCGCAAAAATGTTTGTAATTTTAATGTCTCTTGCACTTTGAGTATTTGGATCTCTTAAGAAAATAAGCAAATCAATCTGGTTATTTTCAATCTGCGATCCCATCTGCTGTTCACCGCCCAAATAGCCTTCCAAAAACTTATGTACATTAAGATTTGTAGCTTCTTCTATCATTCTTCCGGTTGTTCCGGTGGCATATAATTCGTGTTTTGATATGATTCCCCTATAAGCAATACAGAAATTCTGCATAAGTGTTTTTTTAGAATCATGTGCAATAAATCCGATTCTCATCTTAATCAAAAATTCCTTTCTGTTGAATACTTACATTCATAACAAGACCAATACCGATGCATAAACTCACAAGTGATGAAAGACCGTAACTGATAAATGGTAACGTAAGACCAGTATTTGGAATCATTCTGGTTGTAACCGCAAGATTAATAAAAGTCTGAAGCCCAAGAATAGAGCCCATACCGCATCCAATAACACGTCCCGCAAAATCAGGCGCATGTGACCCCACTCTGAAACAATAAATAATAATAACAAGTAATGTAATAATAACCACACTGCATCCGACAAAGCCGAGTTTTTCGCCAATTACTGCAAAAATAAAGTCTGTATGCGGCTCATAAAGATAATCCGCATTGGTCAAACTGTCTGCACTGTCATCATATAGGCCTTTTCCCCAAAGTCCTCCCGAGCCAATAGCAATAACAGCATTATTCTGCTGTTCCATCAAAGAGCTGTAATCTGTTGCATCACCATCCGAAACCTGAATATTATAAAAGGCACGGATACGATTTAACTGATAAGTTTTGATAATTGAAATGTTTGGCTGAAAAAGCAAATAAATACCAATAACGGCAACAGGTAATATTGCAGCAAAAACGCCGCCAACAAGTTTCCAGCTGATGCCACTTGTAAATAAAATGCATGCAAACATTGCAAAAATAACAATGGTAGTTGATAAGTCAGGCTGAACATAAACAAGAACAAGAGGTACACCGGCAATTAAAAGAGACATCGCAATAATGCCCGGAGTATTAATCTTATCCTTGAATTTGGCCAGGAAATTTGCAAAAACAACAATCAGTATTATTTTAGCAAGTTCCGATGGCTGCAAAGTAAAAGGCCCTATGGCAATCCATCTTTGTGCACCACCGCCTGATGCACCCATAAATTTAACAAGAACAAGAAGAATTATCATAATTGCATATAAAACCCAGGAGAATTTTAATACAAAATGATAATCAATAACTGTAAGAAAGATAATAGCAATTAATCCAATTATAAGGCCGATGGTTTGTTTGGTCGCATCAGACGCATCATCAGAAGCAACACCAATAACCTTAATGCCCAAAATTGCAAGACCAATTACGCATGCAAGCATAAACCAGGCAATTCTCTTCCAATGATATCCTTTAATTGTATCTATGCATTTATTGATATATTTCTTCATGTTACAAACGTCTCGCTTTTATTTACCGTGTTTCATTTCTTTGATAGGAATACTTGCAACCAAAGCAGGAACATAGCCCTTTCCGTTATCTGATTCTGTCTGTGTAATCTGAATATCAAGGTTCTTTGTATCAATTTCCATATACTTTGCAATAACCTTGATAATATCATTTTTAAGGTTTTCCATTGTTTCCGGAGAGCAGTCGCTTCTGTCAGAAACAAGAAGAAGTTTTAACCTGTCTTTTGCCACACCTGCAGAACTTTTTTTCTTAAAAACATCAAAAATTCCCATTTTGCCCTCCTAATTTTTCTTGAATAATTTTCCGATTTTTCCAAACAACCCGTTAGATTCACTAAGATCAAGGAAAGGAACTTCCTCACCCATGATTCTGTGACAAATATTCATATATGCTCTTCCCGAAAGTGTATCAGAACCTGCAAGAGGCGCACCGTTATTAGTTGCAATAACAATATTTTCATCATCAGGAACAGCGCCGATAAGATTCACGGATAAAACTTCTACAACGTCCTCAACAGACATCATATCGCCTTTTTTAACCATATCCATTCTTATCTTATTAACTATCAAATCAATTTTGCCCATAGAATCAGCCTCTAAAAGACCAATGATTCTATCCGCATCTCTGATAGCGGAAAGTTCAGGGTTAGTAACAACCAGAGCTCTATCAGCGCCGGCAATCGCGTTTTTAAAGCCGGTTTCTATACCTGCCGGGCAATCCAAAATAATATAATCATAATCAGGACGAAGATCATCTACGAGTTTCTTCATCTGATCAGGAGTTACACTTGTTTTGTCTCTTGTCTGTGCACTTGGTAAAAGGAAAAGGTTCGAATACTTCTTGTCCTTGATGATTGCCGCGTTTGCACGGCAATTTCCTTCAATCAAATCAACCAGATTGTAAACGATTCTGTTTTCGAGCCCCATTACAACGTCAAGATTTCTAAGACCTATATCTGTATCAATCATAAGAACTTTTTTGTTTAATTTAGCAAAACCAACACCGAGATTGGCAGCAGTCGTTGTCTTACCGACACCACCCTTTCCGGATGTAACTACAATAACTTCACACATTTTAAGTAAATCCTCCAAAATCTTCTAATAAATTACTTACACATTTTAGCCTAAATATCGTCTTTTTTCAATCAAAATGATAAATCCTTAAGGACTTCTTTTGATATCTTTTCAATGTAAATTCCACCATTATCAACAAAGGCAATTTTAGGGTCCGTGCTTCGTGTAAGTTTAATTTTCCCATCATTTGATCTGCCTATACAGTCGGCAATTCTAATCTGAACCGGATTCATATCAAGCGCAGCCACAAAGGAATTCGAATTACCCTTACAGCCTGCATAAACAGTACCTCTTAAAGCACCCAGAATAACAACACTGCCTGAAGCAATAATACTTGCACCCGGATTTACATCTCCAAGAATTACGACACCGCAATCACTTTCTAACTGCTGACCGCTTCTTAAAGTGCCCTTATAAAATCTGCCAAGGTTTTCAAAGCCTTCAAGCTTTAAGTTATTTTTTGGGCCTTCTTTAATTACCGGCAAAGATTCATTATATTCATTTGATACATCTTCAGTTCCTGATTCATTTAATGTAAGTGATTCCTTTTCAAATGTTTCGGTCTTCTTATTATCATTAACAAAAAGATAAGCCTTAAAAGCACACTTTTTAGATATTTCATCAATGATTGTATTCTTTTCTTCATCGGTTAAGGATAAGCCCACGAAGCTTACACCCACGTTTTCCATTGAAGAATAAAACTTCTCGTTTTTCTTTAATTTTCGAAGAATATTTTTTTTAGTGGAATTAAAATCATCATTGTTTAAAATCTCAAGGATTATTCCGTTTCCATTACCCTTTATATTAATGTCTTTGGTTTTATCATTCATTTTAATCACCTCTTTATTCAATCTCCTCAGTTATATCATCTTCGGTAACCTGATCTGAAATAACACCAACTGCATAGGAATTTAAAATATCATCCAAAGTAATGTAACCAAAATAATAATCATATACATTCTTAACCAGATATCCCGCATACATTGATGAATAACCGTTTACAATACATGCACACACTGCAATTGTCGGGTCATCATACGGTGCAAAAGAAATAAATAAGCCGTGGTAAGGGTCATTAATACCTTCCTGGGAAGTACCGGTTTTAGCAGCTGCATCAACAGGATAATCAGAAAAATATGAATACCCTCTAAACGCCACTTTCATCGCATTTCTTACAACTTCCAAATTACTTTCGGAAACATCAACTTGCGTACCTTCGTCTCTTTCAATTAAAACCTCCGTCCCGTCATTTGCAACAACCTTGCTTACTAAAGTAAGTGAATACAGGGTACCGCCGTTTGCAATGGTAGAAACGTACCTTGCAAGGTGAACCGGCGCATAAGCATGTGAGCCCTGGCCTATGGCCGACATAACCGTATCCGAGGTGGAAAACACAGGACTGTACTCATCAATCTCGACGCCGGTTTTTTCCGTAAGTCCAAACATTTCAGCGTATTTTTTAAGTCTCGACAAACCATAACTGTGAGAGAAAGTGCCACTTGAATAAGTACCAAGCCTGAAGCCTACTTCATAAAAGAAATAGTTACACGAATACTTAATAGCTTCAGTAACCGTAATTGTACCGTGGTTACCTGGATAAGCAAGACACTTAGGAGTAATGGTAAGTGCATCGTTTTCGTAAATACCCTTGGTAACAATTGTGGTCGAAGCGGTAATAACTCCTTCCTGAAGTGCTGTAATTGCTGAAAGCGGTTTAAATGTAGAACCCGGCGCAACCCTGCCCTTAGTCGCTCTGTTAAACAAAGGAGTTGACTGGTCGGCATTAAGGCTTGCCCAGTAATCTTCATCAATAGAGCCTGAAAAAGCGTTATTATCGTAGCTTGGGTAAGAAACCATACAGGTAACTTCGCCCGTATCAGGATCTGTAATAACACAGGAACCCGAACATGGAGTAAGAGCAAAAACCGAAGGCTTGATTTCAAGAGTATAAATCTTATTTAAAAGCAAAGAATTACAGTCAATCGTACAAGCCTTAAGCTGAGCGTATTCACTTTCGTTATATTCAAGTATACCCTGATCGTATAAAGTCATTAAAACCATGTATTTAGTGATTTTACCGGTTTCAATAAGATATTTGTAAATCTTGTTGTCAAAAGTCGTATCTCCGGTTAAAGAATTAATAATATAATCAACAACCGCTGTGTACATTTCGTCTGCATCAGCATAATTAGAAATTGTAAGTCTGGTTGTATCAATCCAGTTTTGTGAAATACAATACTTAAGATAAGCTGAAAGACTTAATTTTCCGTTATAAAAGCTAAGGTAAGTTTCATCGGTCGTATCAACCAAGTCCGGATCAATAACATATAACTGATAAGCCCTTGAAGCAAGTTTATTATAAATATATAAGTAATATTCATGATATTCTTCAGACATTGAACCGACAGCGTCGTCCGTACCGTTTCGTAAATTTGTTTCAATGCTTTCCATTATGCTGTCATATTTAGTTTTAAAAATGCTGTAAATATATTGTTCGTTTTCGGTCGCAGACTCAAGCGTAAAATTATCCGTATCAACAACGCTGTTGGCAAAAAGCTGAACAAACAAGTCAATAACCGCAACGTAATTTTCTTCTTCCTGCGTTTCCGTAAATTCACCGATTACAACGTGCTGTAATAAATCATACGCAATTTCTTGTTCCAAAAGATTATATGTAGCAACTGTAAGCTCATAATCTATTGAAAGATAAACATCGTCTCCGGGAACAGGGTCTGTTTCACTGATAACGCTTAAAATTCTTCCCAAACTGTCAACCTGTACGGTCTTTGTACCGGGAGTTCCTGCAAGCGTAGTTTCATATGACTTTTCAATTCCAAGCTTACCGATTGTGTCATTGGCATCATAAGAAATGCCAAGAGCTGCATATTCGGCAATTTCATCTTCCGTAGCCTTACCGGTGTAACCTATAATATGAGCAAAATATTCGGCATCTACGTACTTTCTTACATATTCTTTATTTACAACAACACCGGGTAAATCATTTTCCGATTCATATACGGCAGCAACGGTTTCGTCAGAAACGCCGGATGCAATTGTAACCGCAACATACTTTTTATATGTGTTTAAAGATATGTTGTACCTTATCATCATGACTTTAAGAGCATCTTCAACAGAATAACCCATTTCGTCGATTTCGTACTTTTTTTCATACATATAAATAAAAGCTTCAAGTGCAGTGGTTTCAGAGTATGTATGATTATCGTTATCCAAAACCTCGGTTCCGTACATATTCTTTAAGAATCTTATACGGCTGGCACTTGTAAGTGTCGATGTATATGAAATTTCACCATTATCCGAGATAACAAGAGGAAAATCTTCATCAATCGAATCGCCGTTAGCTTCAATAATTTTAATTGTATTGTAGACAATTTCATTAAGGGTTGCGTTTTTGGTATCAGAACTTTCAATAACATCGGTGATTTCAACGGTGTAGGTAAGCTCGTTGTATGCAAGCAAAAAACCGTTTCTGTCATATATATTACCTCTTGATGCAGGTATTTCAATCTCCCTTACAGAGATATTGGATACAGAATTTGAATATGTTTCATAATTAATAATCTGAATATTAAACAGATTAACAATCACCGCACCGAATAACACCGTAAAAACGGCACAGAGAATAAATACACGGGATTTAATTATACTAAAAATAAAAGATAATACTTCTTTAAACACTTTCTGTCTCGCCTTTCTCGTCAACTGTCTCTTCTATCTTCGAATCTCCGTCCTCTGCGTTTATATTAAGCCATTTACAAAGCATAAATACAGGCTTATATAAAACAAGTCCGACAACTAAAGTATAAATAAGTGAAGGAATTATTATATGAGTGTTGTAATACGAAAAATCCAACTTGTTCTTCAATAAGAAAAACAGTATATAGTACGCAAAATTATACAAAAAATCACCTGCTCCCATTAAGAAGAGAGGCAATTTAATGTCATTAGAGTAATAAAAATCATGTGCAACACCGCAAATATATCCTAAAAACATATATCCCAAGGCGTTAAGCCCTACAATATTTTTATAACCAAAAAAGCAGTCAAGCAAAAGCCCTGCAAAAAAACCAATTACAAGGCCGTCTGTTGTTCCGTTTGAAAACGCCCACAAAACCACAACGATAATAAGTAAATCAGGAGTAATACCGCCAATATCAATGTAATCGTTAAACGAAACAAGTATTATAAAACTAAGTACAACAAGTAATGTTGCAAATACAACTTTTTTCATTAACCTTATTCTTCCTCTTCAAGGTCTCCCGTTTCTTTAAGTGTAGTGATAACAAGCACTTCTTCAAGATGTTCAAAATCAACGGCAGGCGTAATATATCCTGATTGAGTAAGTCCGTCGGAATCCGTTTTCAAAGAAGTAACATAACCAATCAAAATACCCGGAACGAATTTTTCGCTGATGTAAGAAGTAAGGACCATATCTCCTGCCTCAACCTCTGCAGAAGAAGATATGTTGCTGATAGCCAAGAGTCCGTCTTCATAAAGAGTCAAATCGCCTTCAACGATACATAAATCAGAATTCTTTTCAAGCTTTGCGCTGACATTTACGCCATCGTTAATAATCGCCGTAACAGTTGCATAATTTTTGCCGACATATGTAACAAGACCGACAAGGCCGCCATCGGCAATGACATTCATGTTTTCCTCTATTCCGTCTTTGCTGCCCTTATCAATTGTAAACGTGGTAAACCAGTTGCTTGAGTCCTTTGCAATAATATGAGCCGCAATCTTTTCATAATCCGAATAAACGTTGTCTAAATCATACAGTTCTCTTAATCTTTCAAGTTCTGCCTGTTGTTGAATAAGCATGGTGTTTTCAAGCCTTAATTCATCGTAATCTTCGGAAAGTTCGTCATATTTGTTTTGTAAAGTAGATATACTTTGTAAAAGTTCTGCTTTATCATAAAAATATAAACCAACCTGGTTAATGCCCTTTTGCATTGGGACAATAACAGCAGAAGCAACTGTCTTAAAAGGACTGCCAAACTTAGCGTTAATCGCGGTTAAAACAATTAACGCAATACAAACGGCCGAAAGCGGAGCAAGCAAATGCTTTGGCTTAAATTGAAATTTATTTCTGAAATCCAAAAATCCCACTTTTTTAACTTCCTTAATCTATCTTCTTCTCATTTGGTACGTATAAAAAGTCTTTTAATTTTTCGTCGCGGGCAAGTCTGTTTAAACCATGAATAACGGTCTCTTCAGGGTTTTGCGCAACAATTGTTTTAAGACCCGTTTCTTTATTTATTAATTTATCAAAGTCTTTAATGCGGCCGGAACCACCGGTTACGTAAATACCTGTATCAATGATATCTGCACTGAGTTCAGGCGGAGTTCTTTCTAAAATTGATTTTATACTGTCAACAATCTTTGAAACGTTTTCATATAAGGCATCATAAACAAGCTTTCCGCTAATCTTTGCGGATACCGGAAGACCGCTTACAATGTTTCTTCCGAATACAAGCTTTTCTGCAGATGCGTTTTCATTTAAAGCATTCGCAAGGCTTATTTTTAATTTTTCCGCAGATCTCATACCAATAACAAGGTTATGTTTATGTCTTATAGCGCTGACAATTGAATCATCAAAAACATTACCGCCGCAAGGAATAAGCCTGCTGATAACAATACCGCCCATTGACATTACAGAAATTTCTGTTGTATCCGCGCCGATATTTACAATCATATTTCCTTTTGGATTGTTTGGATCGATTGATACACCCAAAGAGTCTGCAACTGGTTTTTCAACCATCATGATTTTATGTGCCTTTGCTTTTGATTCATCAATAACATCAAAGAAAGCTCTTTTTGATACTTCAGTAATATCAGTAGGTACAGAGATTATAAAATCTGCTCCAGTAACATTCTTGCCTTTATTGACTTTATCATAAAATGAATTAAAAAGTCTTTCCATATTGTTAAGGTCAGCAATTACACCGTTTTTGATTGGAAAGGACACTAAAATTTCTTCCGGAGCTTTCTCATACATATCAAATGCATAATCGCCAAAACCGTATATTTCATCTTTGTTTTTTATAGCTATTATATTTTTTTCATTTAAAACGGTACCTGACCCGATATCGTAAATTTTAAAATTACTGGTACCCATATCTATACCGTAAACTGCTCTGTTTGCCATAATTACCCCGACTGTTGCCGGCCTCCTTTATTTAAGTTAGGTCAAAAAGACCTTTATCTTTCATACTGTAAAAACTGTTATCACCAATAATTATATGGTCAATAAGCGTAATTCCAAGTAAATCTCCGACATAACCAATCTTTTTTGTAATATTTATATCCTGAATGCTTGGCGTCGGATCGCCGCTTGGATGGTTGTGTAAAAGAACAAAATTTACAGCGTTAAATTTAAGTGCTGTAAGGAAAACTTCTCTCGATGAAAGGACGGAATAATTAACCGTTCCCTTAGTCAAAAATATTTCTCTTATCAAAGAAAGTTTTGTGTCAAGCAATAATAAAACAACCTCTTCTGTTTCTTTATGTCTGAGTTCTTCCATGTAAAGCTTGGCAATACTCTTTGGATTAGAGAAATTCAATCTTATTTCGGCTTTGGATTTGGATATTCTTTTACTCAATTCGGCAATACACATTATCTGCATCGCCTTTATTTCCCCAATTCCCTTAATTTCTTTTAATTCGTTTGCAGTAAGATGAAAAATCCCAAGCAAAGATCCGTATTTATTTTCATATACAAGTCTGTTTGCCAGTTTTTCCGCCGATTCACCATAGGTTCCGGTTCTTATGATAATTGATAACAGTTCGCTGTCACTTAAACTCTCTACACCAAACTTTTTAAACCTTTCATAAGGTCTCATATCATATCCTGTTTTTTTGTTTTCAATTTTTTGCATATTAAATATAATGCAACTTACGTAACGTTACTCCCAAACGCATACATGCTAATTTTATCACATTACCCATAAAAAGTGAATAAATTAATATAAAATAAAAAACATAACAGCCGCAGAAACTCTGCGACTGTTAATGAAAGATTTATTAATATATCAGCTTATATGTTCTTGTAAGAAATAAGCTTTGCTTTTGATAATGCTCGTCTAAGCGGGACACCTACAATAATTGCAATAATAAGCTTAATAATATCAAAGCCGATAAAAGGGATTACACATACACTTAAAGCGTATGTAAAAGATGCTTTTGTAAGAACACAGAACCAGCATGTTCCAAAAAAGTAGCAAAAAAGCAATCCCAGTAACATTCCAAATACATGAAAATAAAGTTTTTTAGAACTGAATTTATCAATAAATAAACCACTTATAAGCACCAAAAATATATAACCGAATATATATCCTCCAGTATAAGAAAAAAGCTTCGCAAATCCTCCCTGATAGCCGGAAAATACCGGAAGGCCGACTAAACCGAGTAAAATATAGATGAACACGGCTATGGTCCCCTTGTATGCGCCAAGAACGTATGCCGAAAGATACATTGTTGCAATTGCAAGGGTTAACGGAATTGGCCCGATTGTAACGGATAAAGGCGCGAGTATACACATAACCGCAACCATAAGCGAAGTAACACAAATATCTTTTATACCCAACTTAAAAGAAAACGCAACCTTTTCATTTGATTCTTTGCTTGAAATATCTGTCATAATTCTCCTTTATTGTATGCGCAAAAAATGTTTTTGTTCGAACGGCTTTATTATATCATAAAAATCGTAATTGTAAAC
>CAJOOB010000154.1 GCA_905236025.1 uncultured Lachnospiraceae bacterium
CTATTCATAATTGATTTAATTAAATTTAAACAGATTAATGAACAATTCGGAAGACATACGGGTGATGAAGCTTTGGTATTTGCATCGAAGATTTTACTTAAATCGGTTGCCGGCAAGAAACTTTATTTAGCAAGACTCGGAAGTGATGATTTTATTGTTCTTGGTAAATTTGAGTATGAAGAAGAAGCAGAAGAATTTATTAAAGAAGTATATGAAAACTTTAAAGCTCACAATGCAGCCGGAAAGCATAAATATACCTTAACCCCTCTTGTTGGTTATTGTACAAGAGAAAGTAACGAAAGTTTACAGGATTTCATTAATCGTACATATGAGCAGTTAAATGACAATAAAAACGGACAATCCGAAGAATAATTCGGATTGTCCGTTTAATTTACTTTATCTGTTCTGACATGGGCATCGGCTTTCCAAAGAAATATCCCTGTAACATCTCACATCCGGCTTCTTTCAGGAATTCTTTTTGTTCCTCCGTTTCAACGCCTTCCGTTAACGTCTTCATTCCGATTGATTTTGCCATTTTAATAATACTTGCTATAATGTCTTTTGATTTCTCCGACATATTTGACAAAAACTTCATATCAATCTTTAATACATCAAAGCTGTAGTCTTTAAGTACATTAAGCGATGAATACTCAGACCCGAAATCATCAAGCCATAATGCCATTTGTCTATTTCTAAATTCATCTAAGGCTGCATCAAGTCTTCCGGTATTATCCGACATCGCACTCTCGGTTACTTCAATGTGAAGCATGTCCTTTTCAATGTCATACTCTTTCATATACTCCTCAACAACCCCTACAACATCCATTCTTTCAAAATCAAGTCTTGAGAAATTAAGTGATGTAGGAAAAACTCGAGTTCCTTTTTCTTTATTTTCCTTCATGTCTCTGCAGACAATTTCAACAACCTTTTTATCAAGTTTATGAATCTGTCTGTGTTCCTCAAGTACCGGTATGAATATACCAGGAGAAAGCATTCCGTATGTCGGATCCTGCCATCTTGCAAGTGCCTCATAGCCGCACTTAATTCCGGTTTTTGCATCAACTATCGGCTGATAAAAAACTTTTATATAATCGTTTGCAACGGCTTTATCGATGTTATTTACAATATATTGGCGCTTGATAAAGGTATCGTCCATATTTTTGTCATATATGCAAAAATCTTCATCATACCTTTTCTTTATCATACCACAGGCATATCTTGCGTGATCACAGCACAAATTGATGTTTTCATCCTTAGACAAAGGGATGTATGCGCCAACCTTTATTCCAAGATACACTTCATGGTGTTGTGTTTTAATCTTTTCCGAAATACTCGCAAGTTTATTTGAAATATCCGTATTCTCGCATAATACAATAAAGTGGTCGTCAGACACTCTTGCAACCAATCCGCCGTCAAAGGTTTCCGACAAAACCGCAGCAACGTGCCTTAAAAGGTCATTACCCATTGCAAAACCATGTTTATTGTTATATGATTTAAAATTTTCCAAATCAATAAAAAGGAAAATCTTATTATCAACGGATTTCTCCAAATCATCTTTTGCAAGCTGCCTGAAATAATGGAGATTATAAATTCCTGTTATTTCGTCATGTGTAGCTATGCGCCTCAAATAATCGTTTGTATCGCTTAAATTCTTCTTTTCCTTGGCCGTGGTAAGTCTTTGAAAATATGAATGAAACGCCATTACTATAAATGATATTTCAATAATAATAAAGTTTATTTTAAAGCCTAAAGATAATTCTTCTTTTATTCCCGCAATATAATAAACTGCAATATGGACAAACACAACAAGTAAAATAGAGACCCACGGATACCATGCATAAAATCCGAAAACATAAATTGACATGGTTATTAAGGTTATTATGTTAAATGTATTTGAAGTATATGTAATCCAAAGACCAAAGAGCAAGGCAACCATACAAAAGAACATAATTGCAGCAGTTGCAAATGTTCTGTTTTTCTTTTTGTGCCTTAAATAATAGAATGCATAAGCAAACATTATTACACCCACAAAAAGAAATATGAAATAGGCCCCCAAATGTTGAATTATATATGTCGCGGATTTGTTTTGTTCAATGAAATAAGGAAACATCCTTTGAATCATCCATGTCTCAAGAATAATAACAATCACGGACATATAAATGCTTGCATACACATTAGAATCAGCAATGTAATTTTTCGTTGAAGAAGGCAATTTTATGCCCACTTTCTCCAACAAACCGTTAATCATAATACCATCTCCTTTTTAATAATTACCACACACATTACACAAAATTCTGATTTCATTATATCAAACAAAAGCCTAAAATCAACAAAAATATATTAATCATTCACTCTTTAATTCTTTAAGAACGGACTTTATAAGTTCATACGTTCTAAGCGCTGATTCTACACTCAATTTCTCGTTTACCGTATGAACATTTAACATATCGGGTCCAATTGATATGGCATCAAGGTCATTTATCTTTTCAACAAATATTCCGCATTCAAGTCCCGCATGAATACCCAAAACCAAAGCGTCTTTTCCGGTTTGATTTTTGTAACACTTTTTAAATACTTCTTTTATTTTTGAATTTTCATTGTATTTCCAGCCCGGATACTCGCCTTTTACGCTTATTCTTCCGTCCAGGCACGA
>CAJOOB010000155.1 GCA_905236025.1 uncultured Lachnospiraceae bacterium
CCAAGCTTAACAAAACCTTCGCCGTAATCCACATACACAACGTCATCCTCAATCTTAATGACATCACCCGGTATTCCGATAATTCTTTTAACAAATTTCCTGCTTGAATCTTCAGAATATTCAAAGGCAATCAAATCATACCTTTGCGGCTCGTTATCATAGGAATATGCCAGTCTGTTAATAATAACAATATCCCCGTCTAAAAGAACCGGTTCCATTGAACTTCCTTCAATCGCCATCGGCCCGCCCACAAACGTATAAATGAGGACGATAGCCGTAACAGACACAACCGTAACAATAATAGCCGGCAAAAAATCTTTAATCAAAGAAACAACTTTATTCATTAAACCGCTCCAACGTAATCCTGCCAAGCTTACCGGCACGATAATCATCAATAATTAAATCAGATGCCCTGTCAATATCGAGTTCTCCGCCCTTCAACAGACATCCGCGACTCCTTGCAACCTCTTTAATCACCGTAAACGGATCGTCATTATGTTCAACTTCATATCTTGAAGAAATTGCATCAGGGTAATATTTATTTAAAATCTTTACAAGCTCGAAGGCAAGCTCACGCATATCAAGAATATCATCCTTAACGGAGCCTGCAATTGCAAGCCTAATACCAACAGCCTCATCATCAAACTTTGGCCATAAAATACCCGGTGTATCAAGAAGTTCAAGGTTCTTACCCGGTTTAATCCACTGTTTACCCGTTGTAACACCAGGTCTGTTGCCCGTTTTTGCAGAAGCCTTACCGGCATAAGTATTAATAAAAGTAGATTTTCCAACGTTTGGAATACCTGCAATCATGGCTCTTATAGGTCGATTTTTAAGACCTTTTGATTTATTTCTTTCAATCTTTTCCTTACACGCTTCCATAACAGTGTCATTAACGGTTTTAACAATATTTTTATTACGTGAGTCCGCAGTAATTACATACAGCCCCAGTGACTTAAAATACGACGAAAAAGCCTCATTTTGAGCAGGATCGGCAAGGTCGGCCTTATTCATGATAATAACTCTTTGCTTACCGTTAGCCATTGCTTTAATATCGGGATTGCTGCTGCTGATTGGAAGCCTGGCGTCCACAAGTTCAATAATCACATCTACCAGTTTTAAGTCTTCCGTAATCATTCTTTTAGCTTTGGTCATGTGACCGGGATACCATTGTATATTCATAAATACCTCTTTATTTTACAATTGCCAGATCCGAAAACGGGCTTATAATCATCCACGCTTTACCGTAAATATCGTCAATATTAACATTACCTACCGAAGAAAATCTACTGTCCTCACTTAAAGAAAGATTATCTCCCAAGACAAAATACTCATCTTCAGAAAGAGTAACGCCCGATGCGGCAAGCCCTGCAGTTATGTCACCCTCATAATCATTGAAATATTCTGTACTCGCTTCAATAATCTCTCCGGAAACCGTGGTAATATAAATTGTATTACCCTCAATCTTAACCGTTTCACCGGGAAGACCGTAAACACGTTTAAACGTATATCCCAAAGCATCATCACTCTTAAAAGCAATAAC
Source organism: uncultured Lachnospiraceae bacterium (assembly GCA_905236025.1). Taxonomy (GTDB): domain Bacteria; phylum Bacillota; class Clostridia; order Lachnospirales; family Lachnospiraceae; genus CAJOOB01. Next base: position 1,544 of record CAJOOB010000155.1, read on the forward strand.
ATCATATCTGTTTGGTGACGAAATATCATAACTTAACACATCAATTAAACATGTATTGTCATTTTTCAAAGTCGGATACATTGAAGTACCTGAAACAGTCGTGGTATTACAAAAGAATATGCAGATTAAAAGTGCAAAAGAAACGGCAAACAAAACGTCTGCTACCGTTTTTACAACATAATCCGCAACAATATTTTTCTCAGGTTTATAATTATAATATGACATAACAGTTCCCTTTTTTTACATTAATAAACACCTATATTTTAGCGTAAAAAAGAGCAAAATACAATGTATTTTGCTCATGGTGGGTTATATAAAATTAAAACGATACAAAAATTATCTGATAACTTCCTTAACTCTTGCAGCTTTACCTACTCTTTCTCTTAAGTAGTTAAGCTTAGCACGTCTTACTTTACCCTTTCTTACAACTTCAACCTTTTCAATCTTTGGAGAATGAAGCGGCCAAGTCTTCTCAACGCCTACGCCGTTTGAAATCTTTCTAACCGTAAATGTTTCTCTGTTGCTTCCGCCCTGTCTCTTAAGAACAGTCCCTTCGAAAACCTGAACTCTTTCGCGGTTACCTTCCTTAATCTTAGCGTATACCTTTACAGTATCACCAACATTAAATTCTGAAACTTCTGCTTTGAGCTGTTCGCTCTCAATTTTCTTAATAATATCACTCATCAGGTGACCTCCTTAAATATTCAATGTTCTTAATACAAAAGTAACAGCGGAACATCTCTGATAAACAACTATGACAATATATCATAACAAACTAAAATATGCAAGCATAAATTAATCATGTTTCTGATTATTTCTTATAAATTCAATATCCGATTTATCAAGACTTCCGTCATCCATAGCCTTATCAATCAAATCAGGCCTTCTCTCCATTGTTCTAAGGAGCGATTCCTTACGCCTGTATTCGGCAATTTTAGCATGATGACCGCTAAGAAGAATTTGGGGAACCACGCGTCCCATATATTCTTCAGGTCTGGTATACTGCGGATATTCAAGCAATCCATTTTTGAAACTCTCATCTTCTGCGGAATCTTCATTACTTAAAACGCCCTTTATATTACGGGATATTGAATCCATCATGACCATGGCCGGAAGCTCGCCTCCGGTAAGTACATAATCGCCAATTGAAACATTGTCGGTAACAATCATTTCTAAGGCTCTTTCATCAATGCCTTCGTAATGTCCGCATAAAAAGACAAGATTGTCCTCTAAGGCAAGTTCTTCCGACATTTTCTGATCAAAAGTCTTACCTCCGGGAGTCACAAAAATAACCCTTGTTTTCTTAAAATCCGAAGATTTTTTCTTAATCATGTTTTCGACGTGTTTATATGCATCAATAACGGGTTGAGCCTTCATAACCATTCCGGCACCGCCCCCGTAAGGGTAATCGTCCACATGACCGTGCTTTTCTGTTGTAAAATCCCTGATATTAATACAATCAAGAGAAAGAATACCAGCTTCCATTGCTCTTCCGATAATACTTTCCTGCATTGTATTACGAACCATTTCCGGAAAAAGGGTCATACAGTAGAAATTCATAAATCCAGCAATCCTTCCAGCAGGTGAACTTTAATAACGCCTGCAGTCAAATCAATATCCAATATACAATCATCTATATCAGGTATTAAAAGTTCCTTACCATTATCCATTTTCACAACGAACACATCATTGGCGCCGGTTTCAAGAACATCTGTAAGACTTCCAAGTTTAACGTCTTCATCAGAGAAAACGTCAAGTCCGATAAGATCTGCGATGTAAAATTCTCCTTCTTCCAAAGGAATGGCATTCTCTCTTGTGACAAAGAGATCACATCCGCGAAAGCCTTCCACATCCTCAATCTTATCAAACTCTTCAAACTTTAATATTGCCTGACCTTTAAAGTATTTGACACTTTCAATATGGACCAAAATCTCCTTGGTCTTAAAGACAATAACTGCCTCTTTAAGATAATCAAAGCGATGTAAATCCTGTGTTGTCGGGTGGATTTTAACTTCACCCTTAATACCGTGAGTAGTTGTAATAACACCCACTCTTAACAAACTCTCATCCATATTATTTAATATCAACAACTACTTTTTTGTCACATTTAAAAGAAGCCGCATTAACTACTGAACGAATAGACTTAGCTATTCTGCCCTGTTTACCGATGACTTTACCCATATCAGACGTAGCTACCTTAAGCTCAATGACGATGGTTCTGTCATTCTCTGTTTCCGTTACTTCTACCTGATCAGGATATTCAACGAGGGCCTTTGCAATTACTTCTACTAAATCCTTCATCGTATCCTCCTATTCTTGCGAGAAAAAACTATTTCTCGATTCCCTGCTGCTTGAATAATCTTGCTACAACTTCTGTAGGCTGAGCACCGCTTGCCAACCACTTCTTAGCTTCCTCAGCATTGATGTTAACCATTGCAGGTTCTGCAGTTGGATCATAAGTACCGATTTCAGCGATAAACTTACCGTCTCTTGGTGATCTGGAATCCGAAACAACTACTCTGTAGAAAGGAGCCTTCTTCTGACCCATTCTTCTTAATCTGATTTTTACCATTTTAATTTCCTCCATTTTCACGCTGTATCATACAGCATCTGCCTTTTTGGCAACTTAATTTAAATCTATGTTAAAACGGGAATTTGAATTTACCCATTTTACCACCTTTTTTACCCATCATACCCGAGAACTGCTTCATCATTTTCTTGGACTGTTCAAACTGCTTAACCAGTCTGTTAACCTCGCTTATATCAACGCCGGCGCCCTTTGCAATCCTGTTTTTTCTTTGCGGATTAAGAATGGATGGTTTCATTCTTTCCTCTTTTGTCATTGAACGAATAATAGCCTCAGTTCTTGCAAGTTTCTTTTCATCCGGCATATTTGCGGAATTAATTTCCTTACCAAGCCCCGGAATCATATTCATTACTTCAGACATACCGCCCAAATTTCGCATCTGCTCAAAAGAATCCAAAAAATCGTTAAAATCGAAATCAGCCTTTTTAAGCTTCTGTTCCATTTCTTTGGCTTTCTTTTCATCCACGGCAGCTTCCGCTTTTTCAATAAGGCTTAAAACATCACCCATACCAAGGATTCGCGAAGCCATTCTGTCAGGATAAAACTGTTCCAAATCAGAAAGTTTTTCTCCCATGCCGGCATAAATGATTGGTTTTCCGGTAACCGCTCTGATTGAAAGAGCGGAACCGCCTCTTGTGTCAGAATCAAGCTTGGTTAAGATAATTCCGTCAATACCAATCTTTTCATCGAAAGTTTTGGCAACGTTAACGGCTTCCTGACCTGTCATGGCATCAACAACCAAAAGCGCCTGGTCGATAGCCACGTTTTCCTTGACTTCCACAAGTTCATTCATCATATCTTCATCAATTTGAAGACGTCCGGCTGTATCTAAAATGATAACATTGTTACCATTCTTAGAAGCATGTTCAATTGCAGATTTTAAAATGTTAACGGGCTTATGGTTTGTACCCATTGAAAAGCAAGGTACATCCTGCTTCTTAGCATTAATTTCAAGCTGTTCGATAGCCGCAGGTCTGTAAATATCACCTGCAACGAGCAAAGGACGTTTACCGCTTTGCTTAAGCTTACCCGCAATCTTGGCAGCGGTTGTCGTCTTACCTGCACCCTGTAAACCCATCATCATAATGATTGTGAGTTCATTACCGTTTTTGAGATTAAGAGTTACAGGTTCATTACCAAGAAGATTAACAAGTTCCTCGTTAACAATCTTAATAACCATCTGACCCGGAGTAAGACTCTCGAGCACATCCGTACCCACCGCTCTTTCAGAAACCTTATTAACAAAGTCTTTAACAACCTTAAAGTTAACGTCTGCTTCAAGCAAGGCAAGCTTAACTTCTTTTAAAGCAAGTTTTACGTCTTCCTCGGTTAAACGACCTTTACTGCGAAGTTTCTTAAAAACGTTTTGTAATTTATCCGATAAACTCTCAAATGCAGCCATGTAAACCTTTCGTTACAACTCATCAACAATGTTTCCGAGTCTCAAAACAATTTCATCAAGTGAAGAATCCAAAACCTTTCCGGTTTTCGAATCATCAGCCATACTCTTTAAATCTTTGGTAAGAGCATTTATATTTTCCTTAATGCCCATAAACCTGGATAAAAGGTGAAGCTTTTCTTCATAATCATTAAGTATAACATCACATCTTTTTATAAGATCGAAAACACCCTGTCTTGAAATACCTCTGTCCGAAGCAATTTCGCTAAGGCTCATATTATCCATAACATATAATGAATAAATCTCTTTTTGATGTTCGGTCAGCAACTCTCCGTAAAAATCATACAAAAGAGACTGCCTGACGAATTTTTCCATATCCATAATTAATCACCGATATATAAAAACAGTAAATGTCAAACTTCGACCTGTCCATAATATACTAAGCAAAACCTTCTGTCAAGTATTTTTTCTTGACAGAACAAAGCCCTTATAAAATCTTGACTTTTTAATCTTTTATGTTAAAGTTTTACGTATAAAACCAATACAGAGGAAAAAAACGTGATAGTGCTTAAATTCACATCATTAATAATATTTCTTGTTGTAATTCCTTTACTTACAGGATATACGGCATGTAAAAAATTAAATATAAAATCAGAATTTTCAAGAATATATGTAACCGGACTCCTGATTGTGCTTGCATTATGTGAAATAACAGCTGTTTTCGTAATACTTATAAAGCAAACCTTCACATTATTTATAATCATGTACCTTCTTTTATTAACGGCAGCAACTGCATATTCCGTTATAGCAATAAAAAAAGACGGAATAAACTTTAATCCTGCGCATTTTATTCAAAATAAAATAACACACCTTATAAACATATCTCCACTTACAGCTTTTTTCTTTGTAATTATGATTGGAATAATAATATTTACCTTTATTGCATCGGGTAATATACGAACAGAGAATAAAACCTGGCAATATGACACGACAGAATATATGCTTTCAAAAGAAAGCAATACATATAATCACATGTTACTTTATGAGACTGAAACAGAAACTCTTACAAACAGCATAACAAACGGAAAAGAAGAATATGTAACCTCTCCATGGTTTATATATCCCGCATTTTTGCAAAAAGTCACGAAAATTTCACTTGCCGGAATTTACAGAAATGTACTTCCTTTATTTATATGGATACTTTCTGCGATATGTTATTACACACTTGCGCATTTCCTTTTTAAAGACAAAATAAGCACCTGTATGTTTGTTTCGTTTATATTCTTAACAAACCACTGCGCATACGAATCCTCGCTCTTAACGGAGAAATACATAACATTATATCCGTGGAACGGTTTTACAATTCTTGCGCTCTTTGGAATACCGGTAACAATGATATTCTATATACTTACATATGCAAACCCAAATAGTTTATATTGCTATTTAAGCCTGCTTTTTGCAAACTTAAGCCTTGCACTCTTTTCAAACATCGGCCTATATTTAAGCATCTTAATGGCCGTAGGATTTGGTGTAACATACCTTATAGAGCGAAAAAAACCACAGTTATTTGGAATCTTTTTATCAGCGCTTCCAAACCTGCTTTTATTGATAATAAACTTAAAACTTCTAAAATAAAGAGGTAAATATGATAGAAAATCTATTAGAAACAAAAACAATATTAACAACGCTTTTTAATTCATACTACTCTAAAATACTGCTTTGCTACACATTAATTGCATTTATATTCATGCTTTTTTATTCAAAGCCGGTAAGAAGATTTATTTACATTCCCGTGATTTTAGTTTGGTTAATTATACTTAACAACGTAATATACAATCAGTTTTTTAAAGACCTTGCAAACCTTTCAAAATTCTTTGTAATACTCCCAAGTTCGGTAATAATTGCATTTTGTTTTACCGAAATATTAAAAAATAAAAAAAGAGACCTTACACTGATCCCTTTTTTCATAATTGCATGCGCATTTATAATTTTAAGTTTTAAATATGTTGCAACTGTTTAATTCTCTGCTCTTCCAAAGAAAACAGGGAATTTTTTTGCCAAAAATCTTATTAAACAAACACTTAAAAATCCCCAAAGAATACCTAGTAACATACCCGCAATAACATCTGAAGGATAATGGATATAAAGATAAATCCTTGATAATCCCACAAAAGCAGCAAGTATAAGTGCAGGAGCACCCCACTTCTTAGAATTTAATACGATGGCCGTTGCAGCGGCAAACGAAGCCTGCGTATGTCCCGAAGGAAAACTGAAATCATTAGGTTTCTTTACAATCGTATCAATAAAACCTTCTGTACCGTGAACCTTATCATATAAATCATACGGTCTGATTCTTGCAACCAAAGGCTTAATAATGCCGTTACCCACAATAACTCCCATAAGTAATGCAGAAAATACGGCAAATCCCCATGTTCTTGTTTTCTTCGGAATCATAAGGATAACAGATAATAAAATCCAAAAGATTCCCGCGTCTCCAAAATGGGTTACAAAAGAAAAGAAAGCACTTAAAACATCATTTCTTACGTAATTATAAACCCAATTCAAAAAACTTACATCGAGATTTGTAATTGTCTCAATCATAACTCACTCCTACCCCTTTTATATAATGGTCTGAACAACTTTTGGTTTGTATCCTTCTTTTTCAAGTCTTTGAACAATCGCATTTTTATGATCATGTCCAAAAGTCTCAAGAGTAATCTTAAGTTCAACGGCAGCCTTTCTGTTGATATTAAAGAACTGATTATGTTCAAGCTTAACAACGTTACCGTTTTCTTCAGCCATAATTGCGGAAACCTTCTGCAATTCACCCGGCTTATCAGGAAGAAGTACGGAAACCGTAAAGATTCTGCCTCTTAAGATAAGACCGTGCTGTAACATTGAAGACATTGTGATAATATCCATATTACCGCCACTTACAATACTAACAACCTTCTTATCCTTGCAATCAAGGTGCTTGGTTGCGGCGATTGAAAGCAAACCGGAGTTTTCTGCAACAAGCTTGTGATTTTCAACCATTTCAAGGAAAACATCAATAAGCTCTTCATCTTCGATTGTAATAATATCATCAAGATTTTTGCTTACATAAGGGAAAATATTGCTGCCCGGGGTTTTAACGGCAGTACCGTCTGCAATTGTTGATGCTGACGAAAGAGAAACCACCTTGCCCTTTGCAATTGATGCCTTCATACAAGCGGCAGCTGCAGGCTCAACACCAATAACTTTGATATTAGGATTTAAAAGCTTTGCAAGAGTACTTACGCCCGTTGCAAGTCCGCCTCCTCCAATCGGAACAAGGATATAATCAACCGTCGGTAATTCCTTAATGATTTCCATTGCGATTGAACCCTGACCTGCGGCAACATCCAAATCATCAAAAGGATGAATAAATGTATATCCGTTTTCTTTAGCTAGTTCCATTGCCTTAGCACATGCATCATCATATACGTCGCCGTATAAAACAACCTCTGCGCCAAGATTTTTTGTTCTGTTAACTTTCATAAGAGGAGTTGATGTAGGCATTACCACAACAGCCTTTGCATTGTACAAAGATGCTGCATATGCAACACCCTGTGCATGATTTCCTGCAGATGCGGTAATGAGGCCTTTCTGTCTTTCCTCTTCGGACAAGGTACTGATTTTATAATAAGCGCCTCTAACTTTATAAGCTCCCGTAAACTGAAGGTTTTCAGGCTTAATATAAACCTGATTGCCGGTAAGATCACTGAAGTAGTTACTGTAGATAAGATTCGTTTTTAATGTAACCTTTTTTACCGTTTCATATGCGTCTTCAAATTTCTTAAGATTTAATTCTGCGCTCATCTCTTCCATTTCTTCCTTTCATTTAAGAAAATAATGTTATGTAATGGATATGCCAAAACAAAATATCTAAAAACAATTATAGACTCTTTGACATTTAATTCAAGAATTTTATTTAAGCATCAGTTGCAAGCAAAGCCTTAACATACTCTCCCGAATCAAACTTCTGCAAATCGTCAACCTGCTCACCTATGCCAATATACTTAACCGGAATACCAAGTTCAGACTGAATTGCAACCGCAATACCGCCCTTAGCCGTACCGTCAAGTTTGGTAAGCACAATACCCGTAACATCAGCGGCCTGCATAAACTCTCTTGCCTGAGACAATGCGTTTTGGCCCGTTGTTCCGTCCAAAACAATAAGATTTTCTCTGTAAGCACCCGGAAATTCCCTATCAATAATCTTATCAATCTTCTTTAATTCATCCATAAGATTCTTTTTGTTTTGTAAGCGCCCCGCAGTATCAACAAGTACAATATCGGCATTTCTAGCCTTCGCAGCCGCTAAAGCATCAAACACAACCGCTCCCGGGTCAGAGCCTTCGTTTTGAGAAATAACGTCAACGCCCGCTCTCTGTCCCCAGATTTTCAACTGATCCGCTGCGGCAGCCCTGAAAGTATCAGCTGCGGCAATAAGGACCTTACGACCGGCATTCTTTTGCTGAGCCGCAAGCTTACCGATTGTTGTGGTCTTTCCTACACCGTTTACACCAATAACAAATACAACAGACTTTTTATTTTCAAAATCATACGCATTTTCACCAAGGTCCATGATTTCTGTTATTGATTCCTCTAAAAGTTCCCTACACATAGCAGGCTCTTTGATATGGTTTTCCTTAACCTTATTCTTTAGATCGTCAATAATCCTTTCGGTTGTGGAAACGCCCATATCACCCATAATAAGAATTTCTTCAATCTCTTCGTAAAAATCATCATCGATTTTACTAAAGCCCGAAAAAACGTTACCAAAGCCTTCAGCAATATTCTTTCTTGTCTTAGAAAGACCGGAAAGTAACTTTGAAAAAAAGCCTTTTTTATTTTCTTCTCCCATGATACCTCCGTCTCTTATGCTCTCTTTTTCTTTTCTTCCGCTTCTAACTGAGCCTCAATAAGATTAACGCTCACAAGTGTCGAAACACCCTTTTCCTGCATTGTTATTCCGTAAAGACGGTCAGAAGCGTTCATTGTGCCTCTACGGTGTGTAATAACAATAAACTGTGTATGCTCTGTAAGATTATGCAAATATCCGGCAAATCTGTTAACGTTAGAATCATCAAGCGCAGCCTCAATTTCGTCCAAAAGACAAAACGGTGACGGCTTAAGATTCTGGATTGCAAATAAGAGTGCGATTGCCGTAAGTGCCTTCTCACCACCGGAAAGCTGCATCATATTCTTAAGGTTCTTTCCCGGTGGCTGAGCAATAATCTGGATGTCACATTCAAGCATATCAACATCTTCTTCGATCGAAAGTTCAAGTGCGCCTCGACCGCCTCCGAAAAGTTTTTGAAATACAATATCAAACTGAGCCTTAATATCTTCAAA
>CAJOOB010000156.1 GCA_905236025.1 uncultured Lachnospiraceae bacterium
AAAGAGAAACCGCTTTTATTAAGTTTTCTCCAAAATTGCTTCATAATGCCTCCTGTGCCAAAAAGATTAATCGTAAATATTTACAATACCCTTCGTCGATGCAATATTAAATCTTGGTGTTTCCTCATCATCATTAACAACAAGCGCATTTATCGCTAAATCCGTCTTGTTTACAATGGTAAGTGACACACCGCTTTCGTCTGTTGTAAGAGTTCTTGCGGAACTTTCAATAAGGAAGTTGATTGCTGAATCAACTTCAATTGAAGCGCCCAAATCATTTGCGGAATCAGGGTAAGTTGTTCCGTCAACAGTGTAAGAAACTCTGTAATTTCCATCACTTCCCGTAAATGTAATGGTTGCTGAAACCACATCATTTTTATTTGTAGAAACAAGAGAACTCTCGTCATTTCTGATACCAAGAAGAACTGAGTCCATATCAGATGTTGAAGCGGAAAGAATCATGTATAAATCATAATTATACAAAATTGTTGCGCCCTCTGTCTGATCATATGCGCCAACACCCGATTCAAAAGTATCAGATGCAAAAATATTGCTTGTACCCACCCTTACAGAAGGTAGCGTAATGTCATTATATGTTCTGTCGCTGCCCGTTACGTAGTATTGCGAAATCTGCATACTTCCGGTTACAGTACCTGTACCGTCACTGTTTTCAGCAGCCGTTGTATCCGTATAAGAACAGGAAACCGTATCAATTGTGTATCTGTACTGATAATCATTTAAGTAATCAAGAAATTCCTTAAACTGATTGTAGCTGCACTGATATGTAAGAGTTATCGGAGCCTGATAGCCGACATAGTCGCTTGAAATAATGTATGCACTGTCGCTTGGGTTAGTTGAAGAATAATCTCCGAAACTGTAAATCGCACTTTCCCCTGAAAGAGAGATGCTCGAGAACCAAAGTCCGGTTTCTTCTTCAAACTTCATGATATAAATAATGAGTTCTTCTGTGGATGACCCCGCAGGATAACTTGCCATTATCTCTTCATATTCTTCATTATACGTTTCTGTATCATCCTTATATACGGAGAGCTTTGCATTCTTTGCAGAAAGGTCTGAATAAACGGCATTTCTTTCTCTGTACTCCTGTGTGTATTCATCTGTCTTTTCAACGAGTTTGGTATAACCAAACTGATAAGCCAAATAGAAAACAACAACCATTGCAAGTACATATAAAATCTTTTTGTCACGGTCAGAAACCGATGCCCACATCTGTTTTATCTTTTCCATGCCTTATTCCTCCTCTCCTATAGTTGTCTCATTTTCCGTTTCTGTTTCTGTCTCCGTTTCTGATTCCGTCTCTGATTCGGTTTCTTCCTCATCTGCAGTTTCTGTTTCCGTTTCTTCTGTTTCTTCCTCATCGTCAGATTCCATGGAGTCTTCATCATAAGAGAAATTACATGTAAGTGAGAAGGTGTTACTTATAACTCCGTCTGAATTCTTCGTTTCATTCAGTGAAGATACGGAAACGTTACTTACATAATCAAGTTTCTTAAGTTCAACAATGAATTTTGCAACCGTATCTTTTGTACTTGTAACACATGACATGCTTATTGAGCCGTCTGATACCGAAGCTCCCGTGATTGTAACATCACTCGGCATAACTTCTTCTAAATCATCAATAAACTGCGCAAGCGCATTGTCATTATTCGTTGAAAGATCGTAATAATTATCGGCATCATTATATCTGTCTTTTGCTGCATAATATTTATCAACAACATCCTGAATTCCTTCAAGATTCTTAATCTTTCTGTTTACATTTTCCAAATTACTCTTAGCTTCAAGGTATCCCGGCAATGCCATTGCAACAAGACACACGGAAAGGAATACAACAATCAAAAATGCAAGTCTGAAAACTTTTCTGTTTCCTTCTTTTGCTATCTTTGCATTCTGTCGCTTAGACTGGAAATCAACCGGATCCACAAGAGCACCGATTGGGAATGAATAGCCCGCAAGGTCTTCATATGTAAGTCCTGACTGAGGATCAATATTTACACCCTTTAAGTCGGAAATAATTCGCACTTTATATTTAAGTTCGTTTGCAAAAAGCTGTTCAATACCTGTTAAAGAAACAGCTTCGCCCGCCATTGACACTTCCGCAATACTGTCTGACGGATAACGCTTTGAAAAATAATCAGCAACTCTGAGTACATTATTTATCATATCTTCTAAGGATTTTGTAACTTCATCCTTATCAAGAGTGCTGTAAATATATCTCTTTGTCCTAACCTTTTCATCCGCTTCTTCGTAAGAAATGTTTTCTTTTGCCATTACAGCTTCCAAAACATTATCCTTACCATACGGAATAATACGCTGAATACGTAATTTATTATTCTTAAACACCGAAACAATGGTGTTTACACGGTCCATGTGAATAACCATATTCACATAATCGTCTAACTGCTTCTCAATTAAAGAAGCTGCGCTGTTACCGATATAGTCAACGGACTGAACCGTCAGCTTACATTCTGATGCAACAGCATAATAATTATCAACTAATGCTTCCGGAGCCGCGAAAGCAAGAACACTTAACTTTCTTCCTTCTTCCGTATCAATTTCGTTTGCTTCCGTATATGTAACAACATATTTATCCATGCTGATTGGGAAGTATTCCGAAATATTTGTCTGAATAATTTCGGCAATTTTATTAGGTTTTACAAGCGGAAGAATGGCTTCCTTATTCGCAATTCGGGAAGAATTAATTGTAAAAGCCGCCTTTGTCGACTTTATACCATTTAAATCAAGCGCCGTTCTGATGGCCGTTGCGATTGCGCCAATCTTATCTGTCCGAATCTCTCCATCCGCCACACTGTTTTCAGGTGTCTTTATTGTAACAGCCTTTAAAACTGTGAGCTCCGATTTTTTTTGCAGTACTTCCGTAAGTTCAATAACGGCTTCATTTATGTATATTGATACTATGCTCTTGGTTGCCATAACGTCCTCCCTATGTCTACTAAGCCAAACAAGCAGGTTTTGGATTACCGGGGAATAATATCCCCGGTAATCGAATCTGTCTAACAAATTTATTATCCTAAAAATCCGGTCAATTAAGTCACTTAAATTTTTTATTTTTATTATTATTTATGCTTTAAAACTATCTTGATACAGAAAGTGTATTACCGCTCCTTGTATCATCAAATGCTGATGCACCTTCATCTTCTGACCAGAATGCGGTAAATGTTCCATTGTCGATTGTAAGATAAGCAACAAGAGTGCCATTTGAGCATTTACATTCAGCTTTATCAAACGCTGTTGTCTTGTAATCATTTAACAACTCTTTTCCAAGTGCATCAAGAGTGTTGTCGTTAGTTGTTTTAAGAATATCTGCAATAGCTATTGTAATAGCTGTTGTACCTTTGTAAGCTGATATTTCATCATTAATTGTTTCATTTGCTGCCGCTGCCTGTACTGCTGAGATAAAATCATCAAGCTGTGAAATGTCTCTTGATTCTCTTGACTTTTCAATGTTTCTGATAAGGTTTGGTGCAATTACACCAACAAGTACTGCCATAATAGCAATAACTACG
>CAJOOB010000157.1 GCA_905236025.1 uncultured Lachnospiraceae bacterium
ACAACAGGCTGAGCAGCTAAAAGACCGGTCAGCGTTTGCCTGATCTCATTGAAGCTATCTTTCCACCGATCATCGTGCGGCACAAGGAAGATGGGAAACAATGCCCATAACTCTTCCAATGTCATTTTAGATAAATCTTTTCCCATGCCAAAGGCGTCCATTTTTTACCTCATTCCAACAAATACATTGCTCAATGATACCAAGATTGGTAAATGCGGCCGACATAATACATGGTACAGACATTGTCTAACCACTCCATTTTCTTTTCATAACTGTATTCCATAAATCCTCCTGTGCCCCACTAAAATTTAACCATCTAAAATCATATCGGCAATCAGCCATATATACTTAAAATTTTAAGGTTCATCAAAATCCGTAAATTGTTGCATTTTTTGTTCGTTTAAATATGCTGTTTCGTCAATTGCCTCTTCAAACCCTGTAAGTGCGGCAAAAGGTGCAAACTGTGCAGCTCTGTCATGTATTGACATGTGAGGGCGATCCTTTGACTGATAATGAGGAAGATTAATGATTTCATCATATTTATGCATATCTTTATAATAATCACTCACGCCTTATGCCCTCCAATCTGTCCGTTTCTTTCCTTTGTTGTGGCCCCTTCTTCAAGATTCATCCCCTTAAGAACAGCATTTTTACCATACTTCTTTTTAATTTCCAAAATGGCCTGCTGCATTTTCTTTTCCTTTTCTCTTTCTTCTTTTTCCTTACTTCTTTTCTCTTCAAAAGCCGTATAATCGGTAAAAAGGTCAAGTTGTTCATATAAAGGCTCATCTTTATAACTCTCTTCAGGAGTTACTTTTGCAGCAACAATATTAATTCTTCTTATCAGTAAATCTTTATTGATAATCCTGTCATACAATGCCTCCGCAGCCTTCATAATTTCCTTTGTTGAAGACGTATAAAAAGGAAGGTTTACGGTTCCGTGCGCATGTTTTGGCACAGGCCTTCCGTAATGATCAAACGTGATTTCTCCCTTATATTTGTTTGTAACGCTTGCAATATCATACCCTATCGTAATAACAAGCTGATTTGTCAAAAGCCCCTTATCCACCAAATCAAGAACAAGCAAATCCGTCATTTCTTTTACAATAAGCCTTGCTTTATCCGCGGTATATGGGCAGTGTAAAACCTGCCCCAAGCTTAAACTCTTTCTTTGCGGCTTATAATCCTTAATATCTTTAATGGTTACAGGTTCATACCCCCACGCATGGTCAATAAGAAGTTCCGCATTAACGCCAAAAAGCTTATATAAAAGAGCTTCATTATGATATTCATCCTCTTTTCCCAAAGAACATAAAGCAACATCGCCCATGGTATACATACCGTATTCCATGAGCTTCTTTGCATATCCGCGCCCCACTCTCCAAAAATCCGTAAGAGGCACATGATTCCATAAAAGCTTCCTGTATGACTCCTCATTAAGTTCCGCAATACGTACCCCGTCTTTATCCGCCGGCATTTTCTTTGCAACAATGTCCATTGCCACCTTGCAAAGATACATATTACTTCCAATTCCGGCCGTTGCTGTTACACCCGTTTCATTAAGCACGTCTCTCACCATTTTAAGGGCAAGTTCATGCGCACTGAGTTTATATGTATTTAAATACGCGGTTGCATCAATAAAAACCTCATCCACGGAATAAACATGCATATCTTCGGCAGAAACATATTTAAGATAAATATCAAATATTTTCGTGCTGTATTCCATATAACAGGCCATTCTTGGAAGCGCTGCAATATAAGAAAGTTCTAATGAAGGATCTTTTGCAAGTTCAACCGCATCATAAGATGAGCCCAAAAATTTGCCACCCGTCGCCTTATATTTTCTTTCATTATTAATTTCCTTAACTCTTTGAACCACCTCAAAGAGTCTTGGCCTTCCGGGAATCCCGTGACTCTTTAGCGATGGAGAAACTGCAAGGCAAATGGTTTTCTCAGTCCTCTTTGCATCCGCAACAACAAGATTTGTCGTAAGAGGATCAAGTCCGCGTTCAACGCATTCAACAGATGCATAAAAAGATTTTAAGTCGATTGCTATATATGTTCTGTCCGTCACTTTTAATCCCCCTTTCAAGTTATTGTGGATTTATAAATTTTCATCCCACATCTGGTGGTTGAATCCGAACATATGTTCGTGTATAATCATATCAGATTTTAATATAAATTTCAACCAACAACAATTTGGTATTAAAACCGCAAATTTACAGGCTTTTTCCAATATACGGAGAAATAAAATGAACCAGATATTATCACTAAATTCTCACGATTATATGCCAATGCAAATTGTCCCGGTCATTGCATCCTTTAATGATAACGGACAAATTAAGCCGTTATATGTGGGAATAAACAACGAAAGATACAAAATAGATTCATACTGGGTACGGCGCAGTTTTTCAAATCAAATTGAATTCAACTGTAAAGTAATCATTAATGACACCCTTATCCCGCTTATACTGACTTATTATTTAAAAGAATGTATTTGGACAATTCCTTTTACAAAGGAAACCACTTAACCTATTTTTAAACACGCAATATTGTTTTATCCCTTATGATTGTTTATAATACAAAAAGTTTATTAATGCAAGAAAATGGTAACATATGAAAAAAGATTTCAACGAAAGTACAATAAAAAGATATGAAGAACTCTTAGAGCGTTCAAGAAGACAGGGAATATACACATATACCCCTTTCCATTCCACGCTTGGGGCATCTCTCGCCTTTAAGGTTGCGCAGGAGGAAGAATTAAAACTCTTTGGCGGTATGGATAACTGCGAACGCGTGGTAATACGCTTTGGATGTGAAAAAAATATGGGATATACGGAAGATTTTCCAATTTCACTTCTCCACATCATT
The DNA here is from genome assembly GCA_905236025.1 of uncultured Lachnospiraceae bacterium. Lineage (GTDB taxonomy): Bacteria > Bacillota > Clostridia > Lachnospirales > Lachnospiraceae > CAJOOB01. The sequence goes on from CAJOOB010000157.1 coordinate 2,872, forward strand.
CCAAAATCAGAAAAATATGCAGAAAAGCTTGAACACAGAGATTATCTGGGTGCTTTAATGAATCTTGGAATTGAAAGAGACAGAATCGGAGACATAATAATAAACGAAAAGGACGCATTTATCTTTGTTCTTGAAGATATTGCAGATTTTCTTGCCCGCAGCCTTGATACAATCAGACATACAAGCGTAAAATGTGAAATCATATATGAAATACCAAAAGATATACTTAAAGAAGAAAAGGAAGAAGAATACTCGCTTACTTCTTTAAGAATCGATGCTCTTTTATCAAAAATATATAAAATTTCAAGGGAAGATGCAAAAAATCTCGTGGCAAAAGAAGCCGTCTTTGTTAACGGAAGGCCTTTATCAAAACCGGAATATGAGCCGAAAGAAGGCGAGATTATCATTGCACGAACCCTCGGGAGATTTACTTATCTTGGAAAGCAACGAGAAAATAAAAAAGGCAAAAATGTAATCCTCATAAAGAGATAAACACCTTTGCCTTTTTATATAGATTGTGAATGTTGTTTAAATAATATTAAACTTCTGATTCTCTTGTTTTAATTTTTTTACTGCAGACTGCAGCCATAAGAGAAATAACAAGAAGGGCAATCATTAAGCCGGTGGAGCTTGCATCACCTTCTTCAGGCTGAGTCACGTTACTCACCGTAAGAGCCCATGCACTAAAGTGAGGGAAAGTAGCGGTAAGCGTCTTATTTGTACTGTCATATGTTGCAGTTACATATGTACTTTCTCCAAGAACCAAATTACCGTTTTCATCCATATCAAGACATACAAATTTAAATGTATTATATGCCGCAAGGATTGCAGCAAGTTCATCACTTACAGGAATTACGACAGTAAACGGTCCTTCATCGCTTAAATCAATTTCCGTTCCGTCTGTCGCTGTAAACATAAGAGACATATCAAAAAGTCCCACATAAATTCCCGCATCCGAAACAAGTGTCTTTGCTGATTCAACCAGTGCTTCAAACTCTTCCGCTGTAAGACCCATAGCCGCAAGCACTTCATCCGAAGGATCTGTTAAATCAGTAATTGTAAATGTGTAATCTCCGTCTTCATCCAAACCTTCAAATGTAATAGATGAACCATCGGAATTTGTGACAGTCTGTGTTGTTTCACTCTCATCTTCCGTTGTTGAAGCAGTTGTTTCTTCTGTATTATCATCCTTTTCGGTTGTCGAAGTAGTTGTTGATTCCACAGGAACCGTAAATTCAGTTTCTAGTGATTCACCGCTTCCGTCATAATTAACAACATATGCAATATATGTAGAACCCGCAGTAAGCGTTGCTTCAATTTCGGCAGAGTATGCAGTTGAAGTTACTGCATAAGTTTCCATTGTGACAAGCGTATTCGCTGAATCAAAAATCTCAACAACCACAGCGACAACATCACTGCCTGTTGTTCCGGAAACAGTAACACCTTCCGTGGTACCTTCCGCATTTATGGTTAAAATATCGTTTGTTGCGGCAAATACATTAAGTTTTACCGAAGTCATTATTAACAGTATCGCAATAAGAAAGGATACCGTCTTAAAAAAATTATTTTTCATAGTCAGTCACCTATTGTCCCTATTGATATATAATTTCCGGATCACCGCTTCCGTCCCAGTTTACTGTTATTGATACACCTTTTCCGGCACCGAGTTTTGCTCCTTCAAATCTGCCTTCTTCGTTTGCCTTTGGAACGGCTATTACAGTAACGTTCGTTAAAAGATCACCGGCTCCATCGGAAATATAAATAACATAATCACTTACGGCAACGTGAGTATTACCGTTTTCCGTATAAGCGGGCGTAAAAAGCTGTGAATCAATGATCCTGCTTTCAATGGTACCATCTTCATATTCAACGGTTACAAATAAGGATACATTTCCTTCTGTAGCTTCACTTGCCGTAGGATAATAATACGATGCATAGTATGCAAGTGAAAAATCTTCACTGTTTGCAATTTCAGATTCATCATTAGTTATACTGCCATCTGATAAAATACAATACCCCGACAATCCGCCATGTTCTATCGAAAGAGCGCTTTTACAATCTCCCGGTGTCATATCAAGGTTAAGAATGACCCCGGCACGGTAAATGGTTGTATTTCGAGTAACGGTTGAGCCATCAACAAATTTATATATGATTGAAAGCGTTACCTCATTATAATAATCAGAAAGAAAGTGAACACTAAATGTACCGTCATCATTATCAGTGACATTAACGCCGTTTTCCGGGATATCCCCTTCGATCGAAATCGAAACGATCTCACTTACCACTGAATCAGCAAGAATATCATTACTTAATGCCCTTATATTAACAGACGTATAACCGTAATACACTGTATAAACCGGTGAATCAGACGATTCAACAATATTGAATGTCTGGTGTGCATCCCATCCGTCAACAATATTTTCTTCTCCATCCCCCGTAAGAATAAAACCGGTATAATCAGTCTTTAAAACTGCGATATCACCCGCGTAATAATGTCCGAAATCTGCCGCATATGAAATAAAGAAAAAGATATAAGAGTCTGTATTGGATACATCTGTATATTCTCCGTTTCTTGTCATATTAGAATTATTTCCGAATACTTCAATATCATCTTTTGAATCAAAATCAGCAAAAATATATATTGCAGGAGCAATCACATCATCAATTAAAACAGCTTCGTAATCTCCATCTCCGGCTCTTCCGTCTCTTATAAAGAATTCATCACCGACTCTTACTATCACCTGATAACTGCTGTCAATAAAATCAGTCTCAGGAATAAGATAAACTGTTGAAGTAAACTCCTGCGTAACATTATCAGAGGAATCCCTTAAAGTAATTGTAACGTCATACCCCAAAAGATCGTAAGTTTCCCCATCAATATCAGTAACGGTGATAACCGCATCCTCATTTATCTCTGCTGTCGTATCATCATATAATTCGCCAACCGCTGCTAAATATACACTCGCATCAGTATTGTGTGATACTCCGTTATATTCACTAACAAGATAAGAAAACTCGGTAAACGGAGCTTTGTCCTGCATGATCCAAAGTGCATATCCGTATCTTAAATCATCCACATCGGTAACACCATCACCTTCTGCACTAAACTCCCCATTTTCCGAATCATAAATATCGCCAAATGCAAAATATGACTCTGTTGTCATGGTTTCACATTCTTCAAGCGCCCAACTATGATAATCTTCATCAAATTGGCCATCTTCTTCACTGTCATCACAAAGGATCCAGACATATGACTCATCATCTTCTTCATCAAGTTTATGATATGCAAAAAGTAGATTAACCGCTTCATCACCGAATGCCTCAACCGCTTCCGCCGTTATCTGTACATAACCATCATCAGAAGGATAATAAAAATCACCTGAGCTGAGAGGTAACTGATACGCATAGGTAATATATATCATGGCGCCTTCAGAGGCTGTAATTTCAACATCATTGGCTAAACTTCCCGTATTACCAAAATAATCACTGTCTTCATTATCATTTTCAAAAAAGCCCAGTATTCCCCCGGAATAGTCATTTCCATCCTCATCTGTATATGCGCCGCAAACTCGGATTTCATTAACCTGAACTTCAAGATCATATACTCCAAGAACACATCCCGAAGGTACAATGATATTTGCAATATCGGAATATCCCTCACTGTTATCCTGCATCAGCATAAGTAACATTGTTTCTATTCCGGTGTCATACGAATAAAAATATACATCCGTAAGAGAGTTTCCGTTACTGTCCGTAACAACATAATTTCCATCCCCATCAGTCGTAACAACATCATCATCAGCATTAATTACTAATGAATCCATTGGTAGAAATGTCATTATCATAATGACGGTCATAAGGCATGATAAGAATTTTTTTGATCGTTTTAAAATTTGTCTCATACTTTCCTCCTGTTCACTCTTAATCCTTTAAAGAAATAAAACCGTAATACAGCGAAATAACAATGATCTCAACCAATAAAATTCAAAAAATCGTGTGAAAAAAACGTAAAATTCCCGAAGAAATTTTATTGGACAAATCCCGCTCCTTTAATATTAGATTTTTAAAAAAAGAATTAAAAGAATTTAAAACCAAGCACGTATCAAGTCACTTACGCGCTCATGTCATACAGAAATATTAACATTTTATAAGAGAAATTCAAGGACCAAAAAAGGACCAAAAAAGCTTATTTATAGCACTTTTCAACGAGTTCTTTCTTTTTCATCCCGGTTTTTTGATAAATATTTGAACAGTGTCTCTTGACAGTATAAACAGATATAAAAAGTTCATCCGCAATTTCCTGATTGGATTTTCCGTCCGCCATTAAGCCAAGTACCTTTTCTTCCTGGCGGGATAAACCGTATTCAATAGTGAGTTTTTTTACCATATCGGTAAACTCGACCGGTCTGTTTTGTAATGTGAAATTTATAAGGAAATACAAAATAATAACCACTATAAGCATTAAACATATAATCGTGATTAATAAGAGATAACGATCAATAAGCGGTTCTTCAATAATAACCGTAAGTCCCTCAATCACTCTTGAATACATAAGACCAAAGCCTGCAAGCCCGATTGTACCTCTGAATTTTTCAGGCATTTTCACAAAACTCATCGTTCTATAAAGTACAAAGAATGCAACAAATGTATATGAAAGTGCAGCAACAACGCCAATGGATTTTCCTTCATTAAGCATAATTACGGCGAGCAAAGAAACCACAAAGCTTGCAATTGTGGTAACTTCAAACACCGTATTATTCTTATCTGCAAGATACCCGGCAATGATAAGGCCAAGGCAGTAATAAAGCCTGGTACTTCCGTACCCACCGGAAACAGAGATCGTAAACATTGCTATGATATCCGTGGAAAGTGCTGAAAGAAGAGCCATTGCAATGACAATTACGGATATTTGGATAAAATAAGTCTTAAATCCGGGAAGTTTTTCCGGTTTGCATTCCTCTTCAAATTTATCAGTATTCATATATACAAGCAAAAGTGTAATAACAACTGCCGGTATATAGATTAAAAGAGACCATGCACCTGTATAAATCCTTTGAGGCAATTCAACAACAAGATATGTCCCCGCAGATCCCAGAGCATAACCAAAAGCAAACACCCTTCCTCTGTCAGAAAAAGGAACATAAGCAGATACCAACGAGAAATGGTAACCCGCACCAAAGCCCGCAGTACCAAAGAAGCACGTAGCACAGAGGCATATGCTCATTATATAAACATTTGAGGTCATAAAAAACATTGCCATGAATAATGCGGCAATTGCGACAAACGCTATATATATACGCTTTATATATGCCTGTTTAAGTCTGTATAATATCGAATAACACCATATACCAAGAGCCATTGCAAAACTCGCAAATAAAAGATCCACAATATTCACAAACGAAGAATCAGCGTATGAAAACAGATGCTGTTCCTGCGTAAGATACGCGGAACTGCACCAAAAAAAGCCAAGTCCAAGTATTAAAATATATTTGATATTATTCTTCATAATCAGTTTCCCCATTAAATATTTTAATAAATACGATTAAGCTGTTGCATTTTCATCATTATTTCCGTCTAAATCATACTGTGATTCGTCATAAATTGCAAAAGCAATATTTACGGCGTGGTCTGCAACTCTTTCAAGGTTAGACACGATATCCATATAGATTGCCGCTTTCGGAGTACACTGATTATTTGTAAGTCTTCTTACATGATGACGCTCCAAACGTTTTTCCATCTTATCAGTCATACGCTCAAGTTCAGCAATTTCGCTAAGGTGGGCATCTGTCTGCTCAGTAAATGTTTCAAGAGAATATTCAACTGTCTTTGCAGCAGTTTCAAACATTTCGGTAAGTTCAGCAATACCCTCGTCAGAAAATTTAATATCTTCTTTAATTCTTGATTTTGCAAAATCTGCAAGGTTTTCCGCATGATCTCCTATTCTTTCAATATCACTTACAACATGGAAGTAACCGGCAATGTTCTTTGCCATCTGTGCAGGAAGGCCCTGACGTGAAAGCTTAACCATATAATTGGTGATGGCCGCGCTGTAATAATCAACTTCCTGTTCTCGTTCAATAACCTCTTCAATCTTGTCTTCATCAAGATTAATAAGAGCATCATACGATTCACGCAGGTTAAGAAGTGCAACCTGCCCCATATGCTTAATTTCCATATCAAGCTCAAGCATCTGAGCGGCAGGAGTATTAACAGTATCAAAAGTGATATATTTAAGGGCATACCCCTTAGTTTCCTCATCATTACCTCTGATAATAAGATTTGACATCTTAACAAGGCCTTTGGCAAACGGGAATAATACCACAATATTAATAATCTTATGAATTGTGTTAAAGTTTGCAACGTATCTTGCCATCTTTGCAGCGTCCGTTGAACCATTTGAAATTGCAAAGAGTCCTGAAATTGCATATCCCCTGATAAAGTAGAAGATAAGGCCAATAATAACACAACCGAAAATATTTATAAGAAGGTGGATTAAAGCCGCACGTTTTGCGTCTTTATTACCACTTATACTTGCAATAAGAGAAACGATACATGTTCCTATATCCGCACCAAGAACAAAGTAAACAACCATAAGGCATGTCTTGTAATCTGTTGCCAAAAGTCCTGAAGAAGCCATTGCAATCAGGATACCCGTTGAAGCGGATGAACTCTGTAAAATTGCGGTAACGACAAAACCTGTAATTACTGCAAAAACAGGGTTTTCAAGCTGTTTAATAACATTTTGGAAAACTTCACTTATACCATCTGCCTGCATTGTATCAGACATAAGTGACATACCGAAGAAAAGGATACCAAATCCAAGAATAACCTGACCAACTGTTTTGGCCCTTTTATTTTTAATGAAACAATAAAGAATTACACCGATAAGAATTATAATTGGCGCATAAGCTCCAAGATCAAAAGAAATAAGCTGACCGGTAACGGTTGTACCAATATTTGCACCCATAATTGGGCCAACTGCCTGCAAAAGAGTCATAAGACCCGAGTTAACAAAACTGACAACCATAACTGTGGTTGCACCGGAAGACTGAATAATTGCGGTAAATACAACACCGACAATCACACCGACAAAACGGTTTTTGGTACACCAGTTAAGGATTGACTTCATCTTTGTACCTGCAGCCTCTTCCAATCCTTTACTCATTAAACTCATTCCGTAAAGGAAAAATCCAATACCGGCCGCCAAGCCCGTAATCATTGTAAAAATCTGTCCCGAAGTCATAGTTTCTCCAATCTCTTATTCATCACATTATTCTTTGAATATCAGAAGTAATCTGGTCTTTTAACTGTTTCAATGATTCGAATTTTCTTTCCGGTCTGACAAAATCCTTAAGACCGACAATCAAATCTTTTCCGTATAAAACACCGCTAAAATCAAAAATAAACGTTTCAACCGTTATATTCCTTTCATCAGTCACGGTAGGTTTTACACCGACATTGGTAATCCCCTTATACTCGCAACCGTCTCCGGTATCATTGTCAAAAAATGTAACTGTACTTGAATATACTCCGTACTTTGGAATCAGTCTGTCCGCGGATACAGATAAGTTAACCGTGGGATAATCCAAAGTTCTTCCAATCTTATTGCCTTTATTTACAATCCCTTCAAATTCATACGGCCGTCCAAGCATGGAAACTGCAAGAGACATGTTTCCTTCGCCAATCAGTTCTCTGATTTTCGAACTGCTGACAACACAGCCATCGACTTTTATCATATCATATACCCTGACCGAAAAGCCATACTTTGAACCGTATTTTTTTAACAAACCGACATTACCGGTTCTTCCTTTGCCAAATTTAAAGTCATTCCCGCACACGACTCTTCCTGCATGAAATTTGTTTACAAGAATCTTTTCAATAAAATCCTCTGCGGAATACGAATACAAATCTTCAAAGGCCTTAACCGAAATATACGTCTTAATGCCCGCTTTACTTAAGATTTCAAACCGTCTTTTGTCAGAAATCAGTTTTTTTCTGTCATCGAAATATTCATCAAAACTAATCACAACAGAAGGATTGTATAAAGCAATATCAGACATTATCTCCATATGGCCAAGGTGCAGCGTTTCAAATTTGCCGATAGCCACCGAGCAGCCTTTTTCGAAGCTCTTATTGTTAAGTTGTGATACTTCAGTTATTATTTCCATAAAACATCTTTTCGCACTTAAGCCTGCATACACCATTTGATTTACAGGCAGAAAAAACGCCTATAAATTCACCGTTTGAATCAAAAACTCTGTACATCATGTTTATATTATCTTTGATATTAAAAACTTCATCAGACAATTCAAACGAATTTCCGTTATGTAAGAGCTTATCGTATGAAGAATCAAGCATTAGCTTATCATACCCTGACAAAACTTCGCTTACAGGTATTAACACAGACTCAATCAAGCCTTCTGATGCTTTACAGGAAATATCATAAAGAGTCAATGTGTCCTCAATGTGAAAATCACCTGATTTTGTCCTAACTAAATCCTTCATGCAACCGTATACTTTAAGTTCGTTACCAATATCCCTGCAAAGTGAACGTATATAAGTTCCCTTTGAGCAGGAAACTCTCATCTTTACACAAGGTAAATCAACGGACAAAATTTCAATATTAAAGAAGGTAACAGGTCTTTTCTTTCTTTCAATCACTTTACCCTCTCTTGCAAGTTCGTAAAGCTTTTTCCCGTCAACCTTTATTGCACTGTACATGGGCGGGGTTTGCATAAAATCACCCAAAAACTTATTAACAGCACTTTCTAAAGACTCCGTTGTAACATTATTTATTACGTACGAATCATCAACGTGATTAATAACCTTACCGCTAATATCCTCAGTATCCGTTTCCGTTCCCAAAAGCATGGTTACAACGTATTCTTTAACTTTATCGGTCAGAAAATCGCAGAGTTTTGTGGCACTCCCCAAACAAACCGGCAAAACGCCACAAGCATCAGGATCTAAAGTTCCTGTATGCCCAATCTTCTTTTGTTTAAGGATTCCACGTAATTTTGCAACAACGTCAAAAGAAGTATATCCTTTTTCTTTGTATACATTTATAACGCCGTTTAAACTCATATATTGTCTGCAATCTTCCTTACTACATTGTTAATTACATCATGCGCCGTGCCCTGCATTGTAGCTCCTGCGGCACGTACATGTCCACCGCCTCCAAAGTAGGAAGCAACAGCATTTACATCGAGATAATTCTTAGAACGTAAGCTTACCTTATATTCCAGATTGCCGATCTGATAAGCAAAAACCGCGCACTCAACACCTTCAATAAGTCTTAACTGTTCAACGATTCCACTTAATTCTGACGAATCAACCTGATAGAATTCCATCTCATCTTTATCGATAACACTTACCGCAACCTTACCGTCAAGCAAAAGCATGCTTTCAAGCATTGCACGACCAAGAATCTGAGTCTGTCTGTAGCTTTTTGCATAAAAGCTGTTATCAATAATTGATGTAAAATCAATTCCCTTTTCCATAAGAGAACCGGCGGCATTCATTGTAAGTTTGTTTGTGCTCTGATACTTAAATACCGCAGAATCATGAATCATACCGGTATATAAGGCTTCAGCAGTATTCTTAGAAATCTTATCTTCATCAAGAAGGTAGAACAAAACCTCTGCGCATGAGCTTCTGCCGCCGTATACAAAATTTTTCTTTGCAAAATTTGTATTACTTACATGGTGGTCAATATTAACGGTATTTTCAGCGTTAATGTAAACCTCCGACATAACACCGATTCTTTCGGCATTGCTTGTATCAAGCGAAACATATAAATCAAACTTTTTATCCGAAGCCGTATTTAAAACCTTATCCGAACCGTTTAAAAATGAAAATCCGGATACATTCTCCAAAAATACAACAGGTTCAATATCCTTATAATTATCAATAATGTAATTATAAAGGCCAAGGCATGAACCCACACAGTCACCGTCGGGTCTTACGTGACCGCTAATGGCCACACTTTTAACCCCCTTCAAAATTTCACTTATGTTTTCCATCAATACCTCTATTCTTCTACCGCGTCATCAGGCATTTCATCTTCACTTGAATCATCACTGCTTTTAGCGTTAATTTCATTAATAAGCTTAGACATATTAACGCCGTATTCAATGGAATCATCCAAGACAAAGGTGATTTCCGGAGTGTTTCTTAAGTTAATACCCGAAGCAAGTGCTCTTCTGATATATCCTTCCGCACTCTTTAAGCCCTTAATTGTATTTTTCTTTTCTTCGTCAGTCCCAAGAACACTGATGTATGCCTTACAAAACTTAAGATCAGGCGTCACTTCCGCCGCGGTAACACTCGTAAGTGCGCTGACTCTCGGGTCTTTAATCTCACTACGGATAATGTTACTGAGCTCATGCATGACCTCAGTATTTATCCTGATATTTTTTACACTGTTTTTTCTCATGGTTATTTATCTCTTAACCTCTTCCATTATGTATGCTTCAACTATATCAAGTTCAGCAATGTCGTTAAAGCCTTCAAATACAAAACCGCATTCAAATCCTGCCTTAACTTCCTTAACATCATCCTTAAATCTCTTAAGCGAAGCAAGAGGTCCCTCAAATATGAGTTCTCCCTCTCTTGTAATTCTTACGTTACATCCGCGGACAAATTCACCGTCAAGCACATAAGAACCTGCAATATTTCCAACGCCGGAAGCCTTGAAAATCTGTCTTATTTCTGCATGTCCGATAATCTTTTCCTCGTAAACAGGATCCAAAAGCCCCTTCATGGCAGCTTCAACATCTTCAATCGCCTGATAAATAACTCTGTAAAGTCTTATATCAACGCCTTCTTCTTCAGACTTAGACTTAGCCATATTGTCAGGTCTTACGTTAAATCCAATGATAATTGCATTAGATGCGGATGCAAGGTAAACATCCGATTCATTAATGGCACCAACACCACCATGAATAACACGTACTGCAACTTCATCATTTGAAAGCTTAACAAGACTCTGCTTAACTGCTTCGACAGAACCCTGAACGTCAGCCTTTATGATGATATTAAGTTCCTTAACATCACCTGTCTGAATCTGATCAAACAAATCATCAAGAGACATTCTTGCCTTCTGTCTTGAACCCTCAAGAAGTTCCTTCTTGCTTTCTGCAATAAAGGTTTCGGCATATCTCTTGGCTTCTTTTTCATTTGGTGTACAGATAAATACTTCACCTGCATTCGGTACATTGTTAAGGCCAAGGATTTCCGCAGGAACAGAAGGTCCTGCCTCCTTCATTTTTTCACCGTTTTCATTTATAAGCGCTCTAACTCGTCCGTAACTTGAACCTGCAGTAATAATATCACCCACACGCAAAGTACCCTTTTGTACCAAAACGGTTGCAACAGAACCTCTGCCCTTATCAAGCTTCGCTTCAAGGACAAGGCCTCTCGCTCTACGGTTTGGATTTGCCTTTAATTCAAGCATATCTGCAGTAAGAGAAATCATCTCAAGCAACTGGTCAATACCTTCACCCGTATGTGCAGATACAGGAACAAAAATCGTATCACCGCCCCAGTCTTCAGCAACGAGCTCATATTCAGCAAGCTCCTGCTTAACTCTGTCAACATTGGCACTTGGCTTGTCAATTTTATTAACAGCAACAATAATTGAAACGCCGGCAGCCTTTGCATGCGAAATAGCTTCGACAGTCTGAGGCATAACACCGTCATCTGCGGCAACTACAAGAATTGCAATATCGGTTGACATTGCACCACGAAGTCTCATTGCCGTAAACGCCTCATGTCCGGGAGTATCAAGGAATGTAATCTTTCTGTCCTGAAGCTTAACAACATAAGCGCCGATATGCTGGGTAATACCGCCTGCTTCACCTGAAATAACGTGAGTATTTCTAATTGCATCAAGCAGAGAAGTTTTACCGTGGTCAACGTGACCCATAACGCAGACAACAGGAGGTCTTGACTTAAGAGTTCTTTCGTCGTCGTCTTCCTCCTTAAGAAGTTCTTCAATTACATTCACCTTTTCTTCAGGAAGGGCAATAATACCGAATCCAAGAGCAATTTCAGATGCCGTATCGTAATCAAGTTCCTGGTTGATTGTAAGCATTGTTCCTTCAAGGAAAAGTTTCTTAATA
>CAJOOB010000158.1 GCA_905236025.1 uncultured Lachnospiraceae bacterium
TCTGAGCGCCTTACAAGCCTGTGTACCGGAATAATCAAATTCGCACGCCTGTCCAATAATAATTGGGCCGGATCCAATAATAAGAACCTTGTGAATATCTGTTCTTTGCGGCATAATAATGTCCTCCTGGTCTTTCTCTCGCATATGTTTATACACTTTTTCTATTATAATTGAAAATGGTGTTCGTGAAAAGGAAAAATTTATTTATATTGTTTACTCATCCTCAAGTGAGTCTTTCTGTGGTACGCTAACCTTCTTGTTAAAGCATTCAAACATTGCATCCGCATCTTCTTTTGTTGGTTTCTTTGTAATGAGACTCACAAGCGGAACAATCAAAAGCCCGCCAATCATTGCAACAGAGCCTGAATTAATGGAAGATTTAAATACAAACGAAAGAATGGTTCCCCAAGAAGAAACGTCAATCTTTGCAAGTGTTATTACAAGCTGGAACAATGCAATAAAGCATCCCCAGACAAAGCAAACATAAACCGAAGGCTTTGTAACCTTCTTCCAGTAAAGTCCGTAAAGGAAAGGGGCAAGGAACGCGCCTGCAAGCGCACCCCAGGAAACACCCATCATCTGAGCAATAAACGTAATGCCCGGGAATGTATCTTTAATGATGGCGATGGCCGCTGAAACCGCAATAAAGAAGACAATGAACAGCCTCATTACGAACACTTTTTTCTTTTCCGACATCTCCTCTTTTCTTGCAGGAGCAATTACATCAAGCGTAAAAGTTGAACTTGACGTAAGAACGAGTGATGAAAGAGTTGACATGGATGCAGCCAAAACAAGAACAATAACAACTGCAATAATCACTTCAGGAAGTGTTGAAAGCATTGTAGGAACAATAGTGTCAAAATACGGTAAACCGGTTGCATCGTTGTATGAGACTCTGTCAGCATATAATCTGCCAAAACCACCAAGAAAATAACAGCCGCCTGCCACAATAAAAGCAAACACCGTTGAAATAACGGTTCCTTTATGTATATCTTTTTCACTCTTGATGGCGTAGAATTTTCCAACCATCTGAGGAAGTCCCCATGTACCAAGGGATGTAAGAATGACAACGAATAAAAGCGCCAAAGGATCAGGGCCAAAGAAAGAGGAATAAGCACCGCTTTCCCAGCCATCGGCAGGAATTTCAGAAAGAGACTTTGCTGCTTCAAGGAGGCCTCCGTTACTCTTAACAACCGCAATAATTACGGCACTGATACCAAAAAGCATGATAATTCCCTGAATGAAATCATTAACAGCCGTTGCCATATATCCGCCAAAAATAACGTAAATGCCCGTAAGAACAGCCATTATTATAATTACAACCCAGTAAGGAATATCAAAAACAAGGCCAAAAAGGCTTGAAAGTCCGTTATATAAAGATGCGGTATACGGAATGAGGAAGATAAAAACAATTACAGATGCCGCAACTTTTAAAGGAACGGAATTAAATCTTTTTCCAAAGAAGTCCGGCATGGTCTTTGCATCAAGAGCCTGCGTCATAATTCTTGTTCTTCTTCCCAAAATGTTCCAGGCAAGAAGTGAACCGATAAGCGCATTTCCAATACCGGCCCATGTTGCGGACATTCCGTAAAGCCAGCCAAACTGACCTGCGTAACCCACGAAAATAACCGCAGAAAAATATGATGTACCAAACGCAAAGGCTGTAAGCCAAGGTCCCACGTTTCTTCCACCAAGCACAAAGCCCGAAACATCAGAAGCACTCTTACGCGTGCGCACACCAACCACCACCATTAAAGCAAAAAATACAACCAATAAGATCGCACTTAGAATTTGTGTTGTCATTTTAAATTTCTCCTGTAAAATCCCGTTTATTTTTTATGATACAATGCTGCAAACTTTAGCATTTGATACAGATATTAAATCATTCGTTTACCATCATGATTTTGCAATAATCTTCCGTCTTATCCCTCATAATTAAAAAGCCCTTTTCAAGCTCAGAAATTCTAAGCCTATGCGTAATTAAAATCTCCGGTTTAAGCGTTTTTTTGCTTATTTTATCAAGAACAAAGTTCCAATCATCGGGTTCTTTCAAAGGATCAACATTTTGTTCAAAACGCGAATTCCAAATCCCGACAATATTCATCTGGTCTCTTAAAATTTTCCAGTACGTATCCTTATCAAACTTCATGTCAGAATACGGATTACCCACCAAAATAAGCGTTCCCGCAGGTGCAACGGATAAAATCCCCTCGCTTATACATTCATTTTTTCCGACACACTCAAAAAATATCGAAACTCCGCCATCGGAAGCATTTTTTACCCAATTGGAAACATCTTCATTCCTTGCATTGCAAAAATCATCCTCTAAAATGCCAAGTTTCAAGACATTTGCCTTTTGTGTATCCTTATTGCCGATTGCCAAAACCTTCTTAAATCCCGCTTCCTTTAACAGCATAATCACCATTCTTCCAATGGTTCCAAGTCCTCCGACAGCCACGGTTTTTGTGGTTAAATCCTCACCATTTAAAGAAGCAACCCCTCTTCGAACGGCATTTGCCGCAACCGCAAAAGGTTCAAGCATGGCAGCCTCTTCAAAGCTCACGGAATCGGGTAGAAAGAGCAGATTCTTTGCCGGTGCGGTAACATACTCACAAAACGCACCGTCTCTTCTTGAACCAACGTAATCATAACTTCTGCAAAGCGTCGGCATGTTATTTAAGCATTCCTTACATTTACCGCAGGGAATCCTTGGATATACCGAAGCTCTTTTTCCCATCAGATCCTCTGAAACATTACTTCCCACTGCGCAAACCTCACCGGAAAACTCGTGTCCCGGAATAAGAGGCATTTTGTGTGCCCCGGTTTCGTAAATTCTAGGAATATCAGAACCGCAAATACCTGCTGCCCTGACCTTAATCAAAACCTCGTTTTCCTGTGGCTTTGGAATATCTACATCTTCGTATTTAATTTTCCCAATCTCATGGAGTACCCATCCTTTAACCATTATTGCAATCCTCCATAATCTTTGTAAAGCGTTCTAAATCAGCATTTGTCGTAACCTTAAAATTATTTTCATCCCCTTCAATCATGCAAACGTCCATTCCCGCAAGAATTGCAGGCTCACTTGCCCCGTTAATACTTAAAATCTTATCAGGCATCAAAGAAAAATTAGCTTTATAATACTTATCAAAATCAAACAGTTCAGGTGCCTGACCGGCAAAAATTTTACTTCTGTCTAAAAGCTTTGAAACGCTTACCTTATCCTCGCTTACATAAACCGTGTCTTTCATTGGGATAACAGGCATTACGCCGTCATGTCCGTCTAAGCTTTCATACATTTGCTTTAACAACTCTTCTGTTAAAAACGGTCTTGCAGCATCATGTATGAGCACGGTGTTTCCTTTATTTTCCGAGTCTTCCGTCCCATAGAAAAATTCAATAATCTTCTTCATACCGTTATATGCAGAAAGCTGCCTGTTCTCTCCCGGATTTGCAAATCCCTTAATTTTACCGGTTTGTATATTATTCTTTTCTAAATCATTAATGATTACATCCTGCCATGAAGGGTCTGCAACAATAAAGATTTCGTCCACATAAGAAGAATTAATTAAAGGCAGCAAAGCAACGGTCACCATCATATGACCGTTAACTTTTATATATTGTTTTGGGATATCTGTTTTAATTCTGCTTCCGGTCCCGCCGGAAAGAAAGATGGCGTAATTCATGTTAAATCCTCATATCTCGTATGGATTTCAAAATTTCACCATAAGATTTTTTCTTACCAAAAAGCAAAGTAGTACCAAGCACAAAGCCCTTAACACCAAGCGGTGCATACTCTTTAATCTTATCCTTGCCACAGGCTCCGTCCCAGTAAATTTCAAAGTCCATTCCGTCCTTTAATGCAAGGAGTTCATCATATTTATCTCTTACATACGGCAAAAACATCTGAGCAGCATTACCCGGATTAACTGACATTACAAGAACCTTTTTAACAATTCTTAAAAGCATTTTAACTTCTTCCACGCTCGTACCCGGATTAATTGCAATTCCCGGAATCATCCCCGCATCAAGAATTTTTTGGATTGTTGTTGAAGGATGATATTCAGCTTCAGGATGAATGAAAATGGTATCGCCTTTATGAAGATTATCCGTAAAAAGATGAATTGTATTCAACGGATGTTCAACCATTAAATGTACATCAAGCGGTTTATCCGTGAGACTTCTGATACATTTAAGATCGTTTAAAGACATGGCAAAATTCGGAACATATCGTCCGTCCATAATGTCAATGTGAAAAGAATCAATACCTCCCTCTTCAAGTTCCTTAACCTCTTGTGCAAGATTATTGTAATTGGCACACATCATTGATGCCGTAAGTTCAAAACTCATTTATCCGCTCCTTTTATAATTTATGCTACCATTATGTAACAAGACTTACTGTTACATACATCACATTATTTATACATTTATTTTATCGCTAAACGGGGCAGATGTAAATTATAAATACATATTTGAAAAAATTAATTTAAACCCCTTTGTTATTTGTGAAACCTGCCAATATATGCTATAATACAGAAAATATTATGTGACAAATAAATATATTAAACAAGGAGATGTGCTTATGAAAAAACGCCAATCCCTCTTTTTAGTGTTATCTGCATTACTCTTGATACTTTGTGCGTGCGGAAATGCAAAAAAGGAAACAGAAACCACAACAAATTATGCGTATTCGCAAATAACGGTGCCAAGTACGGATACACTTGATTTAGATGTACTTGAAGGAAAAAACCTGATATACGCTGACATTTCCATAAATCCGGAACTGGGCTTATTTTTGGATGTGGATAATAATTACACCGTCGTTTACGTTGTTTACTTAAATGATGATGCAAAAAATGAATTTTCAGATACCACTCTTTTAAATCTTACATTTGAAGATGCATACAAAGAAGTGGTAAGCAATCTTATTGAAAAAGGATATGTTACAGAAAGCGAGAGCGAAACGTGTTTTACAAGCAGCGTAACATTTTTGAACGTTGACCTTTCAGACACGGAAAACATACTTAAACCAATAGATGAAACAACAAGTGAATCAACTATCGCTTCTGTAAGCGTATTAACCTCAATCACGCAGTCTGTTCAGGCAACCATTGCAACAGAAATGGAAGAAGCCGGTATTGTAATGGTCTTCGAGGAAAAATATACCGAAGAACAAGGCGATGATTCGGCCGAAGAACCACATACCGACGTTGTTGTGTACGATGGCTACATTGGCCTGCAATTATACGACTCAACCACCGACTACATACTCTACCTTTTTATTAACGGTAATTCAGTTGTAGATTCAGGTATTATAGGGATTTCTCCGGACATACTTTCATACGAGACTTATTTTGGAAAAAGTTATACGGCTGCAGCTACAGATTTTATCAATACGGTAAAGAATATCAATGCAAACTTAACCGGTGCATATGTAATCTACCCAAGCGAGCAAACCACGGGATGCGAGACTGTAAAGGCCGGTATAAAATACGTAATAACCGCCTTGTTACCGTCTGTCAGTACCAATTATATATCAGAAACATCCTCTGCTTTTGCAACAATAATTATGGATTCTCATGATTATAAAAATTCAGATACACCCGGAGAAGGTACAAATGAGCCACATAGTGTCTACCTTTCCACAGAATCGGAGCTGCGAAATTATATTAATAAAAATACCCAACAGGAACTGCATTTGTCAGGTAATATCACCCTTAACGTAACCGACTACACATACAGCAATGTAACATTAATTTGCGATGGATATTCGGTTACCGTAAAAGGTACGTGGAATAATGTTAATACAAACTCCAAACACGCATACGGATTACAGCTCATGGAATGCGGGGGCCTGGATTTATCGGGGCTTTCGTTTAAAGATTCAGAATACTACGAAACACTGATTCCTGCAAAAACATCTTATAGTTTTATTGAAGCAAGAAATTCAACAGATTTTAGTATTGCCAATCCTTCCGGCGCAGTTTTACGTGAGAGCGTTGAACCCGGACCTTTTGATTCCATACTCGCATATGACGGTTCCGGGGCTGATGATAATGCTTATCATGTAACTTACGAACCACCGGCATATACATACGAAGAGCGATATGCTTTAGAACTTGAAATGGTAACTGCAATACTTACAAACGGAAACTGGTCATCATGTGCGTTATACGAGAAAAATGACACAAATGTATGGACAGACATTGTATTAAATGTTGGAAATGTAACGTTAGCAAACATGGATTACTCCGAAATACGCATAAGGCAAAGCGGTAGTTTAAAAGTATCAGGAACCATTGCCGTTACGGGAAGCAGGTTATGTTTTCGTATTGATAACGGAGGTTACTTAGACCTTACGGGACTTGCTCTCACTAAGAAACACCCAAGTCCTGACATGGTAAAAGTCAGATTTGATGATGCAGGCTACGTTGATTTAAGCAAATTATACGCAACAGCAACGAGCGGAACCATTATGTTTGACTCATCTTCAGAATCATTTAATATAACAATCTGGTAAATAAACCGAAAGCCGGTTTTACTTGTAATTCGCAAGTAAAATCGGCTTTTTTAA
>CAJOOB010000159.1 GCA_905236025.1 uncultured Lachnospiraceae bacterium
ATAAAACTTGATGCGAAATTCATCTCCGTGGTACTCGACGTGGTACTCGGTCAAAACCATGAATCGCGGAAAGCCCGTAAAATAAAGAAAAAATGAAGGAGATTAACATATTATGAAACTAGGAATCGTGGGACTCCCTAATGTGGGTAAAAGTACTTTATTTAATTCAATAACTAAGGCGGGAGCGGAATCAGCGAATTATCCGTTTTGCACCATTGACCCTAATGTTGGCGTGGTTGCGGTTCCTGATGAAAGACTTGATGTTCTTACAAAGATGTATAATTCTAAGAAGACAACGCCTGCTGTGATTGAATTTGTTGATATTGCGGGACTTGTTAAGGGTGCTTCTAAGGGTGAAGGACTTGGCAATCAGTTTCTTGCGAACATAAGAGAAGTTGACGCAATTGTTCACGTTGTAAGATGTTTTGAAGATACAAATATTATTCATGTTGAGGGTTCTGTCGATCCTAAGCGTGATATTGAAACAATTAATATTGAACTTGTTTTTTCTGATCTTGAAATTCTTGAAAGAAGAATTGCAAAGGTTGCAAAGACAGCGAAGATGGATAAGGCAGCAGGTAAGGAGTATGATCTTTTGTTAAAACTTAAGGCTCATCTTGAAGACGGTAAGCTTGCAAAGAGCTTTATCTGTGATGATGAAGATGAAGAAGCTTTGTTTAACGGATATAATCTTCTTACGGCTAAACCTGTTATCTTTGCCGCTAACGTTTCTGAAGGCGATTTGGCCGATGACGGTGCCAATAATCCTCATGTTGCAGCAGTAAGAGAATTTGCCGCTAAGGAAGGATATGAAGTCTTTGTTATTTCTGCTTCCATTGAACAGGATATTGCAGAACTTGATGATGATGAAAAGGCAATGTTCTTAGAGGATTTAGGCCTTAAGGAATCAGGTCTTGATAAGCTTGTAAGAGCAAGTTATAAACTCCTTGGTCTTATCAGTTACCTTACATCAGGCGCTGATGAAACAAGAGCATGGACAATTAAAAACGGTACAAAGGCTCCTCAGGCCGCAGGTAAGATTCATACCGACTTTGAAAGAGGTTTTATCTGTGCTGAAGTTGTAAGCTTTAAGGACCTTGTTGAATGTGGTTCTTATTCTGCAGCAAAGGAAAAAGGTCTTGTTGGTACTCAGGGTAAGGAATATGTCGTAAAAGACGGAGACGTTATTCTCTTTAGATTTAACGTATAAAAGGGGCTTTGGAGGCGGAAGTTATGTTACTTGATGTCAGTATTGAGTTTCCGAATATCGGGCTTGTATTTAAGGATTTGCCAAACAGTTTTACGATATTTGGATACAGAATTGCATTTTACGGCGTAATTATCATGATTGGCGCGATTTTAGGTATGCTTATTGCTTTTCACGAAGCAAAGATTACCGGACAAAATGTTGAGCATTACGTTGATCTTGCAATTTATGGTCTGGTTTTTTCCATTATCGGTGCAAGAATATATTATGTGATTTTTGAATGGGATTATTACGGTGCCCATCCTTCAGAGATTATCAATATAAGAAATGGCGGTCTTGCCATTTATGGCGGTGTTTTGGCAGCCCTTGCGGTTTGTTTTGTGTTAAGTAAGATTCACAAAATTCCGTTTTTAAAGATGGCGGATACAGGTATTTTGGGACTTATTACGGGTCAGATTGTAGGAAGATGGGGGAATTTCTTTAACAGAGAAGCGTTTGGCGGTGATACGGACAGCTTTTTTGCAATGCGTATAAACGTTGATGACGGTATTGTAAAGGTTAATGTTCCGGCCGGTGTTACCCTTACCGATGGTTTTATCCAGGTTCAGCCGACGTTTTTGTATGAATCGTTCTTAAATCTTGTGGTTCTTACACTTATGCTTATTTTCAGGAAAAAGAAGAAGTTTCACGGTGAAGTGTTTGCGTGGTATCTTGGAGGATACGGAATTGTAAGAATGATTATTGAACCCATGAGAACGGATCAGTTACTCATCCCTGGTACAAGCATTCCGGTTTCGTTTGTGCTTTCGGCTATACTTGTTGTGGTTGCAGTTTGTATTGTGGTTGTCGGAAGAGTTAAGTGCAGTGGCAAGGAAACTCCTGTATTTTATCCGGAAATTCCAAAGGTTAACAAAAAGGAAATGAAGGAAAGAGAAGCTGCAGCGCTTGATGCTTTAAAGAAAACCGAAAATTCGTCATCAAATGAGGCTAATACATATTATGAAAAGATGATGAAGGAAAAAGAGTAGGACTTTTTTATAAGAAAAAAGAAAATTCAATAATTAAAAATCATTAAAGATTCACGATTTTTCGTGAATCTTTTTTTACGTAAAATTTGTAATTTTGCCTTGATTTTTTTGGGTTTAGGGGTTATTATGTAAGCATAAGTGGTAGAAAGTGGTACTTGGTGTCATATATGTGGTACAAAGTGGTGGATTTCTATATTAACTAACGAAAGGGCGCCGGCTATGTTCATGGGAGAATATAACCATTCGTTAGATGCAAAGGGTAGAGTTATTGTTCCTGCTAAGTTCAGAGAGCAATTAGGAGATGTCTTCGTCATTTCTCAAGGTCTTGACGGATGTCTGTTTGTCTTCCCTCGCAGCGAATGGACTAAATTCGAAGAAAAACTTAAAGAATTGCCTATGTCAGACAAGAACGCACGTAAGTTTGTACGTTTTTTTCTGGCCGGAGCATCAGAAACGGAAATTGATAAACAGGGCAGAATCCTGATTCCTCCTGTATTAAGAGAATTCGCCGGTCTTACAAAGGATATTACTTTTGTCGGAGTCGGTGGTAGAGCAGAAATATGGAGTGCTGACAGATGGAACGAATCAACTTCGTTTGATGATATGGACGAAGTTGCACAGCATATGTCGGAACTTGGAATATAAGTTTTTCAAGAAAGGTTTTAAATGGAATTTGAACATATACCGGTTTTATATAACGAAACAATTAATGCTTTAAATGTAAAACCTGACGGAATATATGCGGATGGTACCCTTGGCGGCGCAGGTCATGCCAGCGGTGTATGTAAGCTTCTTAATAAAGAAGGAAGATTCATAGGGTTTGATCAGGACGCTGAAGCGATTAAGACAGCCACACAAAGGCTTTCTGAATATAAGAAAAATACGAATATTGATATTGTTAAAAGCAATTACGTCAATATGCCTTCTGTTTTAAAGGAAATGGGTATTGATAAGGTTGACGGAATCTTGCTTGATATAGGAGTTTCTTCTTACCAGCTTGATAATGGGGAAAGAGGCTTTTCTTATATGGAGGATGCAAAACTTGATATGAGAATGGATAAGGATAATCCTTTGTCTGCCTATGAAGTTGTTAACACTTATACCAAAGAGGATTTGGCAAGAATAATAAGAAACTATGGCGAAGACAATTTCGCTAATAATATTGCAAAGCACATTGTGCAAAGGCGTAACGAAAAACCGATTGAAACAACCTTTGAACTTGCAAAGATTATTAAAGAAAGTATTCCTGCAAAGATAAGGGTAAACGGTGGTAATCCGGCAAAGAGAACCTTCCAGGCGATAAGAATTGAGGTTAATAAAGAACTTGAAGTCTTGGAAAAGTCAATTGATGCAATGATTGATATGTTAAATCCGGGCGGAAGACTGGCTATCATCACGTTCCACTCATTAGAGGATCGTATTGTTAAGAACAAGTTTAAGGAAGCCGAAGATCCGTGTATTTGTCCAAAAACATTTCCGGTTTGCGTTTGTGGAAGAGTTCCTTTGGGAAAACAGATTACAAGGAAGCCGATTATCCCGTCAGAGGAAGAAATTTCAAACAATAAGAGAAGTAAAAGTTCTAAACTGAGGGTTTTTGAAAAGGCCTGATTTAAGAGGGAAGAAGAGAGGTCATTATGAGCAGAGTGAGGAAGAATAATTATAGCAAAACAGCAAGAAAAGACACATATATTGAAGGAAATACCGTAAGAAAGTTTGATTTTGACTTTGAAGAGCTTGAAAACGAAGCGGCTTACGAAGAGGCTGAAAGAGAAAATTCGTATCGTCCGAGACGAAGAAGCCTTAGCATGAGCGGCGGCATGGCCATGTTACTTGCGCTTGTGTCTGCGGCAATCTTAAGCCTTTGTGTTGTTTACTTAAACAGAGAATTTGCAATCAGCCAAAAATCGGCACAGATTAATACTTTGAAAGCCGAGCTTGAGGATTTAAAGGCTGAAAACGAGGTATTAAATTACGAAGTGAACAGCTATATGGATATTGAATATGTTTACACTTATGCAACGGAAGTTCTTGGCATGAGCGTTGCCACCGAAGACCAGATTGTTTTTTATGATGGCACAGACAAGGAATATTTGGTACAATACAAAGAGATTCCGGAAGAGTAACGGAATTAATAAGATTAAAGGTAACAAAAAATGAGTAATAGATATACACCGGCAGACAAGGAAAGAACAAGCGATAATCAGCAAAAACGCATTAAGAGATACATGGCGAGGAAACTGATTATTGTATTCTTCCTTATTATGCTGGTGTTTGCTGTTTTATTCGGAAGAGTTGTTTATTTTAATTATACAAACGGAGATGCATATTCTAAGACGGTTCTCGATCAGCAAACATATTCAAGCACAACAATTCCATATAAAAGAGGAACTATTTTAGACAGAAACGGTAATGTTTTGGCACAAAGCATTATGGTCTATAATCTTGTTCTTGATCCTGCGGTTATGCTTTCCGATAATGATACATCAGATGATAACGATCATCCGTATTACGATGCTACAATTGAGGCTTTGGTAAACTGCTTCGGGTATGACGAAACAGAGCTTCGCGAAAAAATTGAATCTAATTCAAACAGCAGATACGTGGTTTATGAAAAGACGCTTGAATACTACGATATTCAGGACTTTTTAACCGCAAGGGATGAAAATACATATATTCAGGGCGTTTGGTTTGAAGAGAAATATGAAAGAAGATATCCTTATACAACGCTTGCTGCGACTGTTCTTGGTTTTGTTGATACGGACGGAAGTGCTTCTTACGGCCTTGAAGGCTATTACAATGATGTTTTAACGGGTGTAAACGGAAGAGAATACGGATACGTTGATGAAGACAATAATATGGAAAAGGTTGTAAAAGCTGCTGAAGACGGCTCAACTTTGGTTTCCACTTTGGATGTTTATATTCAGAGTATTGTTGAAAAATACATTGCTGAGTGGGACGAAATCTATGATGCCAAAAATATCGGTGTTATTATTTCAGACCCAAACACTAACGAAATTTATGCAATGGCAACCGATACGGTGTATGACCCAAATAATCCGAGGGATTTATCATATGCATATACCGAAGAGGAAATTGCAGAAATGAGCAATGCTGTAAAATATGCCGCAATCCTCGGAAATTGGAACAATTTCTGCGTTTATAACTCTTATGAACCGGGTTCGACTTATAAACCGATTGTAAGCGTTGCGGTTCTTGAAGAAAACATTATTGATGAGGATGTATATACTTATGAGTGCGATGGCTATAATGATGTTGGAATTTGGCATATCAAATGTAACGTTACAACCGGTCACGGCGTTTTGAATTTGCAGAGTGCGATTGCACTTTCTTGTAATGATTTCTTTATGGAGATGGGTGCGCTTCTTGGACCTGACAAGTTTCTGGAATATCAGCTTAAGTTTGGCTTTGGACAATATACGGGCATTGACTTAAGTAATGAAAGATCATGTTCTAACCTTGTTTATTCAAGTGATACGCTTAATGAGGTTTCGCTTGCAATCAGTTCTTTCGGACAGGGATTTAATGTTACCATGATCCAAATGGCTTCTGCTTTTTCATCGATTATTAACGGCGGATATTATTACAAACCGCATGTTGTAAGCGAAATCATCAACAGTTCGGGCGGTGTTGAAGAGTATGTGGGAAGCGAAGTTGTTCGGATTACATGTACACGGGAAACTTCTGATTATTTGAAGCAGGCGCTTTACCTTGGTGTTACTGAGGGTAGCGGTATTCCTGCGCAGATTACGGGGTACAAGATTGGCGGTAAAACGGGTACAGCTCAGGTTAACGACAGAGAGTCGGAAAACTATGTTTACTCCTTCATTGGCTTTGTGGCTGATGAGGACGATAATCCTCTTATTCAGTGTTACGTTGTTGTTGACGAGTGCCAGACCGAAGAGAAAGAAACGGGTTCTTTCGTTGCATCAAGACTTTTTAAAGCTATTATGGAAGAGGTTTTACCGTATTTAAACATTTATCC
>CAJOOB010000160.1 GCA_905236025.1 uncultured Lachnospiraceae bacterium
AGAAGTGGTCCCTTATTGCAAATCCTTTTGATAAGTCGTTACTCAGGCAGGAGCTTGGCTTTAAGATTGGAGAAATCCTTGATTTACCTTATACAACGCAGTGCGAATTTGTTGAACTTTGGTTTAACGGTGTTTATAAGGGAGTGTATATGCTTGTGACGCCGATTACGGACGGAAGACTTGATTTAGATACGGATAACGGCGATTTTATTTTAGAGTGTGAATATGACAGAGAAGAAAGCGGTGTTACGTATATCACAACGGGCTTGGATATTCGTTACGCCCTTGATACGCCCGATGATGCAAGCGATGAGCAGGTTGAGAGTATTACGAATACCATTAATGCGATTGAAAGTGCAATACGAACCTGTGATCATTCCATTTACGAGCAGTACATTGATGTGGATTCGTTTGTAAATATGTTTATTGCGCAGGAAATAATTAAAAATGTGGATTATTCGTTCCATTCCACCAGATATTTTTATAAAGACGGTAAGCTTTATGCGGGACCGCTTTGGGATTTAGACCTTACAATGGGAAATGTTACCATGTCAAATTATACGGTTTATTCCTTTATGGCTTACCATAATTTGCAGGATTATTATTATCCGGCTTTAGAGGAGGAAACTACACCTGCTTCCGATGAGAATACGGATTTGGAAGAAACGACAACAGAAGAAACCACGCAGGAAACTTCTTTGGAAGATGGGGAAAACGAAACCACGGCTGAAAACCGCGGATATATTGATTATTCAAAAGCGGATTCAACGATTGGACAGTGGGCAAGATACAGAAGCTATTTTTCAATCCTTTGTAATGATTCATATTTTATGAGCCTGGTAAGCGCAAGAATTGATGAAGTATACGAAGAACTTGAAAACCTTGCATCGGATAATGCGCTTGGAACATCATATATAGGAACTTTACTCTCAAAATATGAAGATGCATTTTGCAGAAATTATGAAGACGGCGGATGGTCTTTAACCCGTCCGTATCTTACTTTAAATATACAGACATATGAAGATAATTACATTTCAAATGCCACATACTTACAGGACTGGCTTGTAAAGAGAGTGGAATGGCTTAATGCCACATATTAGTGTGAAACGGCGTATTTTAGCCCAAAAATAGGGGTTAAAAAAAGAACGTTCATATGGTATAATGGACGAAAGAATTTTGATTTGAAACAATATACATCCAAGGGGAAAGGCATGAGGATTAGCGACGAGAAAATTGAAGAAATATTACGTGCCAACAACATTTTGGATGTGGTGGGCAGTTATGTTTCGCTTACGAAAAAAGGAGATTCTCATTTTGGGTTGTGTCCTTTTCATCAGGAAAAGACCCCTTCTTTTTCTGTATCCGAAAGAAAGCAGATTTTTTACTGTTTTGGATGTCATAAGGGCGGAAATGTAATTCATTTTTTGCAGGAATATGAAAATCTTACGTATTTGGAAGCGTGTAAGGCGCTTGCTGAAAGAGCCGGAATTGATTTAAAAATGGAATACAGTCCTGCAGTCATGCAAAAAAGGCAAAAGGCAGACGGTATCTTAAATGTTAACGGCGAAATGGCCAGACTTTTTGTAAAAGCTCTTAATACGGAAGAAGGAAAAAGAGCAAAGGATTATTTTCACGAAAGAGGTCTTGATGATGCTATGATTAAACGTTTTGGCCTTGGTTATTGTTCAAAGCGCGGAATAGAATTGTATCGTGAATTAAAAGAAAAAGGTTTAAGCGAAGAAGATATTCGTAACAGTGCATTGTTTACTTTTAAAGAAAATGATGTGTATTGTAAATTTTATAACCGTGCAATGTTTCCAATAATCGATAAGAACAAAAGAGTTATTGGATTCGGCGGAAGAGTGATGGGAGAAGGTGAACCAAAATACCTTAATTCCATTGAAAATGAAGTGTTTGAAAAAAGAAAGAATCTGTACGGATTAAACCTTGCGCTTAAATCAAGATCAAAATATTATCTGTTATGCGAAGGGTATATGGATGTTATTTCCCTTCAAAAATCAGGCTTTGAAATGGCGGTGGCTTCGCTTGGCACGGCATTAACCGTGGAACAGGCCCGCCTTATAAAAAGATATGCGGAAAGTGCGTATATTACGTATGATATGGACGGTGCGGGAAGAAAATCGGCATATCGTGCTGTTCCGATACTCAGAAATGCAGGCCTTAAGGTAAAAGTGGTTGATATGAGCCCGTACAAGGACCCGGATGAATTTATCAACAATCTTGGACCTTCAGAATACGAAAAAAGAGTGGAAAATGCAAAAAACGGCATTTATTTTATGGCGGATTATCTGCTTGGACAGATTATAGAAAGCGACAAGCCCGACACAACGCCCGGAAAATTACTAAACAACATAAAAGATCCGGATGATGTTGTGAAATATGAAAAATCCGTTGCAGAAATTATTTTCGAGCATATTAAAGATCCGGACGAAAGAGAAGCATATAAAAAATCTTTGGCAGAGTATTGTGGTATTTCGATTGATTCGCTCGACAGAAACATAAAGATACTTGCGGCGGAAGATAAAAGGAGAGAACCTTCAAAGCGCGCAATTGAAAGCGAATACGAAAGAAATGTTAAGCGTAAGAAGGAAAGTAATGAATTGGAAGGTCACAGGATGTTAATCACGTATCTTTCCGAACATCCCGAACACCTTGATATTATTACAAAGTATATAAGTCCGAATGATTTATCAGATGACTTATTTATAAAGGTCTTTACAATACTTTGTGAGCAGATTCGCACAGAAAATGCCGTAAGACCGGATCTGATTGTGGACCGGTTTGCGGAAAGTGAAGACAGATATAAGGTTAATGAGATGTTTACGAAAACGTTTCCGGAAACCTTTACAAAAACAGAATTAGAGCAGTCTCTTACGGAAATAATCAGAAAAATAAAGACTGATTCTTTAAAGAAATTTCAAAATGAAGCAAAAACGGCAAATGATATTGCAAAGTTTATGGAAATTCAAAATAAAATGAAAGAAGCACAAAAGATAGACATTCACCTTTAATGTTTTGGTAAACCCGGCTGTATCTGTTTACAGGAAGGGAGGGGCAATATGAGAGATGATTTTGACAAAAGAGATATAATGGAAGATGCGGATTTGACCGTTGATACAAAGGATAGAGGGTTTGTATCGGAAGAAACGGACGAAACCTTGGAACTTGATTTTGAAGAACAAAAGTCAGATGAACCAAGTGATGAGGAACTTGCTGAAATTGAATCTCTTATTGAAAATGATTTTGGAAGCGCAAACATCACGGATTCTTACAAAATGTATCTTACCGAAATTGGCGCTTTGAATCTGCTTAGCGCAGAAGAAGAGGCAGAACTTGGAAAGCGTAAGGACGAAGGCGATGAAAATGCCAAAAACGACCTTGTTACGCATAATCTCCGCCTTGTTGTAAGCGTTGCAAAGAAATATGAGGGAAGAGGCCTTGATACAATGGATTTAATCCAGGAAGGTACCATGGGCTTAATGAAAGCCGTTGAAAAATTTGATTATAAACGCGGCAATAAATTCAGTACATATGCAATCTGGTGGATAAGACAGTCAATTGCGCGTGCAATCGCAGACCAGGGAACAACAATAAGAACTCCTGTTCACTACAGAGAAAACATTTATAAAGTTAAGAAAATGCAGCGCCTTCTCACCCAGGAATTTGGCAGGGATGCAACCTCTGAGGAGATTGCAAAGCGCATGGGCCTTGATATTGAAAAGGTTAATGAATATCTTAAAGCAGACATACAGACCGAATCCTTAGACAGAACGACCGGAGAGGACGGAGACGGTATTGTGATGGATACGGTTAAGGATGAAAAGAATATTTCGCCTGAATCAAATTCATATTTAAATGCTTTAAGATCCGACTTAGAAGAGGCTTTTAACCATCTTGACGAACGTGAACAAAAGATTTTAATGTTAAGATGCGGTTTTGTCGATGGCCGCCCGTGGACACTTGAAAAGGTTGGCAAAGAACTTGGTGTAACAAGAGAAAGAGTAAGGCAAATCGAAAACAAGGCATACAGAAAATTAAGAAATCCAAAGATTAAGGAAACTCTTAAGGATTATCTGGATATAGTATAACATGAGGTAATTATGCAACTTAGTAAAAGACTTAAAATGATAGCCGATATGGCCGATACCTGTGAGGTTATATGTGATATTGGTACGGATCACGGCTATATACCCATTTATCTTGTGGAAAACGGTATATGTAAGAAGGCGCTTGCCTGTGATGTGGTGAAGGGGCCTTTACTTGCGGCACAAAAACATATTAAGGAAGCAGGGCTTGAGGAAAAGATCGAAACCCTTCTTGGAGACGGGTTAACGCCTGTAAAACCGGGCTATGCAAACGAAGCGGTTATTGCGGGAATGGGCGGTATTTTAATTACAAAGATTCTTCTTGAAGGTGAAGATACGGCAAAATCAATGAGTGCGCTTATTCTTTCGCCACATTCGGAATATTTTGAGTTTCGAAGCTTTTTATATGAAAACGGGTATGAAACAATTATGGAAGATATGGTTAAGGACCTTGGTAAATACTACGTTGCAATAAAAGTAAAACCAAACGAAGCAGTAAGTGTGGCCGCAGAATTAAAAGATATTGAAGAAAAGGCTGATTTATTTAAAAAAGCAGATATTTCCGATGCAAAAGAAAATATACTTAAGGCTTATCTTACATATGGGAAATGCCTTATATACGGGGATAATGAAACGTTTATCATGTATCTTCATGATGAATATGATAAATTGCAAAAACTCATAAATACATTAAATAACGCGGGACAGGATAAGAGAAAAGAGGAAGTTATGCATGATATTTCAATTAACAGACTTGCTCTTAAACTAAGAAACGTAAGTGAAATAATAAATAGCTAAAGGAGATGAAACCAATGGATACTGTAAATGTAAAAATCGGTGAAGAAACAAGGCAGTACGAGCGAGGTACCTCATTGTACGACATATCCCTTGATTTTAAGGACGAATATGAATACGACATTATTCTTGCTTCTGTCGACGGAAAGCTTACAGAGCTTTTTAAGAAAATTACCAAAGACTGCAGCGTTGAGTTTTTAGACTTAAAGACGCAGGCAGGATACAAGACCTACAGAAGAACGGTAGAGCTTGTCTTACTTAAATCAATTTATGATGTATGCGGTACGGATAACGTAAAGAGAGTCGTTGTAAAATTTACCATTGATCATGCAGCATGGTTTGAATACGAAGGAAAACGCCCGCTTGATGAAGCGCTTGTTCGTGAAATTGATGAAAGAATGCAAACCTTAATTAAGGAAAAGCATATCATTAACAAGAGCACAATTCCTACAGCCGTTGCGGTTGAGCGTTTCCACAGACATCATATGTATGATAAGGAAAAACTTTTCGGATACAGAAGAAGTTCTAATGTAAACGTATATCAGTTAGATAATTACGAAGATTATTTCTACGGATATATGGCACCCGATACTTCTTTTGTAAAATACTACGAACTTTATTATTACGAAGGCGGCATTGCATTACAGCTTCCTTCAATCAAAAAGCCTGACGTGGTACCGGAATTTTTGCCTGTTAAGAGCGTTTTTGATGAAATGAAGAGTTCAATTGAGTGGAATAAAATGCTTAATATCACAACAATTGCCCACTTAAATGACAAGATTGCGGACGGAACCATTGAAGATATGATTTTGGTAAACGAAGCTTTGCAGGAAGCAAAGATTGCAGAAATTGCCAAAAGAATTGCTGCTGATAAAAACGTTAAATTCGTCATGATAGCCGGACCTTCATCTTCCGGAAAGACAACCTTCTCGCACAGACTTTCCATCCAGCTTCGTGTACAGGGCTTAAATCCTCATCCGATTGAGGTTGATAATTACTTTGTGGACAGAGATCAGACACCGATTGATGAAAACGGTGATTATGATTTTGAAAGCATTGATGCAATTGATATTGAGCTTTTTAATAAGCAGATGACGGACTTAAAGGAAGGTAAGGAGGTTTCTCTTCCAACCTTTAACTTCATGAAAGGTGAAAAGGAATATAAGGGCAATAAGCTTAAGTTACAAGACGGCGATATACTCGTATTGGAAGGTATTCACTGCCTTAACGACAAGCTTTCATATTCTCTTGATAAAAACTCTAAGTTTAAGATTTTCATTGCCACACTTACAACGTTAAATGTAGACGAACATAACAGAATCTCAACCACGGATGACAGACTTATACGTCGTATGATTCGTGACAACAGAACAAGAGGGATTAACGCAAGAGAGACGATTGCACGCTGGCCATCGGTCAGAAGAGGAGAAGAAAGAAACATTTATCCGTTTGAAAAAGATGCGGATGTAATCTTTAACACGGCGCTTATTTACGAGCTTGCAATATTAAAGATGTACGCTGAACCGTTACTTTTCTCCATTCCAAAGGACTGCGAAGAATATCATGAAGCAAAGCGTCTGCTTAAGTTTTTGGATTATTTCCTTGGACTTAACAATGACGACGTTCCAACAAACTCCCTTGTAAGAGAATTTATTGGAAACGGACTTTTAAAGAAGTAAACTTAAGATAAAATCAAATATTATTTAAGACGGTGGATTTGGGTATCAGTTAAGCAATATGATGTCCAAATCCACTACTGCGTTAATGCCCGAAACATTTGAAGCCTGCGAGCATTGCCACATTACGTATGAATATTTAAAGGTATATGTTTTTCCGCCGTATGAAGCGGCGTAACTGTTTTCTGTAATGTAATTAACGAGCCAGTCGTTTGTGTGATAGTAATATTTAATTTCTCCGTCTTCGACATAAGCTCCCGTATTTGAGTCTGAGATATAATCAAAACTGTATCTTGCATACCAAAGAGGGTATTTTTTTATTAATGTTGCCATGTCAAATATACCGTATGCATGATTCCTGTCACTGTAGAGCATGGTGTAATAACCGCTTGCGGTTACCGTGTCACAAAAACTTGTCACATAAGTTGTAAGTGCGTTTTTGGCTGTGGTTCCTCCGCCTAAAGTTGTGTAATAATTAATATATGCTCTGTAAGACTTTGTATATAACTCAAAATCGTAAGATATTCCGTAAGTTAAATCGCTTGCATTGTATCCGAGAGAAGAAAGAAGTGAGATACAGTATTCAGCTTCTTCTTTTGCTTCAGCGGCGGATGTTGCCTGTGAGTAGAAATATACGCCCACATCAAGGCCGTTTGCCAAAGCTCCGGCAATGTTTGCTTCAAATTTCGGATCTTCATATAAGGCGCCTGTGAGCCCGTCACGACCGCCGATTTTAATAATTGCAAATTCAATATTGTCAGCGGCAACGGATGCCCAGTTAATGCTTCCCTGCCATTTTGATACGTCAACACCTGCAATGCAGTACCGGGAAGAAGTTGTTTCTTCCTCGGTTGTGGTTGTTGCCTGTGTTGTAGTTGTTGCGGTTGTTGTTTCTGAAACAGTCGTTGTTTCGGATGCAGTTGTTTCGGATGCAGTTGTTTCAGAAACAGTTGTTTCATAAACGGTTGTGGTAGTGGTCGTTGTGGCCGCGGTTGTTGTTTCTTCTTCCGTGGTTGTTTGGACCGTTGTTGCTGCAGTTGGCTCAATTACTTCTGCATCATCATATTCTTCAACCGGACGGGTTACCTGTTCACTTGTATCGGCAGCGGTTGTGAATTCCGAAAGGCTCTTTGTTGTTGCCTGTGTTGTAGTTGGGTCAATGCTTGTAACGACTGAAGCTAAAACATAACCCGTGGTTTTGTTATATGTAACCTTTATCCATTCATCGCTTTTTCCCGTGGTTAAAATACCTTCACCTTCACTTAAAACATAGAGTGAAGCAGAGGAGGTACTTGGATAAGTATATACAATCGCCACTTCCGTTGCGTAATACATGGCGTTTATCGACTCAAAAAGAATGGTAATTTCTTCTGTTTCTGCTTCTGTTATGTCTGTTTCCGCTTCTGTATAAGTTGTTTCTGTGGTTACACTTTCATTTGATACTTCTGTTTCATCTTTATTCGTGGTATTATAAGAATAAGCGTTTGCAGGGTGTGTGATAATAAAGATTGTAAAGGCAGCAATAACAACGGTAACCGTAATAATGCTTATGGCAGTTACCATTCCTTGTTTGCTTAATTTTGATTTTAATGTATTAAATATTTGCATAATTTTCCTTAAAATTGGTTATTTGATTTTTTATTCACTAAACTGTCATGATAATAGTAGCATAAAATGCCGAAAATTCAATTAAAAATGATGATTAAAAAATTAATTGACAATAAAATTTGTTTGTATTATTTTAATAATGCTGATTAATATGTATCACTTATTTTTTCGGTATATTCAGGGGAAAACATAAGATAAAAGCACTAAAAAGAGAAGAATAAAGAAATGAAAAATGAAAAGAATAAGAAAATGACCAGGGATTTGACTGTGGGAAATCCTGCTTTGTGCATCCTTTCCTTTCAGATTCCAATGTTTTTGGGAATGCTTTTCCAACAGTTATACAGCATGGTGGATGCGGTGATTGTGGGAAAGTTTCTTGGTTTACTTCCGCTTGCCGGAATTGGTGCCACGGGCTCAATATGTTTTTTGATAATTGGATTTTGTAACGGCTTAAGTAACGGCTTTGCAATTCCGGTTGCACAGATGTTTGGTGCAAAAAAATACACGGAACTCAGAAAATTTGTGGCAAATACCATTTGGATGGGTGCGTTTTTTGCAGTTGTAATTTCGGTGGCAACGGTTATTTTATGCAAGCCGATATTACGACTTTTAAGTACACCTTCGGATATATTTGAGTATTCGTATATTTATCTTGTAATACTTTTTGCGGCCATTCCGTTTACAATTTTATATAACTCGGCAGCGGCCGTTTTAAGAGCTTTGGGAGACAGTAAAAGTCCTGTGATTTTCCTTGCTTTCTCTAGCTTTATAAATATTGCCCTTGATGTTTTGTTTATCAGTTTTATTGGTATGGGTGTTGAAGGCGCTGCGATTGCCACAATGATTTCTCAGGCGGTAAGCGGTGTTGCCTGTGTTATTTACATGTACAAAAAGTTTGAAATATTACACATCACTAAAGATGAATGGCGCTTTGAAAGAAGTTACTCGAATAAACTTTGTTACATAGGCGTACCAATGGGATTGCAGTACTCAATCACGGCTATAGGCACGATGGTAATACAAAAGGCTGTTAATGACTGTGGTTCTTTGGCTGTTGCGGGTATGACGGCGGCTCAAAAAATTAACGGTATCATAACCTGTCCGATTGAGGCCCTTGCTTCAACCATGGCAACTTATGTTGGTCAAAACGTTGGCGCAAAGAAGATCGACAGGATTGGAAAAGGTCTTACAGCCGCAAATATAATGGGATTTGGTGTCTCAATTTTTATGTTTGTTTTGATGATATTCTTTGGAAAGCCAATGTCCATGCTTTTCTTAGAGGCAGATGAATTGGAAGCCCTTAATTATTCATATCTTTTTATTGTGATAAGTTCAGGCTTCTACATTTTACTTACAATTGTGGGTAATTACAGATTTTCCATTCAGGGAATGGGATATTCTGATTTTGCAATAATTGCGGGTGTATTGGAAATGGTTGCAAGAATCATTGCCGGTACAGTGCTTGCGGGAGTGTTTGGTTATATCGGTGTTTGTTTTGCAAGTCCGCTTGCATGGATTTTTGCGGATGTGTTTCTTATTCCTGCCTACTTTTATTCTAAAAAGAAGATTAAACGTGAGTTGGGAATTGACTGATTTTTGCATACATAAGAGGAAGATATGAAAGACAAGATAAAAGGTGCTTTTTTTAGTGTGGGTGGATTCTGTAAAACTCACGCGGAAAAGATTGTGATTGGGATTGCCATGGGGCTTGTTTGTGTCCCGTTTATTCTTATATTTGTTTTCTTTAACAAGGGCGTTTCGGATTCATCGGACATAACTGAATTGACAGAGGAAACAACGGTTTTGCAAACAACGGCATATGAGCCGGAAACCGAGGAAACAACAGAGTATGTTATGTCGTTTATGGATGTGGATGAAACAAAAGAGATTGAAACGACCACGACAAGACCGGCAAAAAACCTGGAAGAATTTACCACAACGGTTTTAAGTGCCGAAGAATTCGAGAGACTTTACGGTACTGAAGAAGAAAAGGCTGAAGATGTGGTTGAAGAAATTCAAACAACAGAGCCTGTAACCACAACCTGTCACGAAACTTTTGATTCTATTGAGTGTGAGCTTGGATACGGAACGTCTTATTCTCAGGCGGTTGAAGTAAAGAGCGGTACAACGGTTACTTTAACTTTTAATGCAACGGCTTATGCTTCGGCGACGGATAAAACCTCTGCATGCGGGTATGTATTGTTTTATGCGACTGAAAGGTTTATGGGATATCATTATACAGAAGATGCAACAACCACTGTGACAACAACAGAGGCAGATACAACCACCGCTTCTGAAACTACTGAGAATTTGATTGATTCAGAAACAGCGAATTCAGAAACAGTAAATTCAGAAACCACTGCTTTCGAAACTGTAACAGAAACCGAAACAGAGACAGAAACCACCACGGAAAATGTTTATTTAAGAAAATATAATGATGCATATACTGCGCTTACAAATACAAGAGGATACCGGGAAATTTTCAGGGAATACGGATATAATTACGGAGTCTGCGGGTCTTTTGCAAATAATGCAGATACATCATCTTCACTTTCAACTTATGGAATTACATATATATCAACCGGATTAACAAGTGAATCTGCCTTTGTTTCTGCAATGAAAGCAGGGGCAGAGGGAACGCTTACGCTTACTTTGGACGGTTCCACGCTTGTAGTAAAATTACAGGTTGGAGACGTTATAAGTACAATGCGTTACACCGGTGTAAATACTGCTTCTAACGGCGGTTTATATGTTGCACTCACCGGATCGTTGGTTTCCGTTACAAATATTGAGAGTTTAAGAGTTCAGTATGTTGAGGAGATTAATCAGGTAACGGTTGGTATTGACGTTTCAAAATGGCAGGGAACAATTGACTGGGTAAAGGCTGCAAATGACGGAATTGACTTTACAATCATTCAGGCTGCAAGAAGAGAAGCGGACAGCGGTATCATATCTGTTGAAGAAACTTTTAAGTATAATATAAACGGAGCGCTTGCAAACGGCTTAGATGTTGGAGTTTACTTCTTCTCGCAGGCAATTACCGTGGAGGAAGCAATTGAAGAAGCAGACTTTATTGTTGCTTTGCTTAATGAAAACGGATATTCTCCGTCTGATTTAAAGTATGGAATAAGTATTGACTGGGAAATGAGAGGCAATCAACAAACAACAGCGTTTCGTGCATACAGTGCCTTTAAGACATGGGAAAGTAACGGTACGCTTAAGAGTATAATGACAGCCATTATGGATGCCTTTTGTGAGCGTATTGAAGAATACGGGTATTCGACAATGGTATACGCTAATACAACCTATTTTAAAAAGTATATGGATTATTCGTATTTACAGAGTAAATATAAGATTTGGTATGCGAGGTTTACATATAACGAGACAAGCCTTGCTTATACGGATTATGAAAACGTTATAAATGATATACTTACAAATAACGTAAAACCAAACCCTCTTGCCACATACGGTATTAATCTTAATTATTATATCTGGCAGTGCGGAAGTACCTTTTATGTTGACGGTATTCCAAACAGGGTTGATTTGGATATTATATACAATCAGTAGTTTTAATGTATTTTGGAGGTGTTTATGAAAACAGACAAACTTTATTACGGGGCGGCATATTACGAAGAATATTTGCCGTATGACAGAATCGATAAAGATTTTATGATGATGAACCGTGCGGGAATAAATGTAATAAGAATCGGTGAATCAACCTGGTCAACATGGGAGCCTGTGGAAGGTGAATTTGATTTTTCTTTGCTTAAGCATATGCTAGATAAAGCGCTTGAATATGATTTAAGCGTTATTGTGGGTACGCCTACATATGCAATTCCTTCGTGGATGGCAAAAAAGTATCCGGATATTTTGGCTCTTACACATAATGGGCAGGGCTTATACGGACACAGACAAAATATGGATATTACAAACCCTGATTATTTACGGCACTGCGAAATCATTATTCGTAAGATGATGGAAGTGATTAAGGATTATAAAAATGTTATCGGTATTCAGATTGATAACGAAACAAAGCCGTATGACACATGTACTAAGTATGCTCAGGATAAATTTGTTAAGTACATGCAGGGAATGTATAAAGACATTGAGGAAATGAACCGTGAATTCGGCTTTAATTACTGGAGTAACAGTATTCACAGATGGGAAGATTTTCCGGATGTAAGAGGAACGATTAACGGCTCTTTGTCTGCTGAATATAAGTATTTTCAAAGAACTTTGGTCACTGACTTTTTTGAATGGCAAAAGAACATCATAAGAGAATATATTAAGGATAATGTCTTTATTACTCATAATTTTGACTTTGGCTGGAAAGGCTTTTCTTTTGGACTTCAGCCTGAGGTTAATCAGCACGATGCCGCAAAGTCTTTAGATGTTGCGGGTTGTGATATTTATCATCCGACAAGAAATTCCTTAACCGGCAGAGAAATTTCTTTTTGCGGTGCAATTGCATACTCGTTAAAAAAGGACAATTACCTTGTTTTGGAAACGGAAGCGCAAGGCTTTGCAGAGTGGACTCCGTATGAAGGGCAGTTAAGGCTTCAGGCATACAGCCATTTGGCAGGCGGAGCAAATTCTGTTATGTACTGGCACTGGTTTTCTTTGCATAATGCAATTGAAACTTACTGGAAGGGCGTATTAAGCCACGATTTTTCTGAGAATGCCGTGTATAAAGAGGCATGCATTGTTGGAAATGAATTAAAAAAATACGGAGATAAGCTTAAAAACCTTAAAGTTAAAAGCGAGGTAGCAATTCTTGTAAGCAACAGGGCTTTGAGTGGTATTGATGAATTTCCGATATTTGGCGGATTAACCTATAATGACATTGTAAGAAAGTTTTATGACTGTTTTTATGATATAAATATCTTTTGCGATGTGCTTGATTCTAAGGACAAGGAAAGCTTTAAAAATTATAAGCTCATTGTCTGTCCTGCGCTTTATTCCGCGACGGAAGAAGAATTAAACGCATTAAAAGAGTATGTAAAGGAAGGAGGAACACTTGTTACGGGCTTTAAAACAGGCTTTAGTGACGAACATTTAAAGGTTTATCATGATACAGAACCTCATATTTTAAACGAGGTAATCGGTGCGCATTATGATCAGTTTACGGTACCTGACGGGGTTTGTGCGGACAATAAAGAACTTTCAAACTTTATGGAACTTTTAACCGCAGACAGCGCAGATGTTATTTATCCGTATGAAAACAAGCATTATGATAAATACGCTGCAGTTACAAAAAACAAATATAATGACGGATTTGCTTATTATGTTGCGGCAAACCTTGCAGATAAGACCCTGACAAAGGTTTTAAAAATGGCGCTTGAATCGGCAAAGATTGATTTGCCGAATGCCACCTTCCCTGTTGTTATAAAGAGCGGTATTAATGATTATCAAAAGAGGATTACGTATATATTTAATTATTCTGATGATGATGTTACGTTAAAAGAAGGTGTTGCGCGTGGCCATGAGATTCTTACGGATAAAGTTTACAACGGAGAAAGCGTTACAATTCCTATGTGGAGTTTCCTTGTGTTAGAGGAAATATAAGCATTTACGGCTTTTTTGGGAATTTTTTATCGAATATTGAAAATCAGACATCGTGTGCTATAATTTTAAGTTGTATCGAGAAAAAGAAACGAAAGGAAGTTTCGACATGGAAAAGAAAAATATTGATTGGTCTAACTTAGGCTTCGGATATGTACAGACAGACAAGAGATATGTATCCAATTATTCAAACGGAGCATGGGATGAGGGCGCCTTAATAGACGATCCTAATATTACCATGAGTGAATGTGCCTGTGTTCTTCAGTACGCACAGACTGTATTTGAAGGTTTAAAAGCATATACCACGGAAAGCGGCAAAATCGTTACATTCAGACCGGACTTAAATGCAGCACGTCTTACAGCTTCAGCTAAGAGACTTGAAATGCCTGTATTTCCTGAAGACAGATTTGTTGATGCTGTAAAGCAGGTTGTTAAAGCAAATGCTGCTTATGTACCTCCATACGGTTCAGGCGCAACATTATATATCAGACCATATATGTTTGGTATTAACCCTGTAATTGGTGTTAAGCCGGCAAATGATTATCAGTTTAGAATTTTTACAACACCTGTTGGCCCTTACTTTAAGGGCGGCGCAAAGCCAATCACAATCAAAGTTTCAGACTTTGACAGAGCCGCACCTCATGGAACAGGTAATATTAAAGCAGGCCTTAACTACGCAATGAGCTTACATGCAATTGTTACTGCACATGCAGAAGGCTTTGACGAGAATATGTATCTTGATCCGGGTACAAGAACAAAGGTTGAAGAAACAGGTGGTGCAAACTTCCTCTTTGTTACAAAGGATAATAAGGTTGTAACACCTAAGTCAGACAGTATTCTTCCTTCAATCACAAGACGTTCTCTTTTGATTGTTGCTAAAGAGTATCTTGGCCTTGAAGTTGAAGAAAGAGAAGTTTATTTTGACGAGGTTAAAGATTTTGCGGAAGCAGGACTTTGCGGTACTGCAGCAGTTATTTCTCCTGTCGGAAAGATCGTTGATCATGGTAAGGAAATCTGCCTTCCAAGCGGTATGGACGATATGGGACCTGTTACAAGAAAACTTTATGAAACACTTACCGGCATTCAGATGGGCAGGATCGAAGCTCCTAAGGGCTGGATTTGTGAAATTGAATAATATATACGAAAGAGAGAATTATGAATTTATCTTTTAAAATCATTGATTCTACGGGTCGTATCAAAGCGCAAAACAGGGATACAAAGGAAGTATCCCTGTTTTTTGAAGGGACGTACGAACCGGGAGATGAGATTGTTTTTGAGTGTGAAAACACGCCTGCAAATGTATGCCTTATGCTTGATGATGCACTTGGTAAATCCCTTGTTTACGTGACGGGTGAGGTACGTTATAAGATACCTTTTATGGAGAAACGTTTAAATATTTCACCAAAGGCGTTTATGGGAGACAGGCATCTTTTATATGCAAGGGAAGCCAAGGCTTTTGAGTTAAATACATACAGAAATCTTGCGCAAAATTCATATGATCAGCATGATACAACCACAATGTTTCCTCATGCGGTTGCTAATGTTGAAACAAGAGGTGAGTCGGTATTTGCTGCATCAAATGCGATTGACGGAAATGTATTAAATAAAGGACACGGCAACTGGCCATATGAATCATGGGGAATCAATATGCGGGATGATGCGCATATGGCCGTGGAATTTGGACGCCCGGTTAAAATTGACAGAATCAATCTTTATACAAGGGCGGATTTTCCGCATGATAATTATTGGACGGCGGTTTCATTTGCGTTTTTTGATGATGAAAGAAATCAGATTAAAAACATGAAGGTTAATTTAAAAAAGAGCTATGCACCGCATGAATTTGTGATTGAACCAATCATTGCGTCGTCATTTATGCTTCATCACATGATAAAATCTGATGATCCTTCGCCGTTTCCGGCCCTTACACAAATTGAAATTTTCGGTATTGAAGAAAAGGAAGCACTATTTATATAGTGTTTCTTTTTTTAAACAAAAATATTGAAGAAATTTAGTGCTTATAGTATAATTAACACGAATAAACGACGTGAATATATGAGATTATAAAAGTTATAAACTCATATTCTATTGGGAGGCAATTATGAAGAAGTTCAACAGATTCAATGAAGACAACTATGCACTTGAACAACTCAAAAATTGGGATTTTACAAGCGAAACAAAGAGTAACATCCCGTTAACGGGAAGCGCGGAATCCGGGATTTACAATCAGTATTATGAATATATTACTGAAACGATTGAAGGCATTAATGAGATTGATGCAAGTTCAAAACAGCTTGCAGGTATTATAAAGAGCGTCGGAGACAGCGCGGATGATGTCCGTCAGGCATCGGAATACATTTCTTTGGGAGCTCAAAAACAGGCTGAAGACATTGAGAATTGCCGTATTATTGCAGATGATTTATCGGATAAGATTGGCGACATGGTGAGCGAATCGTCTGATATTATTGATTCAACGGCGGAAATCAAGGAAGTTACAAGAAATGGTAAAGAGGCAGTCGGAAATCTTACCGTTCATCAACAGAAAAATGTTGAAGCAAACGGAACAATTACTGAAGAGATTTATACATTGCTTCAAAAAGCGGATGCAATCAATAAAATCACATCCATGCTTCATACTATTTCAAAGCAGACAAATCTGCTTGCGTTAAATGCTTCGATTGAGGCAGCTCGTGCGGGAGAAGCGGGAAAAGGTTTTGCGGTTGTTGCAGAGCAGGTTCGTGAACTTTCCGAAGAAAGCAGTAAGGCAAGTGATACAATTGATGCTTCTCTTTTGGAAATGACAAATGAACTTAATAAATTAAAGGGAATCATTGATAATTCAAAAGAAACTTTTGAGGCACAGGATGAAGCGGTTTCGAATGTTGTTGACGCATTTAATGATATTAACGGA
Organism: uncultured Lachnospiraceae bacterium; assembly: GCA_905236025.1. Taxonomy (GTDB): domain Bacteria; phylum Bacillota; class Clostridia; order Lachnospirales; family Lachnospiraceae; genus CAJOOB01. Next base: position 16,656 of record CAJOOB010000160.1, read on the forward strand.
CGAATAAATGATTTTGTGGACGTACAAAAACAGTTTAATTCCCAGTTTGCTGAACTGGATAAGGATAAGAATATTCTTATGGATGCACTTTCAAGAATTTCTGCGGTTATTCAGGAATCATCCGCAACAACGCAGGAAGTGGCATCTCTTACAATAAGTGAAATGTCCACAATTTCTATTCTTACAAAGATGTCTGTGACTGTTGATACCTTACTTAAAAAGCTTATTAAGAATTCTGCAGTTATTAAGACGGATAAACACGAAATTGCTCATAAAAAGGTCGCATATATCTTTGATATTGACGATCCTTTCTGGGATGCAACCATACGTGAGGCAAAATCAACCGCTTCTGCATTTTCATATGAATTAAGTTTTTATGCACCAAAGGACAGAAACCAAGCGGCGACAGGTATTCATACGGAACTCAGAAGAGTTATTGATGCCGGATATGATGCGATTGTAATTAGTCCTGTTGACAGTGCGGCCATCAGGGATGATTTAAATGAAGCAAAGAGAAAGGGAATGAAGCTTATCTTTATTAGCTCATCAATTCCGGGCGTTACATATGATTCTCTCATTGAATCAAACGGCGAAGGAATTGGTGAAACGGCAGCTGACGTTGTAAGAACAACCCTTTGCAATACAGGCAAGGTTGCGGTTGGCGTCTGGTCAGATGTAAAGATTGAATCAATTGAAAAGAGAGCCGACGGCTTTATTCGTGAATTAAATTCACATTCAAACATTTCCGTTGTTAAGTGTGATGTTAAGAGTAACGCATCGGCGGATGAGGTTGAAAGATATGTTAAATATTTAAATACAAACCATCCTGATGTTACCGCGGTTTATACGACAAACGTAAACTGGGGTGTTGCGCTTGCGGAATACGCAACAAAGCATTCTGTTCCGTTCATGATATTTACAATTGACTTAACATCTAAGATTGCCGAATATATAAGAAACGGAAAGATTAAGGCGGCAATCGCCCAGAGAGCCTTTGTCTGGGGGTCGAAGCCGCTTGAAATGTTAAATGATTTATTTGGCGGACATCACGTTGAAAAATATATTGATACAGGGGCATATGAGGTTAACTCAACCAATCTTTCAATTTATAACAAGAGAATATAAATCACATGGGCTTTGTGCGCTATGATGCGCACAAAGTCTTGTTTTCAACCTTAAAATGTTGTATTCTATTTATGAAGTGGTTTTCTATATCACAAATCTATTAATATACAGGAGAATAGTATGCAAACTAAAAATCTTGCAGATGCACTTAAGAGTACATCGTATCCGGGCCGTGGAATTGTTATCGGACGTTCAGAGGAAGGAAAGTATGCTGTAACGGCTTATTTTATTATGGGCAGAAGTTCTAACAGTCGTAACAGAGTATTTGTTGAAGATGGAGAGGGCATTCGTACACAAGCTTTTGATCCTTCCAAACTTGAAGATCCGAGCCTTATTATTTACGCTCCTGTCAGAGTACTTAAGAATTCAACCATTGTAACAAACGGTGATCAGACTGATACAATTTATGATTTAATGTCTGAAGGAAAGACTTTTGAAGAGTCTTTAAGAGTAAGAGAATTTGAGCCTGATGCTCCTAACTTTACTCCAAGAATTTCAGGTATCATGAATATTGAAAACTCTAAATTTGATTACGCAATGTCAATTTTAAAGAGTAATAACGGTGATCCGAGTTCATGTGACCGTTATACTTTTACTTACGGAAATCCAAAGAACGGTGAGGGAAGATTTATTCACACATATATGGGTGACGGAAATCCTCTTCCAAGCTTTGAAGGTGAACCTGAAAGAGTTGATATTTGCGGAAATATTGATGAATTTACAAAACTTGTATGGGAAAACTTGAATGAAGACAACAAGGTATCTTTGTTTGTAAGATATATTGAAATTGAAACAGGAAAATACGAAACAAGAATTATAAATAAAAATAAATAGGAGAAACATAATGCAGGAATTAGAATTAAAGTACGGCTGTAACCCAAATCAGAAGCCGTCAAAGATTTTCATGAAAAACGGTAAGGATCTCCCAATCACCGTACTTAACGGTAAGCCGGGATACATCAACTTACTTGATGCTTTTAACGGTTGGCAGCTGGTTAAAGAATTAAAGGAGGCCACAGGGCTTCCTGCAGCTACATCTTTTAAGCATGTTTCACCTGCAGGTGCCGCAGTGGGTCTTCCTCTTAATGAAGTTGAAGCTAAGATTTACTGGGTAGAAGATCAGGGCGAGCTTTCAGCACTTGCCTGTGCATATGCAAGAGCAAGAGGTGCAGACAGAATGTCATCTTTCGGCGATTTTATTTCGCTTTCCGATGTTTGTGACGTTGACACTGCAAAGCTCGTTAAGCGTGAGGTTTCAGACGGTATTATCGCACCGGGATATGAACCTGAAGCGTTGGAAATCTTAAAGGCAAAGAAGAACGGAAATTACGCCGTTATTCAGATTGATAAGGATTATGTTCCTGAACCGGTTGAAACAAAGGATGTTTTCGGCGTTACTTTCGAGCAGGGCAGAAACAATTACAAGATTGATAAGTCATTACTTACAAATATTGTTACAGAAAATAAGGATATTCCTGAAAGTGCGGCTATTGACCTCGTTATTTCGCTTATCGTGCTTAAATATACACAGTCAAATTCAGTATGTTACGCTAAAGGTGGTCAGGCAATTGGTATTGGTGCAGGACAGCAGTCAAGAATTCACTGTACAAGGCTTGCCGGTTCTAAGGCTGACAACTGGTTCTTACGCCAGTCACCACAGGTTCTAGGACTTCAGTTCTTAGATACGATTAAGCGTCCGGACAGAGACAATGCGATTGACCTTTATATTGGCGAAGATTACATGGATGTTCTTTCGGAAGGCGCATGGCAGAAGATTTTCAAGGTTAAGCCTGAGGTATTTACGGCTGAGGCTAAACGTGCATGGCTTGATAAGAATACGGATGTTGCCCTTGGTTCAGATGCTTTCTTCCCGTTTGGCGACAATATTGAACGTGCTCACAGAAGCGGCGTTAAATACGTTGCTCAGCCGGGTGGTTCGGTTCGTGATGATAATGTAATTGATACATGTAATAAATATAACATGGCTATGTGCTTTACGGGTATGAGACTTTTCCATCACTAAAATCTGAGGAGGTATGAATATGGAAGCGAACAGAGACAACGAGATTAAACAGGTAAACAGATTTGCAATTATTTTAATTACGATAATTGACCTTATTATGGCGTTTGGTTACATTAAGGCCGGTCAGACGGGCGAAATAAAACCATGGCTTTTAGTAACATTTTTGGTGATTGTTGTACTTGCTCTTACGGCAAATTACACAATGTACTTTAAGAACCCGTCAAATTACATGTTAAAAGATGTGGCAATGGTTGGATACGGTCTTGTATATATACTCCTTGTGCTTAATGCAAGCAATGATTTGGTTTATACGATTGCGTTCCCTGTAGCAACTGTCTTTGTACTTTACTTTGATTATGCTTTTATAGTTCGTTCATCGGTTGTAGTTTTTTTGATAAATGTGGGTTATGCAATTAAATTTTACGGAGTGCTTAAGCAGATGCCTTCAGGTGCTGAGGTTACAACTTCTTCTGCAATGCTCCAGATTGCGGCCATCGCCCTGTTTTTGATTGCGATATGTCAGACAACCAAAATATCCAATGCAATTAATGAATCAAAGTTAGAGGATATTCAGAAGTCTAAAGATGAAACCGAACAGATTTTAAAAGATGTGTTAAGTGTTGCGTCTGTGGTTGATTCAAACTCTAAGCAGATTGCCGGTCTTATGGGTGAAGTTAATTCAATGACGGGTACAACCGCAAAATCACTTGATGAAATTTCGCAGGCAAATCATAATAACGCTGAAAGTATTGAAAAGCAGACTGTTATGACCGGTGATATCCAGGCAATGATTAAGGATGCGGATGAACTCGCAAACAATATGGCGGATATTGCAAATGTCACAATGTCTTCCGTAAATAACGGCAGAAACTCAATGTCATCTCTTGAAAAACAGACTGACACAATTGAAAAAAACAACGAAATTGTTACCAAAGCAATGGAAGTTCTTGCTGAAAATGCAAATAAAGTTGATGAGATGACAAAGAAGATTACAAACATTTCATCACAGACCAATTTACTTGCACTTAACGCATCAATTGAAAGTGCAAGAGCAGGCGAGGCAGGCAGAGGCTTTGCGGTTGTTGCGGATCAAATCAGAAACCTTGCTGAACAGACCAAAAACCTTACAACCCATATAGCAGAAGTTGTACAGGAATTACAGGAAAATGCAGCAAATACAAAAGAAACCGTTGATCAAATGGTTTTGGCAACACAGACTGAAAAGCAGCTTGTTGAAACAACAGTGGGAGAATTTGTGACAATTTCCGAAAATGTTACAAACCTTCAGGATAGCGCAAAGCTAATTCATAACAAGGTTGGAGATATCATGACTGCAAACAATTCGATTGTTGACAGTATCAGTCAGATTTCTTCAGTATCACAGCAGGTATCCGCAAGTACGCTTGAGGCTGTGCATATCGGAGATGAAACAAAGAACATGTCAGATACTGCAAAGAATCTTGTTGATGAACTTGCAAATACTGCTAAACAGCTTGAAAAATACATTAATTAATATGATACCCGAAAAGTTTTTAAACAGAATGAAGGAAACTCTTGGAGATGAATATGACGATTTTTATAAATCATTTGATAAACCAAGGTTTCACGCACTTAGAATTAATACATTAAAAGCCACTTCCGATGAATTGTCGGAAGTGGTTTTATCAACCATTTCAGAGGATGGTAAACCGTTAAGAAAAGTTAACTGGAATAAAAACGGTTATTATTATTCAGAGGATAAGACTCCCGGAAAGCATCCTTACCATGCTGCGGGAGCATATTATATACAAGAACCGAGCGCAATGTTACCGGGAGAGATGATAGATGCAAAACCGGGTGAGATTATACTTGATTTGTGTGCGGCGCCGGGAGGAAAAAGTACGCAGATTGCGGCACATATGAAGGGTGAGGGCATACTTGTTTCAAACGAAATAAATTCAGCGCGCGCAAAGATTCTTTCTGAAAATATTGAAAGAATGGGAATTAAAAATGCCATTGTCTTAAATGAAACTCCCGCAAGTTTAAGCGAAAGGTTTCAGGGGTGTTTTGATAAAATAATGGTGGATGCGCCGTGCTCCGGAGAAGGAATGTTTAGAAAGACTGATATTGCCTGCGAAGAGTGGAGCGAAGAAAATGTTTCAATGTGTGCCATAAGGCAGCGTCAAATCCTTGAATGTGCGGATATAATGCTTAAAGAGGGCGGAATAATATGTTATTCCACATGTACATTTGCAAAAGAGGAAAATGAAGATAACATTTTGGCCTTTATGAAAGATCATCCCGAATACAAGCTTTTGGAAGAAAGAAGAATATGGCCTCATAAAGATGACGGAGAAGGGCATTTTTGTGCGGTTATTAAAAAGGGTAATGAAAATAAAAGCGTTGGGCAAACTTTTTGGAAAACACAGAAAAGCTGTGACAAAAAACTTATAACTGACTTTATAAATTTTGATAAAGAGTATATAATTAAAGACAGTTTTGATACTGAAGGCGGAATATACGTAAAGTTTGGCGATAATCTTTATCTTGCGCCAAATGATACTTTTGATTTAACAGGCTTAAAAGTGCTTCGCGCAGGACTGTGGCTTGGAACTTTAAAGAAGGAAAGATTTGAGCCGTCTCATTCTCTTGCGCTTGCGTTGAAGCCTTGCGATTTTAAAAATAATGCAAATTTTGATGCAGATTCAAATGAAGTGAAAGAATATCTTAAGGGAAATGTAATTGATTATGATGAAAAAAACGGCTGGATACTCATTTGTGTAAACGGATTTTCCCTCGGATTTGGGAAACTGAGTAATAACGTTATAAAAAATCATTATCCTAAGGGATTGAGAAACTAAATTATATGGGTGGGCATATGGAGAATAGTAGTAAAAGCAAAAAAAATATATTTATAAAGATCTGTAAGCATTGGGTAAAGAATTTTAAAAAGAGAAACGCGGTTAACAAATCAGCCTTCTTTTTGGGGTGGCTTTCCGTGCTTTTAGCAGCGGTTACGCTCGGATTACTGATTAAGATTAATATATTGCCGTTTAGGTATATGGTTTTGATTGTGGTGTTTATGACTGTGTTTTCCGTTCTTGTTCTTAAGACGGCAAAATCAAAGACCAAAAAAGGGTATATCACATCCCTTGTTTTAAGTACTTTACTAAGCGGTATTTATCTTATTCTTATGATTGTTTATATAGTTCCGTTTATTCAAAAAATCGGGAACGTATCGGATGTTCATAAAGAAACGGTTGTAATGTATGTATATGTACGTACGGAAGATGATTATTCTTCAATTTCCGAATTAAAGGATAAAATGTTTGCTTATACAACCCAAAATACAACGTATTCGACCGACACAATCAAACTCATTGAAGAAGATGTCGGGGAGAGTATCAGCGTAAAGACTTATGATTCCTTTATGGAAATGGCATACGGCTTACTAAACGGTGACGTGGATGCAATTATTCTAAACAGTGCGTATGCACCGTTTTTAGAGGCGAGTGAAATTGATCCTATCTTAGAATCATATGAAGAAGCGCGTCTTTCAATGTCGGAAGCTGCGGCTGTGGAAGAGTCTGAAAGTGAAGACGAAACAGAAACCCAGGAAACAACCGAAGAATCAACGGAAGAAGCAGATAACGGCGTTGTGGAAACTCTTACGGAAGAGGAAATAAACGCATATATTGCAATATACGAACTTTTGCTTAATTTTGAAGATGAAGCAACCATTCTTGTCCAGTATGAGTTAGAATATGAAATTGCAGGGTATATAGAAGATTCCGATATTGATATTGACCAATATACAACCGCTGCAAGCGAAGAAGAAACCAATGCATCACAGGGTGGTTCATCATATACTGTGGATTCAAACCCTTATGCGGATACGGTAAACAGTTATGCCGGTTCATACGACCCTGTGTCCGATGTTACAAACGAACCGTTTATCATTTATATAAGCGGTATTGATAAATACGGAAAGGCAACAACCGTAAGCAGAAGTGATGTTAACATTATTGTTGCGGTAAATCCGCAGACAAGTCACATCCTTCTTGTTACAACACCAAGAGATGCATATGTAACGCATCCTGCAAGTAACGGTACAAAGGATAAACTTACGCATGCGGGAATTTACGGTATTGCAAATTCGATCGGCGCACTTGAAAATTTGTACGGCATTAACGTAAACTATTACTTTAAGCTGAATTTCTCGGGCTTTATTTACATGATAAACGCCCTTGGCGGTATTGATATTTATTCTGATTACACATTTACGTGCAGAAATACGACAGTCAGCTTTACAGAAGGCTGGAATTATGATGTCGATGGCTATTCGGCTTTAAGATTTGTACGTGAAAGATATGCTTTTGCAAGCGGTGACTACCAGCGTGCAAAGAATCAGATGAGCGTAATTAAGTCAGTGTTTAATAAACTTATTTCGCCTGCAATCATAACAAATTACAGTGCCGTTCTTGACAGTGTTGAAGGTTTGTTTATTACAAGCTTTACTTTCAATGAGATAACGCAGCTTGTTCAGATGCAGCTTAATTATAATTCCGAGTGGACGATTGATACGTATTCCGTAACGGGTACGGGCGGATGGGCTGAAACATACTCAATGCCGGGCGTTAAATTATGGGTAAACGAACTTTCTTCTGCATCGGTTGCAACCGCAACAGAACTTATAGAGAGTGTTCTTGCGGAAACAGGAGAAGTAAGAACAACACCTTCCGATGAAACAGATACAGAAACAGAAACAGATACGGATACGGAAACAGACACTGAAGATACAACGGAAGATGAAACGACAGATGACACTACCGCGCAGGATGAGTCGTCGAGTACGGAAACAACGGAAACTCAGGTAACAACGGAAGATACAACGACGGAAAGTGAACAAAGCACTACAACACTTAATTCGTAAATCGTATTGACAATAAAATAAGAATAAGGTAATATATGCGTTGTTAAATCAGATTGGTTTAATGAACTACACAGGGGCGCTCGAGGTATCGGGCTGAGATAAAACATGACACCTGTTTTGACCCTAAACCTGATCCGGATAATGCCGGCGTAGGACAGTGTTTTAACGTATTATACGAAAAATGTTACCTACGGGCTTTAAACGGAAAAGTTTAAAGCTCTTTTTTACGTATTTATTGCGCTAAACGAAAAGTTTTACAGGTTATTGCATTTTGAAAGGAGAATAAAATGGAAGCAAGCGTAGCTATTCAGGTATTACCATCCACATTGGATGAAAGGGAAGTTGTAAGAATCGTTGATGAAGTAATTGCATATATTGCAGGCACAGGTTTACATTATTATGTTGGACCTTGCGAAACTTCAATCGAAGGTGATTACGATACATTAATGGAGGTTGTGAAAAACTGCCAGTTAATTGCAATCAAGGCAGGAGCACCTAAGGTTTCATCATATGTAAAGATTACATATGCACCTAAAGGAAGTGTCCTTACAATTGACGAAAAGGTTACAAAACATCATCTTAATGATAAATAGTATGAAAAAAACGGTTTCAAGAATTATAAATAACATAATATTACCGCTTCTGGGCTTTGTACTTGTTTATTTTATTTGGGATTATTTTGCGGGCTCAGATGTTATGCCGTCATTTATGATGCCCTCTCCTAAAAAGGTATGGGAAGCGTTTTTAAATGACAGAGAATTACTTTTTGAGCACGCAACAGTCACTCTTAAAGAGGCGTTTTTGGGACTCTTTATTGGCGTTTTGCTGGGGTTTGTACTTGCGGTTTTAATGGATAACTTTAAAGTAATTTACAGAATCCTTTATCCACTTGTTATTGTGACTCAGACCATCCCGACAATAGCCATTGCGCCGCTTCTTATTTTGTGGTTTGGCTATGAAATGAAACCAAAGATTATCCTCATTGTGTTAACAACGTTTTTTCCTCTGGTGATAAATCTTTTGGAAGGCTTTAAATCGGTGGATTCTGATTATATAAAGCTGTTAAAGTCAATGGGAGCAGGGAAGTTAAAGATTTTTTGGCATATTAAACTGCCGTCGTCACTGGGGTCTTTTTTTGCAGGGCTTAAGATAGCCGTTGCATATGCAATTGTCGGCGGTGTAATTTCTGAATGGCTTGGTGGGCAAAAGGGTCTTGGAGTTTTAATGACCCGAATGAGAAAGAGTTTTGCGTATGACAGAATGTTCTCAATAATACTCTTTGTATCGGTTATAAGTCTTATTTTAATGGCTTTGGTGGTACTTATTAAATGGTTGGTTATGCCATGGGAAAGGAAGAAAATTACAAATGAATAAAATACTTAAAAAGATTGTTTCACTTACACTTGTTGCAGCGCTTGTATCTGCAATGCTTACAGGATGCGGCAGCAAAAAGGAAAATGAAACCGTTACGGACGCAAGCGGTAATGAACTCACTACCGTTACGCTTATGCTTGACTGGTCGGCAAACACAAACCATACAGGTTTATATGTGGCCATAGCCAATGGCTACTATGAAGAAGCAGGTATCAATCTTGAGATAATTGAGACTTCTTCAGACGGAGCAGAGGCTTCAGTTGCTTCAGGTGCGGTTAATTTTGGAATAAGCTTCCAGGATACTCTTGCAGCTGCATATGCTTCAGATGAACCACTCCCGGTTACCGCTGTTGCTGCGATTATTCAGCACAACACATCAGGTATCATTTCGCTTGCTTCAGAAAACATCACATGTGCAGGTGATATGGCGGGACATTCATATGCAACATGGGACGGTGTGATTGAACAGGCCATATTAAAGGAAGTTATTGAGCAAGACGGCGCAAGCTTTGATGATGTGGAGCTTATTTCCGCATATGTTGAAAACATTGAACTTGGTCTTTCGGAAATTGCTGATACAGTTTGGATTTATTACGCGTGGGACGGAATAAAGTGCGAACTTGCAGGTCTTGAAACAAATTATTTTGATTTTGCAGATTACGGTACGGAACTTGATTATTACAGCCCTGTAATCATTGCAAACGACACATATTTAAGTGAAAACGCAGAAACAGTAAAGAAATTCCTTGCAGCAACCGCAAAGGGATATGAATATGCAATTGAAAACCCTGATGAAGCAGCACAGATTCTTGTGGATGCAAATCCCGGACTTGACCTCGAACTTTGTACGGCAAGCCAGGAGTGGTTAGCTTCTAAGTATATGGAAGACGTTGAAACCTGGGGCGTTTTTGATGCAGATCGTTGGAATGCATTTTATAACTGGTTGAACGAAAATGACCTTACAGAAAATGAGATTGCAGAAAATACAGGATTTACAAACGATTATCTTTCATAATCATTAAGGATTAAGACATGGCTTTATTGGAAGTAAAAGGCGTATCTGCAGGATACGAAAAAGAACTTGTAATTGAAGATGTGACAATTAACTTAAATAAGGGCGAAATCGTAGGGATTTTGGGCCTTAGCGGAAGCGGTAAAACGACTCTTTTTAACGTTATATCGGGTTTACTTAAGCCAGATTGCGGCGAGGTTTTGTTAAACGGAGAAGATATTACCGCAAAAACGGGCAAAGTAAGTTACATGCTTCAAAAAGACCTTTTGCTTCCGTATAAGACCATCATGTCAAACGTAATACTGCCAATGACAATTAAAGGAAAAAGCAGAAAGGAAGCAAAAAAACTTGCAGCCCCATTGTTTAAGGAGTTTGGACTTGAGGGTACTGAGAAGATGTATCCGGCTTTGCTTTCCGGCGGCATGCGCCAAAGAGCAGCGTTTTTAAGGACATACTTATACAACTGTCCGGTTGCACTTTTGGATGAACCGTTTTCTGCGCTTGATGCCTTAACAAAGGCTTCAATTCATGAATGGTACGTAAACATAATGCGGGAAATTGACTTATCCGTGCTTTTTATTACGCATGACATTGATGAAGCGATTAAGCTTTCGGACAGAATATATATCCTGGGCGATAAGCCGGGAAAGATAATTAAAGAGGTTATCATAAAGCCTGAAGATGTCAGGAAAAAGGATCTTTTATTGTCAGATGGATTTCTTGCATACAAAAGAGAAATAATGTCTGCAATATCTTTAGTGAGTGCCAAAGACGAATAAACTTTGGCACTTTTTATTTAAGTAATTTAGACCACATCAATATGTTGACATTCCTTTTTTCTAAAAATATAATAGTGTGGTGTGAGTTTGTACTTTTTAATCATTAACTTACTACACGAAACGGTGAATTATGAATATTAAGGAAAATGACTCGGATCAGGCCGTATATACTAACGATGTGCAGGACGTTATTGTCCACTGCGAATACGTCAGTAACATGGCCTATCTTTTAGGTAAAAAACTGAATTTAGACGAACAGACTGTAAATGAACTTGCAATTGCCGGTTACTTACATGATGTCGGAAAATTGCGACTTTTAGGATATATCTACGGAAACGAAAGTAAATCTGTGCTTGACCAGATGGCAAGAGTGCGGACACATCCAAAATACAGTTATGACATCATTAAGGGTAAGGGTTATTCAAAGTTTATTGAGGATGCGGTGTATCACCATCACGAAAACTATGATGGAACAGGGTATCCGGATAATTTAAGAGGTGAGGATATCCCTTTGGGTGCAAGGATTTTACGTATATGTGACGTATTTATTGCGCTTACGTCAGACAGACCATACAGAATGGCGTTTGATAAGGAAGCGGCATTGGCACTCATGATTGAAGAGGTTAAGAATTTTGATATGAAGATTTTTCTTGTGTTCCAGACTCTCATTCATGAAATTGATATTGATAGAGACGTGCGTCGCAAGATGTACGTTAATGTATAAAGGAGAAACAAAAATGGTAAAGAAACCTGTTACCGGAATGAAAGAAATACTTCCAAGAGAAATGGAGGTAAGAAATTATGTTCAGAACATTATCAGAGAAACATATGCAAAATACGGCTTTACTCAGATTGAAACTCCGTGTGTCGAAAATATTGCAAATTTAAGCTCTAATCAGGGCGGCGAAAATGAAAAATTAATCTTTAAGATTCTTAAAAGAGGCGAAAAGTTAAACCTTGAAACCGCACAAAGTGAGCAGGACCTTACAGACAGCGGTTTAAGATATGACTTAACCGTTCCTCTTGTTCGTTTTTATTCAAATAATGCGGCGGATTTGCCATCGCCTTTTAAAGCATTACAGATGGGGAATGTTTGGAGAGCCGACAGACCTCAAAGAGGAAGATATAGACAGTTTATGCAGTGCGATATTGATATTTTGGGCGAGCCTACAAATCTTGCTGAAATTGACCTTATTTTGGCAACAACAACCACTCTGGGAAAAATTGGTTTCAAGAACTTTGAAATACGTATAAATGAAAGACGTATTCTTAAAGCGATGGCTAAATACAGCGGCTTTAACGAAGAAGATTATGATACTGTATTCATTATCCTTGATAAGATGGATAAAATCGGTCTTGACGGCGTAAAGGAAGAGCTTGTAAAAGCAGGCTTTGATCAGAGTGCCGTTATGAAATACACAGAGCTTTTTGAAGGTTTGGAAAGCGTTGAAAACGGCCTTGATTACCTTGCGGGAAAGATTGGCGATGCGCTTGATGAAGACGTTAAAGAAAATCTTCTTGAGATTATTAACGTTGTCGAAGCTTCAAAAGAAGCACAGTTTAAGATGGTCTTTGACCCGACTCTTGTAAGAGGAATGTCGTATTACACCGGAACCATCTTTGAAATTGCAATCCCTGAGTTTGGCGGAAGCTGCGGCGGTGGCGGAAGATATGATAAGATGGTTGGGAAATTCACCGGTCAGGATGTTCCTGCTTGCGG
>CAJOOB010000161.1 GCA_905236025.1 uncultured Lachnospiraceae bacterium
CATCTTTCTGATGTATGCGTTTGCTGCGGTAAGAAGGCAACCAAGATGGTTTACTGGGGTAAGGCATATTAAAATTCAGATAAATTTAAGCGGACAGATTTCTCTGTCCGCTTTTTTCTTACATTTCTTTTTTAATTTTTTTGTATTCATTTATTAGCTTTTCTTTTTCGTTTAGTGAAGGATTTTTTAAGACTTTTTCCATTAATGCATCTATTATTTTTCCAATATTCGGACCCGGTGTTTCCCCTTCGTTTATTAAGTCTTTTCCGGTTAGGGCAAGGTCTGATATCATTAACGGGTCGTTATTTTTTTTTATTTTTTCAAAAGCTTCTTTGTACGGAAATTCTTTTTCATATACCGCTTCATAAAGTTCAATAAAGTCAGGATAATATATTAATCCAACGTCATGAATGTGTTTTCTTACAGGGTAGTAATTCATATCGTTTGCATCCGGCAAAGCTTTCTTTAATGCGCTTATAAGTGTAAGTGCTCCGTGCTTTGTTTTATTGTCAAATTTTAATGCGTTAAATTCTCCCTGCGCAGTTTTTTCGTCACAGTCACTAAAGAATGCGGCCCATTTTAAGTACGGTACTTTGCTTACTTTTGCCACTGTTTTACATACCTTTTCAAAGTCTGAATTATTTATTTCTACAAGGTCTTTTGTAAATATGCTGTCATAGACATTTGTGTCAAATAATAACATGAGCTTTTCTTGGCTTCCCGTAAGTAAGGTTTTTTCAAGCTCTGCTCTTACTCTTTCCCTGCTTATGTTATTTAAGCTTTTTCTTAAATCTACAACCGCTTCTTTTGTTTTTTCGTCAAGCGTAAAGTTTAGCTGTGCAGCAAAACGTATTGCTCTGAGTATTCTTAAGGCATCTTCTTTAAAGCGCTCATACGGGTCTCCGACTGCTCTTACTGTTTTTCTTTCTAAATCTTCTTTTCCGTTAAATATATCAATTAAACCCGACTTTTTTGAGTATGCCATTGCGTTTATGGTAAAGTCTCTTCTTTCAAGATCTTTTGCTAAGTTATCAGTGTATGATACGTTTTTTGGATGTCTTGAATCTTTGTATTCTCCGTCAATTCTAAAGGTTGTGACCTCGTAGCCCACACCGTGCATTATTACTGTTACGGTGCCGTGCTGTATTCCTGTGTCAATGGTCTTTTTAAAGACTTTTTTTATTTCTTCGGGCTTTGCGGAGGTTGTGATGTCATAATCATGCGGCGTTATTCCCATAAGGGCGTCTCTTACACAGCCTCCAACCATATATGCGCTGTGGCCTGCTTCTTCAAGTTTTTCTATTATCGTTAAAACGTCACCCGGAATGGTTATCTGCATTTTTTTATCCTCATATCTTTGTATATTTACATTTTAGATGATTTTTTCCACAAAATAAAGGCAAAATTATATTTGTGCGCTTTTTCTTTGTGGTTGAGAAATACGCCTGATTATGATAATATTTAAATAACCTTGTATAAATTTTATATGCATTTTAAAGGTGTTTTATTATGATTAAAAAGTTTTTTAAATATACAATTTTACTTTTATCGCTTTTTGCGACCTGTATTTTGGTTTCCTGTGACAGCAGTAAAAGTACAATGTCAGGCGGCTTCATCAATTATTACGTTCCGCCCGCAACCACAACAACCTCTGACAATTATGAGGGCGAGCGGTATAATAGAACGGATACGGCGGTTGTTATTTCTGTTGATACTACTAATGAAAAAATCACGTTCCAGAGTGTTTCCGGCGGTAAGAATTATTATCTTTATTATTCCGGCGGCACTGAAATTTACGGAGAAGAGGGCTCTTCCTACGTAATATCTCAGATTAGCGTCGGTGAAGTTGTTGATTTATATTATATAAGCGGCACGCAAAAGCTTGTTAAAATGCAGGTTTCACCGGACTATTGGAGAAACTCAAACGGTGTTCGCCTTTCTCTTAATGAGGATAAGGCGATAATTACATTTGGCGGCAGCACTTATACGTATGATTCAGACCTTGTTGTAATGTCGGGAGGCGCCTCGATTGACGTTTCGGAAATTTTAAAGTTTGACGAATTTACGGCTATCGGCAAGGATAATAAGATTTATTCGATTATTATTAATAAAGGTCACGGTTACGTTAAGTTTACCGATGGGGACGATTTTATTGACGGTATTATTGAAGTGGGCGCGGTTACAAGTGCGGTGATTGAAGAAGAGGAGATGGTCCTTGCAGTGCCTGAGGGCACGTATACGGTTTATGTTTCTTCCGGGGATAACGGCGGAAGTGCCGAAGTTACCGTTGAAAAAGATGAAACCATACCGCTTTCTTTACTTCAGTTTAAGAAGGAAGGCTCTAAGACGGGGCTTGTTAACCTTGTGATTACGCCGGATGATGCGGTTGTTTATATTGATGATATCAGGACCGATTATTCCGAAAAGCTTACTTTAAGTTACGGAACGCATACAATTGAGGTTACCTCCACGGAGTATGATTCGTACGAAGGCGAGCTTGTGATTGATTCCGCATATTCAACTTTTAATATTGATCTTACGGCAACTTCTGAGGATGAAACGGATTCTGATTCTGACTCTGATGATACAACCACAACCACTACAATTGTGGATTCCGATCACTACATTTACATTACCTGCCTCACGTCTGATGCAACGGTTTATTTTGACGGCGTAAGCAGCGGCACTTCTCCTGTGGTCTTGCAAAAAGTTACCGGCACGCATACAATTATCCTTGTTGCCGATGGCTACGAAACGGCATCTTACACCATTGAAATTGAAGATGATGATGCGGATGTTGTTAAGGTTTATCCGGCCCTTACGGCGGAGGATGATGAATAGCTAAAGCTGTATAAATAATTATGGGATATGTATAGGGAAACCCTATGATAGGAGGAAAATATGGATTACAGAAAACAATACGAAGAGTGGCTTACAAACCCGTACTTTGACGCGGAAACAAAGGCTGAACTTAAAGGCATTGCGGCTGACGAAAAGGAAATTGAAGACAGATTTTACAAGGAACTTGAGTTTGGTACCGCCGGCCTTAGAGGCGTTATCGGTGCAGGTACTAACCGTATGAATTTTTATACGGTAAGAAAGGCTACTCAGGGTCTTGCTAATTATATTATCAAGGTTGGCAAGCAGAACTGTGGCGTGGCAATTGCGTTTGACAGCCGTCACTTCTCTCCTGAATTTGCTGACGAATCTGCAAGATGTCTTGCTGCAAACGGTATTAAGGCTTACATTTTTGACAGCCTTCGTCCTACACCGGAACTTTCTTATGCGGTAAGAGAGCTTAAGTGCGTTGCAGGTATTAATATTACTGCTTCTCATAACCCTTCCGATTACAACGGTTACAAGGTTTACTGGGAAGACGGCGCTCAGATTACACCACCTCATGACGGCGGTATTATGGGCGAAGTTAAAGCTATTACTGATTTTACAACTTTAAAGACCATGTCAAGAGAGGAAGCCGTTAAGGCAGGCCTTTATGAGGTTATTGGTGAGGAAATTGATAAAAGGTACATTGAGTGCTTAAAGATTCAGGTTAAGAATCCTGAGATGATTAAGAAGTATCAGAAGGATATTAAGATTGTTTACACTCCGTTACACGGAACGGGAAATTTGCCTGTAAGAAGAGTGCTTAAGGAAATTGGTTTTGAAAATGTTTATGTTGTTCCTGAGCAGGAACTTCCTGACGGTGATTTCCCAACGGTTTCTTATCCTAACCCTGAAGCTAAGGAGGCGTTCTTGCTTGCGCTTACTCTTGCAAAGAAGATTGACGCTGATTTGGTTCTTGCAACCGACCCTGACGCTGACAGACTTGGTGTTTATGCAAAAGATTCAAAGACCGGTGAATATTTTTCAATGACAGGTAACATGAGCGGATGCTTACTTGCTGATTATGAGATTGGTCAGATTAAGGAAAAGAGCGGCATTCCTGCAGACGGTAAGCTTATTAAGACAATTGTTACAACCAATATGGCAGATGCAATTGCAAAGTATTACGGTGTTGACGTTATTGAAGTTCTTACGGGCTTTAAGTATATTGGACAGCAGATTCTCTCATTTGAGCAGACCGGTAAGGGTACTTATCTCTTTGGCTTTGAAGAGAGTTACGGATGCCTCATCGGTACCCATGCACGTGATAAGGATGCGATTGTTGCAACAATGGCTCTTGCCGAGGCGGCAGCATATTATAAGAGTAAGGATATGACTCTTTGGGATGCGATGATGGCAATGTATGAAAAGTACGGTTATTACATTGAGGAAACAACTTCCCTTACAATGAAGGGTAAGGAAGGATTGGACAGAATCTCACGTATTATGGATGCTTTAAGAGCGGAAGCTCCTTCGGAAATTGGCGGGCTTAAGGTTTTAGAAGCAAGAGATTACAAGCTTGATACGGTTAAGAATTTTGTTACAAATGAGAGCGGTAAGACGGGTCTTCCGACAAGCAACGTCCTTTATTATGTGCTTGAAAACGATGCATGGCTTTGTATCAGACCTTCGGGTACGGAACCAAAGATTAAGTTCTACTTTGGCGTTAAGGGTGAAAGCTTAGAGGGCGCAAAGGCATTGGTTAAAGAAGTTACCGAAAAGGAACTTTTGGTTATTAACGGCATTAACTAGTTTTAGTGTAACGAGAGGAGATTATAATGGCAACTAAGTTAGAAATGGAAAAGCCAAATATTTTATGGTGTGACAGAAAGCGTACTTTCCTTGGACTTCCTTGGAGTTTTACAAAGTATAAGCTTACTGACAGGAAGTTTATCATTGAAACAGGCTTCTTTTCAAAGAATGAAGAGGAAATTGTTTTGTACAGAATCACAGACTTATCTTTAAGAAGATCTTTTGGTCAGAGAATTGTCGGCGTTGGAACAATTCACGTTTGTTCTTCAGATAAGACAGCGGGTGAATTTGATATTAAGAGCGTTAAGCAGTCTCCTGCTGTAAAGGAACTCCTTTCTAAGCATGTGGAAGAAGAACGTGTAAGAAATCATGTTATTGCCCGTGAATTTATGGATTCAGACGGACATGATGACTTTGATTCGGATGATGATCATTAAAACTGATTATTGCTTTAAATGATTTTGCCTGCAAGGTATGAACAAGAGTGTGAAATTTTGATAAATTTTCCAAAATACATTAAATTTACACATTTTTGTTCTATACTTGCAGTGCTTTGTTTAGAGAGAGGAATCTCTTTTTCATAAGACTATTTTGTAACGGGTGGGAATTATGGCCGATAAGAAAAAAAGAAATGAAAAAAACGGAATTGTAAAACAGATATACCTTATACTTGCTCTTGTCGGTTTTACTGTTTTGCTTGTGGAATTTGGAATTGATACCGGTATTCAGATTTATCCTGACTTTATTCAGGATGAAGGTATTATCAGCGATTTTCAGTTAAAGGCCCTTAATCTTTTTTACGGCGCCAAACTTACGGACAGTTATTATGTGAGTTTTTCTACTTTCAGATTTGATCTGCTTTCTGATTATATCGGTTATGTTCTTATCATTATTGGACTTAATAAGCTTAAAGAACGTACAAAAGTTTTCGATTTGGGAATCTGGATGGCTGTTGTTGCGATGATTCTTAAACTTTCAATTTTTGTGCTTCCTTTTATCTTTAATTCTTCTAAGCTTTGTTATATTGTGATGGCGCTTGGTATTGCGCTTTTGGGAGCTCAGATTTCCGTTGGATATTTCTTTGTCTGCGGTGTCTGCGATTTACTTTCGGGTATTACTTTCAGACAGGACAGACTGGCTGTCGGACTCAGCTGGTTTGGTACGGTTGTCTGTCAGATTATTGTTTTTGTTACATCCTGGCTTTTACTTGCGGAACTTACTTTTGTGTATAATATGATTTTGCTCATCATTTACCTTCTCTACATATACTTTATCTGGAAACTTAGAGAGTTTATTACGGGCGAAATTAAGATTGAAGAGAAATAATGAATAAAAGCAGAAATTTACTGGCCATCGGCATGATTTTTATATTTGCTTCGTTTCCTTTTGCGACAGGCTTAAGTAACGGATTTGCGCATCATTACGGGGAAAGGATTAATGTTACGGCGTCAATTGAGATTTTGAGAGTCTTTTTTGGCAGCAGTATGCGTATTGACCTCTTCCCTGCTTTTTTGGGCTTTGCGTGTATTTTTCTTGCATTGTTTTTTATAAAAAAGGCGCATGTGTTTTTTAAACGCGCAATGTATATTTCATTAGCGGGCTTTGTGTCATCACTTCTTTTGTGGATTTTACCGCTTGTCTGGGCGCTTAGTCTTAAATCTTATGTTGGTGTAAATGATTCCACGGCGCTTTGCGAATACCTTTTTGCAAACGGCGGTGTGAAGATTTTTTCTTTCACTTTAAGTATTCCCCTTTTGGTGAAACTGTATTTTGTTTTTACGGTATGTAATTACGTTTCGTATATTCTTATTTTGTATCTTGTTTCTAAGGGTATTTATTCGCTCATGGATAATTACATGTACCTCGAGTTTTCAAAGGATACAAAGCACTGTGCGGACGTTTGTGCAATTATGCCGCTTCCAATCATTGCTTTCTGGTTTGGAGAGTGCATAAGTCTGCCGCTTTGCAAGTGGCTTGCGCTTATTTCGTACGGCGTTTGGATTGTGTATAACGTGAAGTATTTATATGCCATTTTTGAATATGATAATGAGTTATCCATTTTTAGAGATCTGATTCCGGAAAAAATGGAAGCGGATCAGATTAAGTAAATGTATACTTTAACAGATATGTCTTTAAATTTGAGTAAAATGTTTGGTTTTAAGGTCGAAACGGAGGAAATATGGGACAGAGAAGTTTAACGTTACTTACGGATTTGTATGAACTTACAATGATGCAGGGTTATTTTAAGAACAACAGAAACAATACGGTTGTTTTTGATGCTTTTTACAGAAAGAATCCGTGTGAGAGCGGATATGCAATTTCCTGCGGTCTTGAACAGGTTATTGATTATGTAAAGAATCTTAAATTTACATATGAGGATATTGAATATCTCCGCGGTCTGAAAATTTTTGATGAGGATTTCCTTGATTATTTAAGTTCCTTCCACTTTACCGGAAATATTTATGCAATCCCCGAAGGCACCGTTATGTTCCCAAAGGAGCCAATGGTTAAGGTTGTGGCACCGATTATGGAAGCTCAGTTTATGGAAACGGCCATCTTAAATATTGTGAACCATCAAAGCCTCATTGCCACAAAGGCTTCAAGGGTGGTTTATGCGGCTAAGGGCGACGGAATAATGGAATTTGGCTTAAGAAGAGCGCAGGGGCCTGATGCAGGTATTTACGGTGCGAGAGCAGCCGTGATTGGCGGATGTATCGGTACTTCAAACGTGCTTACCGGTAAGGATTGTGATGTGCCTGTTAAGGGTACGCATGCACACAGCTGGATCATGAGCTTTGAGGATGAATACACGGCTTTTAAAAAGTATGCCGAGCTTTACCCGACTGCCACAATTTTACTTGTTGATACATATGATACGCTTCGTTCGGGCGTTCCAAACGCAATTAAGGTGTTTAAGGAAATGAGGGCTCAGGGCCTTCCGATGCCGTTTTACGGTATCCGCTTAGACAGTGGCGACCTTGCCTATCTTTCTAAGGAAGCAAGGAAAATGCTTGATGCGGAAGGCTTTAACGATGCAATTATTTCAGCTTCAAGTGATTTGGATGAATACCTCATTGATTCCCTTAAAACACAGGGAGCTGCCATTACATCATGGGGCGTTGGCACAAATCTTATTACCGCCAAGGATTGCCCTTCGTTTGGCGGCGTTTACAAGCTTGCAGCAGTCTGTGATGCCGATGGCCGCTTTATTCCAAAAATCAAGGTTTCCGAAAACACCGAAAAGGTTACAAACCCGGGAAATAAGACTGTCTTTAGATTTTATGATAAGGAAAACGGAAAGATTTTGGCAGACGTAATTTCAATGTATGACGAAACCTTTGATGAAAATAAGGATCTTGTGATTTTTGATCCGGTTGATACATGGAAGAAGACAAAACTTGTTGCGGGAACATATACGGTAAGAGAACTTTTGGTTCCTGTTTTTGAAAAAGGTATTTGTGTTTACGAATCTCCAAAGACAATGGAGATAAGAGATATCTGCAAGAAAGAACTTGATACATTGTGGGATGAAACAAGGCGTTTGGTTAACCCGCACAGAGTCCACGTTGATTTGTCGGACAAATTGTATGATATAAAGAAACAATTACTTGATTCAAAAACAAATTAGTTCATTGTCTGAAAATAATGTGAAGATTTTTTGTTTTCTATTTTCTTTTTATATAATTTATGGTATAAAATGACTTGCTGTGTTTTTTAGCACAAATATTTTTTGAAAGAGGAACTTTAATGAAGAAAAAGGTATTGGCGGCGGCACTCGCACTTTGTATGGTTGCCGGTCTTGCAGCTTGTGGTAAATCAAGCGGGAGCACAGATAGTACTGCTACAGAAGGCGAAATTACACTTGGTCAATATAAAGGTATTGATGTAAAGGAATCTACTTATACAATTACAGAAGAAGAACTTCAGGATTACCGTGACAGTGTTTGTAAATACTGCTCATATACGGAAGATGTTACTGAGGGTACTCTTACAGAAGGACTCACAGTAAGCGTAAATTACACCGCTTACGTTGGCGGAGAAGAGTATACATCTGCAGAAGCTACAGACATTACTCTTGAAGATGACGGATTTGAGGTTGACGGCGTTGTTGAAGCACTTATCGGTGCTGAGGTTGGAAGCACAATCGAGGTTACTTCAACTTTTGACGAAGATTATACAGATACAGATGTTGCAGGTTCGGAAGTTACTTTCAGCATTGAAATTCTCAGTTATGAAACAACTGTTATTCCTGAATATACAGATGAATTTGTAGCAGAAAATTTTGCATACCTTGGATTTACAACAACAGCAGAACTTGATGAATACCTTGAAAGAGATTTGTTTGTAAGCTCTGTTATTGAAGAAATCTGGGATACAGTTATTGATAACGCTACTGTTGTTTCATATGACAGCGAAGAATTGGCTGAACTTGTAAC
>CAJOOB010000162.1 GCA_905236025.1 uncultured Lachnospiraceae bacterium
ATAAGGTTTAGGACGTCTCCTTCAGCCTTAATGTTTAAGTTTACTCTACCGTAAGATTTTTTGATTTCGTTTAAGTCACCCTGTAAAACAGGAATACCTCTGTTTAAGATGGTAATATTCTTACAGAATTCTTCAATAACCTCCATCTGGTGACTTGATAAAATAAGGTATTTTTCGGAATCAATGATTTCTCTTATAACACTCTTAAAAAGATCAGAGTTTACCGGATCAAGTCCGCTTAACGGTTCGTCTAAAACAACAAGTTTCGGGTCACTGATAAGGGCTGCCATTAACTGTATTTTTTGCTGATTACCTTTTGAGAGCTGGTCAGCCTTGTTTGAATGTGTGCCTTTTTTGTCTGTGATGTAGAGATATTCTTCAACATGAAGTTTGTCTGCCCAGTACTTTATCTGTTCTTTGGCGCGCTGTTTACTCATTCCCTTTAATGCAGCAAAGTAAATGAGCTGATCCATGAGCTCATACTTTGGATAAAGCCCTCTTTCTTCGGCCAAATAACCAATGTTTACTTCTGTTGCATTCATTGGTTTATTGTTCCATAAAATCTCGCCCTTATCTGCGTTAAGCATACCGAGTAAAATTCTTAAAGTTGTGGTTTTTCCGGCACCGTTTGTGCCAAGAAGAGCGTAGACCCCGGGCTTATCCAAGCCAAATGAAAGATCGTTTACAACAACTTTTTCCCCATAGGATTTTGTTATGTTTCTTAATTCGAGTGACATATCTTTTCCTTTCTCATAATATAAAGTGTTCCGTATTTCATATACATTTTACAATAAAACATGTGATTATTAAAGACTTATGTGGTTTCATTTATAATAAAGGTGTATAATTTACAAAAAGGTGAAAGGATGAATTAAAATGAAGAAAAAAAGTTATAAAGGACTGCTGCTCTGGATTGTTGTATTTACCACTGTTATGTTTGCGATATCCGCACTTCCTGCATATGGTTCTTTACTTACAAGAATTACTCTTAACTACATGTTTCTGATGATTTTTGTCTTAATGCTTATTATTCACTTTGATGATAAAATATACTGGATAACCGGAGTGGAATATGAACAGGCGGCAAAACTTACAAGAGAGCAAAGGAAAGCCTGCTCAATAAAATATGTGCGTGTCTTTGGTATTGCGGCACTTGTTTTTCTTGCTGTTTCAGTTGGTTTTCATCTGCTTGACCTTCCATACTACAATGATATATTTGTATCCGTGGTATTGGTTATATATGCGGCCATCAGTACGATTAAATTCAAATTATAAAGGATAATACTATGATTCAGGATATTCAGCCCAGAAAATTACGTAATGAGTATGACCCAAATGTTAAGGTGTCAGATGAGGATTTTGTCTTTATCTTTAACGATTTGGGAGTATTGAATAAAATAAACAAGGCGGGAAACCGTATTTTTCCAAGGTATAAGGAAATCACAAAAGAAGAGGGCTTTAATAATGATGCAGAAAATTATATATATCTTTTTAAGATTGATGATGAAAAGTATTTTTTGTATGACGAGCCGTTTTCAGAACTTGACATATCTGGGGGATTATTAAAAGAGTATGCGTTTACTTCGGTAAGGGACGTAAGATATGACAAAGACGTTTCAAGAGAAGAATTTTTTGCTTTAAGTACAGCCGTGCATTTGAATCACTGGTACACGGCCAATCGCTACTGCGGACATTGTGGGTCACATACGGTTAAAGATACGAAGGAAAGAGCACTTAAGTGTACAAATTGCGGAAACATCATATATCCGAAGATTTGCCCTGCGGTTATTGTGGGGGTTACAAATAAAGATAAGATTTTAATTACAAAGTACGCCAGAGGATTTGCCCATTACGCTTTGGTTGCCGGATTTACAGAGATTGGTGAAACGCTTGAAGAAACCGTGCAAAGAGAAGTGATGGAAGAAACCGGGCTTTTGGTTAAAAATATAAGATATTATAAGTCACAGCCATGGGGCGTTGCGGATGATTTGCTGGCAGGTTTTTACTGTGATGTTTGCGGAGACGATAATATCAAAATGGATGAGAACGAGTTAAAGCTTGCGGAGTGGTATAAAAGAGAAGATATTATTTTACAACCTGACGATTACAGTCTTACAAATGAAATGATGCAGGAATTTAAAGAAGGCAGAGATCATTAAAGTCTCTGCCTTTATATATTATTCTATTGGTAATACGTCCTTAAGTTCGTGATAAAGTCTTGCGGCAGGCAAGCCCACAACGTTGTTGTAATCGCCTTCAATCATACGGATAAATTTCATTCCAAGACCCTGGATTGCGTATGCACCCGCTTTATCCATCGGTTCGCCGGAGTTTACGTACTCATTTGCTTCTTCACGTGTAATTTTATACATGCTTACGCTTGTGCTTTCAGCAAAGGTGTGTGAAGAAATTTCATTATCCTTAACTCTTATAATGGTAACACCCGTATAAACGGAGTGGATGTCGCCTGATAAAGAAAGTAGAATTTTAACAGCGTCTTCTTTATCCTTAGGTTTGCCGATTATTTTGTTTCCGTGTGCAACCACCGTGTCTGCACCGATTATTATATAATCTTTTTCATCACCCAATATGTCTTTGTGAAGGGCTTTATTTATTTCATTTAATACTGCTTTAGCCTTAATTTCGGATAATTCTTTTACCGCGGCTTTCGGATCGGTTGTTGAGATTGTTTCATCGGCGTTACTTATAATAACATCAAACGAAATGCCTAATTTTGTTAACAGTTCTTTTCTTCTTGGTGAGCCTGAGGCCAGTATTACTTTCATGATATTCCTTTCAAAATTTATTACGTTTACTATTTTAATGTCAGCTGTTTTAAAATCAAGTAAAAAATGGCAGTTCACAAAATATACATTTATTTGCGTATTTATGAAAAACACACTTTAAATAGACGAATATAGTATTTTATATGTGCAAATTGCACAAAGAGTTTCAAATTATTAACAAAATTTTATCATTTTTAATCTTGTTAAATTTTTGGGGTTATAGTATGATACGTGCGTTATCGTATAAAATAAGAATTACAAAACGGAGGTCTCACATGGAAGAGAACAAAAACATTGTTTGTGAAGAAAAAGGTCCTATTACAGACGAATATCTTCGCAAAATGGATGCATACTGGCGTGCTACAAACTACCTTTCAGCAGGTCAGCTTTATCTTCTTGAGAATCCACTTCTCAAGAAGCCGCTTACAAGCGATATGATTAAAAAGAAGATCGTAGGTCACTGGGGAACAGTACCTGGTCAGAACTTCGTATATGTGCACTTAAACCGTGCAATCAAGAAGTATGATCTTGATCTTATCCTTTTATCAGGTCCGGGACATGGCGGAAACTTCTACGTAGCCAATACATATCTTGAAGGCTCATACAGTGAAGTATATCCAAACGTTAGTGAAGACGAAGCAGGTATGCAGAAGCTCTTTAAGCAGTTCTCATTCCCTGGTGGTGTTCCTAGCCATTGTGCTCCTGAGACTCCTGGTTCAATTAACGAAGGTGGTGAGCTTGGTTACTCAATCGCACACGCATTTGGTGCTGTATTTGATAACCCTGATCTTATCGCTGCAGTTACTGTTGGTGATGGCGAGGCTGAAACAGGCCCTCTTGCTACATCATGGCAGTCAAATAAATTCCTTAATCCTGTAACTGACGGTGCGGTTCTTCCAATCCTTCATCTTAACGGATATAAGATTTCAAACCCTACAATTCTTGCGCGTATCTCTCATGAAGAACTTGTTAAGTACTTCGAAGGTATGGGTTGGGAGCCAATCTTTGTTGAAGGCTCTGAACCAATGGATATGCATAAGAAGATGGCAGCAGCTATGGATGAAGCTATTGAAAAGATTAAAGCGATCCAGAAGGATGCAAGAGAAAACGGCAACAAGACCCGTCCTGTATGGCCAATGATCGTTCTTCGTGCTCCTAAGGGCTGGACAGGTCCAAAGGTTGTTGACGGTAAGCAGATTGAAGACAGCTTCCGTGCACATCAGGTACCTATCATGATGGACAAGCCTGAACATCTTAAGATGCTTGAAGACTGGTTAAGAAGCTACAAGCCTGAAGAACTCTTCACAGAAGACGGTAAGCTTATTCCTGAACTCAAGGCTCTTGCTCCTACAGGCAACCACAGAATCGGTGCAAACCCTCACGGTAACGGCGGCCTCTTACTTCGTGACCTTCGTATGCCTGATTTCCGCGATTATGCATTCCCTGTTGAAACTCCTGGTGCTAAAGAAGGTCAGGATATGATCGAACTCGGTGCATTCATTCGTGATATATTCAAACTTAATGCAGAGGCTAAGAACTTCCGTGCGTTTGGTCCTGATGAAACAATGTCAAACAGACTTTCTCATATGTTTGAAGTTGAAAACAGAGACTGGAATGCAGACGCTGTAGATACAGATGAATTCCTTGCTACAGACGGACGTATCATGGACTCAATGCTTTCAGAGCATATGTGTGAAGGCTGGTTGGAAGGTTACCTTCTTACAGGTCGTCATGGTTTCTTCGCATCATACGAAGCATTCATTCGTATCATCGATTCAATGGTAGCTCAGCATGCTAAGTGGTTAAAGGTATGTAATCAGCTTCCTTGGAGAGAAGAAATTGCTTCACTTAACTTAATCCTTGCTTCTAACGTATGGCAGCAGGATCATAACGGATTTACACACCAGGATCCTGGTTTTATGGATCATATTGCTAATAAGAAGGCAGACGTTGTACGTCTTTACCTTCCACCGGATGCTAACTGCTTACTTTCAACATTCGATCACTGTGTAAGAAGCCGTAACTACGTTAACGTAATTGTTGCTTCTAAGCACCCAAGACCACAGTGGTTAACAATGGAACAGGCTGTTAAGCATTGTACACAGGGTATCAGTATTTGGGATTGGGCTTCAAATGACGATGGCCAGGAACCTGATATTGTATTCGCTTGTGCAGGTGAAACACCTACTCTTGAAGCACTCGCTGCTGTATCAATCTTAAATAAGGAACTTCCTGAACTTAAGATCAGATTCATCAACGTAGTTGACCTCTTCAAGTTACAGCCACAGTCAGAGCATCCACACGGACTTTCAGACGCAGAGTACGATATGCTCTTTACAAAGGATAAGCCGGTAATCTTTAACTTCCACGGTTATCCAACACTTATTCACGAACTTACATACAGAAGACATAACAACAGAATTCTTCACGTTCGTGGTTACAAGGAAGAAGGTACAATCACAACTCCATTCGACATGCGTGTCCAGAATGACGTTGACCGTTTCCACCTTGTACAGCTTGCTCTTATCAACCTTCCTCAGCTTGGTAACAGAGGCGCTTACCTCTACCAGAAGATGAGCAACAAGCTTGTTGAGCATAAGCAGTACATCCACGAATATGGTATGGACCTTCCTGAAGTAGCTGACTGGAAGTGGGAAGAGAAGTAGTCTCTTTTGAATTTTATCCCCGTACGTTTGTACGGGGATTTTTTTTGACTGCCGCGCGGCACCGCCTGTGAAGTGCGTATGTTATTGCGAACGCGCAGGGTTTATGGTATCATTGTTACGAGAATATTTTTTTTGGAGAGACCATGAAACTTATTGTTAAGAATGTTAAGAAGAGCTTTGATAAGAAGGATGTTTTAAGGGATTTAAATTATGAGTTTGAACAGGGGAAGATTTACGGTCTTTTAGGTCGTAACGGTGCCGGTAAAACCACGTTTTTTAATCTCGTTGATGAAGATTTGGACCTTGATTACGGTGAGATTTTATGCACGGATAATAACGGGGATACAAGAGCACTTGTGCCTGAGGATGTGGGATACGTTCTTTCCACTCCGGCGGTTCCGTCTTTTCTTACCGCAAGGGAGTTTATTAAGTTTTTCTTAGACATTAATCGCGACAGAATTGAAGATAAAAAGAGTATTGATGAATACTTTGACATGGTGGGTATTGAGGTTGAAGACAGAGACAGGCTTTTAAGGGATTTTTCTCACGGTATGAAGAGTAAAATGCAGATGCTTGTAAATGTTATTTCAAGTTCGTCCATTCTTTTACTTGATGAGCCGCTTACCGCGTTGGATGTTATTGCGGCCGAGGAAATGAAGGATATGCTTAGAAAAATCAAGGATAAGCATATCATTATTTTGAGTACGCACATCCTGGATTTGGCGGTTACAATGTGTGACGAGATTGTTATTTTAAATAACGGTGTCCTTGAAAAAATTGAAATTTCAAATCTTAATGATGATGAAATCAAGAACAGGGTTATTGATGCATTAAAAGACGAAAACAAGGAGGCTTAATATGATTAATACCTTTATTAAGGGTATGGAACTTTCACATGCCTCTAAAGTTAATGCCACCATTTTTTCCTTCAGGAGGGTATTTTTCTTAAAGAAGATTATTCCTTACTCTGTGTACGGAAACAAAGGTTTCCAGGGCATCTTTGCTTTTTTTGCTTTTTTTTCTTCAATTTTTAAGTTTTTACTTAATCACGCATTATATCTGGGCTTATTTATTTTTGGCCCGATTGTTCTTTTTACATATCTGTCTGAGGAGTTTTTTATAAAAAACGCTTTGCCCGTTGCTGTTCACATTTTTGTGTGTCTAAGCATTTTTGGAGCATTCATCAATACAAACATGTTTGCCGATGACTCTGAAGACAAGTATTATGCCATTTCTTTAATGGGGCTTGATGCAAAAGAATATATCTTATCGACGCATATTTTCTATACTCTTACAAGAGCCGTATTTTTTAGCTTTGTTACGCTTATTGCAGCACTTATTACTGGTGCGTCTTTACTGTATGTACCGTTTGTATTCATTTATTTTACAGCCATTAAAACGATCAGCGCTTTTATTCAGCTTTGGTACGTAAGATGCAATATCTGCGATAAGGCCGGGTTTGTATTAAAGGTTAAGCTGTGCGCCGGAATACTTTCGCTTGTTTTGGCATATCTTCCGCTTGTTTTTTTGATTTATGCGAATTTGCCAATCCTTCTTATTATCCTTACGATCACCGTATTTATTGCGATTTATTGTGCAAAGAGGCTGATAGCCGAAAATTCCTATAAGAAGCTTTATAAGATGGAGCACTTTGGCATTATCAGTGCCAGGGAAAATGCTGTTGCAAAGAAAAACACAATTAATACTTCTCTTGTTTCTTCACATATTTCCGATGATACATTAGAAAGCAGTGAAAGATCGGGCTTTGCATATTTCCACGAACTCTTTGTTTTAAGACACAAAAAGCTTTTGTATAAGCGCTCTTTCAGAGAATGTCTTGTCATATTGGGAATTGATTTAATTATTCTTTTGGTTTTAGTGGGTTTAATTATTGCTAAAGTTGATATTAAAAATAAACTTGCGGTTGAGCATGCTATTATTTTCCTGCCGATGGTTATTTATTTCTTAAACACCGGCGATGCCTTAACATCCGCAATGTTTGCAAACTGCGACTGCGCAATGTTTTCATATAATTTTTATAAGACTAAAGAGGTTATTTTGGGACTTTTTAAGCAAAGATTAAAGACTACGTTATTCTTAAATCTTTTACCATCTTTATGTATTGTGCTGGGGCTGTGCATTTTGAATATTTTTATCGGAACGGACAGATCTTTGATTAATTTTGTTTTAATAATTGTTTCTGTTATTTCCATGAGTGTTTTCTTTTCGGTTCACAGACTGGTGTTATATTACCTTTTGCAACCGTATTCGGAAGGGATGGAAATTAAGAGCGTCTCATATAAAACCATTTCCGGTCTTACGTATTTTGTGTGTTATTTCCTAAGTACGCAGGGCGAGAATATGGGGGTTAATCCGGTAATCATGGCCATTGCCACAACAGCTTTTGCCCTTGTATATATTGTTGTTGCACTTTTTTTGGTCAGCATAAAGAGCCCAAAAACGTTCAGACTTCATTCTTAACAATAAAAATATTTTATATAATCACATAATCGTCATATTTATGTTATAAGATTAAAAAATACTTGCTTTGAATTTTTATGAATAATATAATTACTAAGCAATAATTACGGAGAAAACAAAATGAGTGTAAAATCAGATGTCAGCCTTATGAAACAGGCAAGCCCAAAGCTTGCAGCTACTTCAAATGAGCTTAGAAATAAGGTTTTGGAAAAAATTGCCGACAATCTTTTGAAGGAAAAGGATAAGATTTTTGCGGCTAACGAACAGGATTTAAAGTACGCAAAGGATAATGATGTTGCGCCTCAGGTGCAAAAACGTCTTTTGTTTAATGAGCATAAGTTAGAGGATGTTATTAGCGGTATTAAGCAGTTAATGACATTGGATGACCCGATTGGCAAGGTTTCTCTTGCAAGAGAGTTGGATGAAGGCCTTACTTTGTACAGAGTGAGCTGCCCAATAGGTGTTATTGGCGTGGTTTTTGAGGCAAGACCTGATGCTCTTGTACAAATTGCCACACTTTGCTTAAAGAGTGGTAATTGCGCTATTTTAAAGGGCGGTAAAGAAACTGCAAATACTAATAAGGTGCTCTTTGATATTGTAAAAGAAAGTGCAAAAGAGGCGGGACTGCCGGAAGGAATTCTTTTACAGGCAACGGCTCACAGTGATATTGACGAACTCCTTGATTGTTACGGACTTGTGGACTTACTTATTCCAAGAGGATCCAATGCGTTTGTTCAGTATATAATGAATAACACCAAAATCCCTGTTATGGGGCATGCAGACGGTATTTGCCACATTTACGTGGATGAAGATTTTAATGAAGATTTGGCGATTCCTGTTATTGTTGATGCAAAGACTCAGTACACCGCAGCATGTAATTCCGTTGAGACAATTCTGATAAACAGAAAAATTGCAAAGGAGTTTTTGCCAAAGCTTGCAAAGACGCTTGCAGAAAATAACGTTAAGCTTTTTGGAAATAAAGAAGTGCTTGAAATAATTGATGCACAGAAAATGGAAGATGATGCATATGCAAAGGAATATCTTGACCTTTGCGCTTCCGTAAAAATCGTTGAAAACGTTGATGAAGCGATTGAACACATCAATAAATTCGGTTCTCATCATACAGACTGTATTATCACTGATAATGATGAAACCGCAAATAAATTCATGCAGATGGTTGATTCAGCAGGCGTTTATCAAAATGCGTCCACACGTTTTGCGGACGGTTTCAGATACGGCTTTGGAGCGGAAGTCGGTATCAGTACGAGTAAAATACATGCCAGAGGTCCGGTAGGATTAGAAGGGCTTGTAACGTATAAATATAAATTATTTGGCCATGGCCACGTTGTGGCGGATTATGCAAATGGTTCAAAAACATTCAAACACAGAGACTTATAGTTAAGTAGCGAAAGAGTGGAAAAAGATGCGAAAAATAGCATTACTAATGGATGGTTGGGGTAGTTTTATCACCACGGCGTGGAGCATCGGCATTATCAATCGTATTAAAGAAACGAATGAAGATGTTAACCTTTATGTCTTTAACAGTACGGGAAATTGGAGTAATGATGTAAATTATAATCTGGCGGAGTACAATATTTTTCGTCTTCCGGATTTAAAAAGCTTTGATGCTATCATCTTAGAGCTTACCAATGTTACCGAAAAAAGAGTTTTGGAAGAAACGGTTAAAAGAGTAAAAGAGGCAAATGTTCCGGTATTATCGATATCGGAAGTTCTTGCTGACTTTAAATATGTGGGTGTGGACAATTTTTCCGCATCCGTAACTAACATAAAACATCTGTATAATGATCACAATTGCCGTAGTTTCTATTTTATTATGGGCCCAAAGGATAATTATGAAAATAAGGAACGTGTCCGCGGTATCGCTGAATTTATGCGTGCAAACGATCTTGATTTTTCCGAAGAAAATTTATGTTATGATTCGTTTGCGTTTGAAAGCGGATATGACAATTTTAAAAGATTATACAATGTAAACAATAACCTTCCGGATGCAGTTGTCTGCGTAAATGACGATGTGGCGATGGGCGTATGTGAAGCTGCCAAAGAACTTGGTTTAAATGTACCAAGGGACTTTTTGGTTACCGGATTTGATAATTTTGACAAGGCTAAATTCTATATGCCAAAGCTTACAACAACTCAGGTTATAAGGGAAAATATAGGGTATAAGTGTATGGATTTACTTTGTGATTATTGGCATAAAAACATTGAAATCCCGGATAAAAATTACATTGATTATACTTTTTTAACAAGAGAAAGCTGCGGATGTCCGAAACATTCGGAGGATATTTCAGTTGCGGCGATGGAACAGATGATTTACTCAATGGAAAACGACAAGTTTTCAAAAGACATAATGGCAATGTCTGCAAGAATGGGTAAGTGTAATAACATAAATGACATTATCAAGTGTATTAAACGTGTTTTGCCGCTTCTAAAATGCGACGCCATGTGTATTGCGATTGATCCGAAAATATATCGTTACAATTCAAAAGTAGATACTCATACAATCACGACTTCTGTGGATTTTAAGGTTAAGGGTTACCCAAACCTTTTAAATGTTCCGTTCTTTTATGATAAAGATGCGGACAAGGCATATGATATCACATCAATAAGAGGTATTTTCCCGACGTTTGAGGCGGATGTTTCGGGACAGTGCATGCTCTTTTTACCAATTCACTTCGGTAAGCTTACGGTTGGCTTTATTGCCGTACGAGGCGCACTGTTTATGATGCTTAAGCAGTATACCTTTACTTTTGTAAATGCCATTCAGACCGCTCTTGAAGCCGAATTCTACAGAGAAAAGATTGATTACATGAATCATAAGCTTAAACAGCAGTCCATTATGGACTTTATGACGGGTATTTATAACCGCTTAGGTTACAGTGAGGCCGGAAATGAATACTTTAACAAAGCAATGGAAATGGGTCGTAAGGTTTTAATCATGTATCTTGATTTGGACAGATTAAAATACATTAATGATAATTTCGGGCACGAAAACGGTGATATTGCAATCACCTTGATTTCTGATGCAATGCGCGAATATAGCGATGTTTCTTCCGTAATGGTAAGAATGGGAGGAGACGAATTTATCCTGTTGCAGGAATGCACTGACGAATCAGAAGTAAACCGGCTTGAAATGAATATCAGAAATTATTTAAAGGAAAAGTCTGCCGTTAAAGGCCTTCCTTTTGTAATTGACGTAAGTATCGGAAGTGTGATTGCAGACCCTGTTGAGGAAAAGCTGCTTTCTGAATATGAAAGAGAAGCTGAAATCAAAATGTATAATGAAAAATCTTCAAAAAAAGTTATGCGTTAAATCGCTTTTACTTTCACTTTATTTGTAGTAAAATAGACGCGTACGGTTTATTTTAAAGGAGAAGTTTGAAAGTGAACAGTAATAATAATGCGATGGTTTCATACCTCAAAAAAAATCTTTTGTACATTCTTGCATTTATTGTGCCTGCATGTATTATTCTTGGAATTTTTATTGCAAGAGAAGTTTATCCTTTCGGGGAAATGATGTATTTACGGTCTGACTGTTATCATCAGTATGCTCCTTTTTACAAGGAATTATACAGAAAATTAACATCGGGCGGCAGCCTTACTTATTCCTGGGAAATTGGAATGGGTCTTAATTTTACGTCCATTATTGCATATTATCTTGCAAGCCCTTCGAATTTGCTTATTTTTTTAGTTGCAAACGAAGATAATGTCATTGAATTTATGATGGTGACGTATGTCGTTAAAATCGCGCTTTCATGTACATTTACCACATATTATCTTTCTAAACATTTTAATACAAAGAGTTACACAACGCTCGCGTTTGGTCTTTTTTATGGATTTTCGTCGTATTATGCGGCATTCAGCTGGAACATAATGTGGCTTGATACTCTTATGCTTTTGCCTCTCGTTGTTTTGGGGCTTGAAAAACTGGTGAAAGAGGGTAAGATTTCTTTATACGTTGTAACGCTTGCGCTTTCTGTATATTCAAATTACTACATAGCCATAATGGTATGCCTGTTTATGGTTATTTATTTCGTATATCTTCTCTTTATTGATACAAGAATCAAGGATTATATCTTTATTGGAAAGAAGTTTGTGAGATTTGCCTTATCATCTCTGATTGCGGGCTTATTTGGCTTTGTCCTTATTTTGCCGGAATTATATACGCTTGGCCTTTCATATTCAAGCGACATTGATTTTCCGACAACTCTAACAAGATATTTTTCGATACTTTATATGCTTTCAAGAAATGTTATGGAAATGTATGCATCCGTTTTTGATGCACATTCTCCTAATATTTACTTCTCGGTATGTTCATATCTCTTCATACCGTTATATTTCTTTGTTTCATCCGCATCGAGAAGAGAAAAGCTTGGAAAAGCAGCAATGGTCATACTTTTCCTTTTCAGTTTTAACTTAAACATTCCAAATTATATCTGGCACGGTTTACATTATCCAAACTCCCTTCCTGCAAGAGAGTCCTTCATAATGATATTCTTAATGATTACAATGTGCTTTGAAGCCTTCAGGAATATAAGAAGTTGTACGTATAAACAGATATTTGGATGTTTTGCGGCATCCATAGCTTTACTTTTGATTATTGAAGAGCTTTATGTCGGTACATCCGTATTTGATGATACTTCAAATAATTATGATTACAACTTTATATACATTTCAATGCTCTTTATTGTTTTCTATCTTGTAATTGCGCTTTTGGCAAAACGCCCGAGAGTAAGAAAAGCATTTGTAATATATCTTCTTATAATCATATCCATTGCGGAAGTGGCTATCAACACGGATGCAACAGGATACAGCTGTGCGAACAGAACATATTATCTTGAAGATAATGATTCGATTCAGACAATGCTTGCGCAGTTAGAAGAAGAAAGTTCAGAGCTTTTCTACAGAACAGAGCGTCTTGACAGAAAGACAAAAAATGATGCAGCATGGATTGGATATTACGGTGTTTCCACATTCTCATCCACTGCAAACGAATCAATTACTGAGGTCTTGGGAAGACTTGGATTTGAAAGATCGGCAAATGCATATTCTGCACTTGGCTGGACTCCGGTAACGGCGGCACTTCTTAATGTAAAATATTTAATTGCAAGTTCATCCACAAAGGATCTTTGTTATGCAAGCCTTGTAAAGGCGGATGATGACAATAACCGCTATATCTATGAAAATGAATATTATCTGCCGCTTGGCTTTATGCTTGATGAGAATTTCCTTGAAGAATTTGATGTTATTACATTAAATAATCCTTTTGCGGTACAAAATGACTTTATTTCAGCGGCAACGGGCGGTAAGTACTCTGACGTGTTTTTACCTGTCGGGGCAACAGATAACGGTTCATATGCAGAAATTAATGTAACCGAAGCCACACATATTTACGTATATGTAACAAATTACGTGGATTCAGTCACCGTAACCGCAACAAGCAGTTCTGACATAACATACAGTTTTTCCCAGACCTTTAGCGGAACAAATCACAGATATGTGCTTGATATTGGTGAAGTTCCTGCTGATTCGGTAATTACCGTAACGCCGGGTGAAACGGTGAGCTCATGTCAGATTTATGCATATAGCTATGATGAAGATGTATGGAATGAAATATATGCCGATCTTGCAGACGAAACAATGGAAATCACCGAGTTTGAAGATACTTACATTAAGGGAACGGTTACTGCCTCAGAAGACGGATATTTATACACATCCATTAATTATGATGCAGGCTGGAGCGTATATGTTGACGGTAAGGAAGTCGAATTGGAAAGCGTATACGGAGCCTTCCTTGGTGTATATGTTTCTGCGGGAACCCATACAGTTGAATTTAAGTACAGACCTGTGGGATTTATACCGGGACTTATTCTTACAACGATTTCATTTATCTGTATGGTACTTATTGTGATTTATGAAATCAGAAAGAAAAAGAGAAGAATAAAACTTGGACTCCCTGAATCAGATGATGATGAAGAGGTTTATCCTTCAATCTTTGGATATATCAGAGATAACTTTAAGTGTAAGAAAGAAAAAACATTAACCCTTGATGAAGTCCTTGCTTTACAGAAAGAAGAAAAGAAAAAAGAAGAAGGAAATAAAGAAGAAACCGAAGATTCAGA
>CAJOOB010000163.1 GCA_905236025.1 uncultured Lachnospiraceae bacterium
CGGAACAAAGTTTAAGGAACTTCCAAACACAAAGGGCCATGAACTCGTTGCAGACGTTTCTTCATGCTTCTTATCAGAGCCTGTAGACGTTACAAAGTACGGCGTTATCTACGGCGGTGTTCAGAAGAACGTTGGTCCTGCAGGTGTTGTTATCGTTATTATCAGAGAAGACTTAATCAGAGATGATGTACTTCCGGGTACACCAACCATGCTTAAGTATAAGACACAGGCAGACAACGATTCATTATATAACACACCTCCATGCTACGGAATTTATATCTGTGGTAAGGTATTTAAGTGGATTAAGAAGATGGGCGGCCTTCAGGCAATGAAAGAACATAATGAAAAGAAGGCTAAGATTCTTTACGATTATCTTGATGAAAGCAAACTCTTCAAGGGTACTGTTGAAAAGAAGGATCGTTCTTTAATGAACGTACCTTTCGTAACAGGTGATGAAGAACTTGATGCTAAGTTCGTTAAGGAAGCAAAGGCAGCAGGATTTGAAAACCTTAAAGGTCACAGAACTGTTGGCGGTATGCGTGCTTCAATCTACAACGCAATGCCAATCGAAGGCGTACAGAAGCTTGTAGAATTCATGAAGAAGTTTGAAGCTGAAAATCTTAAATAATCGAGGTAATATAATGATTAAAGTAAATTGTTTGAATCCAATCGCCAAGGTTGGTATGGAATTACTTCCGGATACATTCGGAACTACAGATAATTTTGCGGAAGCAGATGCAGTATTGGTTAGAAGCGCTTCAATGCATGAATTGGACCTTCCTGATTCACTTCTTGCAGTTGCAAGAGCAGGCGCAGGCGTAAACAATATTCCGCTTGATAAGTGCGCTGATAAGGGTATTGTGGTATTCAATACTCCGGGTGCAAATGCAAACGGCGTTAAGGAACTTGTTATTTCAGGTATGCTTCTTGCATCACGTGATATTCGCGGTGGTATGCAGTGGGTAGCAGATAACAAGAATGATGAAAACATCAACAAGACAATGGAAAAAGCTAAGAGCAAATTTGCCGGAACAGAAATTAAAGGCAAGAAGCTTGGCGTTATCGGTCTTGGCGCAATTGGCGTATTAATTGCAAATGCAGCTGTTGCACTTGGAATGGAAGTTATTGGATGTGATCCTTATCTTTCGGTTCAGAACGCTTATCATCTTTCAACAAGTGTTAAACTTGTAAAGAGTTATTCAGATATTTACAACCAGGCAGATTTCATCACTGTACACGTTCCGCTTACAGATGAAACAAAGGGCATGTTTAACAGAGCTTCATTCTCAATGATGAAGGACGGAGTAATCATTCTTAACTACTCAAGAGATGCTTTGGTAAATGATGCAGATATGAAGGAAGCTTTGGAAAACGGTAAGGTACGTAAGTATGTTACAGACTTCCCAAATGCTGCAACAGCAAAGATGGACGGTGTTATTGCAACTCCTCATCTTGGAGCATCAACGGCAGAATCAGAAGACAATTGT
This sequence comes from uncultured Lachnospiraceae bacterium, assembly GCA_905236025.1. Classification (GTDB taxonomy): domain Bacteria; phylum Bacillota; class Clostridia; order Lachnospirales; family Lachnospiraceae; genus CAJOOB01. The sequence goes on from CAJOOB010000163.1 coordinate 1,488, forward strand.
GCAAAGATGGCTGTTAATCAGATTGTTGACTTTATTGAAAACGGTAATATCAAGAATTCGGTTAACTATCCTGCACTTGATATGGGTCCTGCAGTTAAGAAAGGTCGTGTATCTGTATGCCACAAGAACGTTCCTGCAATCATTAATGCCATTACAGGCGTTGTTTCAAGCGAGAATGTTAACATTTCAGACATGATGAACAAGTCAAGAGGCGATTATGCTTATACGATGCTTGACTTAGATGACAAGATTACAGAATCGGCTGTTGATAAACTTAAAGCTATTGACGGCGTAATCAAAGTAAGAGTTGTAAAATAATATAATTTAAAGTATCAGCGCGGTGTTTGTACACCGCGCTTTTATTCTGCCTTGAAAAATGTTCGTAAAATGGTAAAATTAGAGTAACTTTTCGGAATTTTTCAGATAGAGGAGGAGTCATGAAAAATCAGGTTTTATACAAACGTGAGAAAAAGGAAGATAAGCCGGTCCTTGCCATATGTTATGATTTCGACCGTACGCTTTCTCCAAACGATATGCAGGCACAGGGGTTTATTCAGGATGTGTACAGTGATGCGGTTGAAGAGTTTTGGAATGAAACAAATAAACTGGCAGAAGAAAATGATATGGATGGCAACCTGGCGTATATGTATCTCATGAAAAAGAAATCCAGAGGTAAAATGCCGTTTACCAAAAAGGATCTTGAAAATTACGGTGAAAAGGTAAAGCTTTACCCGGGTGTTGAAACGTGGTTTGAAAGAATAAGAAAAATCGGAGAAAAAAACGGCGTAATTGTCGAGCATTACATTATTTCTTCCGGATTAAAGGAAATGATAGAAGCAACCGTTCCTGCAAGGGAGGGCGCATTTAAAAAGGTGTATGCAAGTTCGTTTTTGTATGACGAAGACGGAGTTGCCGTGTGGCCATCGCAGGTAATAAATTATACAAACAAAACGCAGTTTTTATTTAGAATTGAAAAAGGTGTCCTTGACCCAAACGACCCTGATGTTAACAAATCATACAAGCCGCAGGATTTAAGGGTGCCTTTTAGAAATATTGTTTATATCGGAGACAGTGCAACCGATATACCTTGTATGAAACTGGTTAATCAGTATAACGGACATTCTATTGGTGTGTATGATCCGAATACTCAGGATAAAACCAAGGTTTATAATATGTTTAGAGAAAGCAGAATCAGGTATTTTGCACCGGCTGATTATTCGCAAGGCTCTAAACTTGAAGAACTTTTAGAAACTATTATCCGTCATACGGCGGTTAATGAAGAACTTGAAACGGAATATTACAATTGTTGGACTGATGGGGAAAATGCAAAAGCGTAAACCATACAATTTAATACCTTTTGTTACAGCCGCTGTTTTGACGGTTTTTATTGTGGGAATGGTGTTTTATATAAATCACTACAGTAAAAATAAACTTTCCCATAACACAATAGAGGTTGGTTTAAGTGCCACTGAAACAGAAAATAGTACCACCATAACACAAGCAGAGACAGAGGAAACGGATGAAACTTTGCTCACAGGGGCGGATGCCACAAAAGTGGGTAATTATGCCGTTGTTAATCACGATATACCGCAGCTATTCATTAAGGCGTCTTCCGTATCAAAGCAGGCATACAGCGAGTGCACAATTTATCTTGTTGATACGGATGCGTCATATGATGAGGCGGTAAGTATTTTTGAAAGCGCAACCATTAAATACCGCGGTAAAACGAGTTATTCAGCCTCTAAAAAATCATATAATTTTAAACTTGAGGAAGCGGCTTCTTTACTTGGGATGGATAGCGGAAAGAAGTGGTCTCTTATTGCGAATCCTTTTGATAAGTCGTTACTTAGGCAGGAGCTTGGCTTTA
>CAJOOB010000164.1 GCA_905236025.1 uncultured Lachnospiraceae bacterium
ACAACGGCTGCACCGGCACCAAGTTATACAATAAGTATAAGCACACCTTCTGCAACAAATACGACCGTGTCGGATTCTTCCGGCGTATTTGTAATTGATTACGGTAACGCAAGCAGAGGTTATGTCCGTGTATATAACAATTCTTCCATTAGCCAAAAAGCAGTTGTTATGATAAAAAATCCTGACGGCACCACAAGTCAGTGTGATTTTGTTGCGGATCAGTGGAACACATATCTTTTAACGCAGGGTGCCGGCAGTTATACCGTGATGGTATATCAAAACACAAGCGATTCTTCTTATTCTAAGAGAGTTTCTCAGACTGTTACATCAAATACTTCTGTCAATCAGTTTGTTTATACTTCAAGCAAGGTTGAATTCAGTACTTCTACTAATGCTGTAAAGCTTGCATATGAACTTACTGCGGGTTATTCAAGTACTGCAGATAAAGTTAATGCTTTATATGCGTATGTTAAGAATAACATTTCATATGATTATGCAAAGAGAGACAGCGGTGCAACTACAAGATATCCGAATTGTGATACGACTTTAAGCAAGATGAGCGGTGTATGTTCTGATTACGCTAATTTACTTGCTGTTATGTGCAGGGCGATTAGTGTGCCTGCAAGGCTGGTGTTTGGTTATTATGATCATAATAATGATTCGTCATATTATCATGCATGGAATCAGATATATTATGACGGAAGCTGGCATTTTTATGATGCCACGATTGGGCTTGCGCTTTCAACCGGAAGCCACACTTATTATCAAAAAGAAATTTATTAGATGTGATAACTTTTATGAAAGGGATTGGTATTGGAATGAAAGAAAACAAGAAAAAGTTTGAGCTTAGCGCCGGCGAAACTGCCACGTTCTGTGGCCAGGTTGCATTAATCCTTAAAGCCGGGATTCCGTTACATGACGGAATGTCAACTCTTACAGACAGCGTGATGGATATGTCCGCTAAACAGCAGTTTGCTGACATTGCCGCAAAGGTTACGGAAACCGGATCTTTACATGCTGCAGTTTCTGAAGCGGGATTCTTCCCGGATTATATGGTAAACATGATCGGTATCGGTGAAAAGACCGGTAAACTTGATGATGTATTATCTTCACTTGAAAAGTATTATCAAAGAGAAGACAACACAAAAAGATCGATTGCAAGTGCGGTTACTTATCCGTTCTTACTTGTAATCATGATGTCTGTAGTTATTTTACTTCTTGTAACAAGAGTTCTTCCTATTTTTGAAGAGGTTTATTCGAATCTTGGAACGAATATGTCTTCAACAGGTAAGTTCTTCATGAATGTCGGCCGTGGCGTGGGATATGCCGCATTGGTTGTTACTTTGGTATTTCTTGTTGTTGCGATTTTCCTTTTTGTTTTATATAAAATCAAAGGCTCTGCTGCAATTAATGCGGTAATTTATAAATTGCCGGCATTAAGAAGAGTAAATGAAAAAATTACTGCAGGCAGATTTGCTTCTGTAATGGCAATGATGCTTGGTAGCGGCTATTCAATTGATGAGGCCCTTGATTTGGCTCCCGGTATTGTTAATAATTCTGAATCTAAGAAAAAAATTGAAGAAATCGGTCGTCTTGTAAAAAAAGGCAAAAACTTCCCTGAAGCATTGATTGAAACGAATCTTTTTGATGCTCTTCAGACAAGAATGGTTGCTGTGGGATATAAGGCAGGTCAGCTTGATTCCGTTATGGAAAACATGTCAGATGTATATGAAAGAGAAGTTGATGAGGCAATTGATAAGCTTGTCTCTGTAATTGAACCTGTACTTGTTGCTGTGCTTTCGGTAATTATTGGCGGTATTCTTGTTTCTGTTATGTTACCGCTTGCAAGCATTATGTCGTCGTTATAATAAATAAAGGAAGGTGTGCATATGCATTTATATAAACAGGAAAAGTTAATTCCTTTGAAAAATGTAATTGCTGCAATTGCTTTATTTGTGGCTATCGTCTTTATTTGTATGTTTGCAACGGGAAAGATTTCCGTTAATACAAAGCAAAATGAGATTGATACCTTGGAACAGGCCTTAAATGAGGCAGCGGTTTTATGCTACTCAATTGAAGGCGCATATCCTGACAGTGTTTCTTATATTGAGGAAAATTACGGCGTTTTGGTGGACCATGATAAATATACGGTTTATTATTCCGTGCTTGGTTCAAATACAAAGCCTGTGATTAAGGTATATGTAAATTAGAGCAGTTAAGAGGTAGTTATGAAGAAAAATCATTCAATCAGTTTGATATTTACAATGTCTCTTATTTTGTTGTTTACGGTTTTGTCGGCGCTTGTTCTTTATATGGGCGTTGAATCCTACAATCGTATTATGGATAGGAGATCCGATAATATATCATCCATTTCTACAATTGCATATATCGGGAATAAGCTTAATCAGGCTTATGTTTCGGGCGGAGTTTATGAAGACACGGTCGGAAGCGGCGTTTTTGAAACAAGCGCCATTCGTATTAAGGTTGACGAAGGCGTATCCACCGTTATTTATTATTACAACGGATATTTATACGAATATACTTTGCTTGACGAATGGACTTTTACACTGGATTTGGGAGAAAGAATCTGTAAAGTGGATTCTTTTGATTTTGATATTTATGATAATTATGTGTATTACACGGTTGTTATTGATGGTAATACGCACAGCATGAAAACAGCTCTTAGGTAGGCGGAGGAGTTATGAAAAGAGACAGAGCGAGAGCGTTCTTAACTGAATTTATAATTGTAATAATTTTCTTTTCGTTGGCTGCGATTGTTACTGTAAGGCTTTTTGCACTTGCTTCCGCAAAAAGCAGTGATACCAATAAGTTAAATTATGCGGACAATGTAATAAAACAGGAAGCTGAAGGGTTTTTGGCCTGTGAAACGGCGGATGATGCCCTTTTAACCGACGGTATATCTTATTATGACGATAGCTACGTTATTACAGAAAAAGAAACCGACTTTTACGCAAAGAAAGTTGTCACTTCTACAGATACGGATAACGGAGTGCTTGTTTCGTCTGTCATTTCCATATATGACGGGGATGATGTTGTAACAACGGTTACCGTTTCAAAATATTTTAGTAACGGAGGTGTCGACTGATGCAGAGAAAATTTCAGGCAGGCACGGGGATTGCCTCCATTTTAATGATTTTTGTCGTATTATGTTTAACCACGTTTGGCGTTTTATCATATCTTGCGGCAAGAGCCGATGAAAAAACCGTAACTAAAAGTGATGAGAGCATTAAAGCGCATTATGCCGCTGTAGATGCAATGGAAACTTTGCTTTCTGAAGTTGATTGTGTTATATATAATGCAATTGAAAGCGGTGTAAGCGATGAAGCAGGCTTATATGATTACCTCGCGGAATATTACTCTGACGGTTCCGATACCGGAAGAGCAAATAACAATCAGAAATATTCCATTTATGTATATGAGGGCTCTTTGGAGGTTATGGTTAATGTAAGTTCTACACTTGCGTTGGATGTTTTACTTGACACTTCGGATTTTACAAACAATACATACACAATAACTTCATATCGTACAATTAATACATATGATTGGAACGGTGGTAATCCTACCGAGTTTGGTGATGTGATCACCATAGAATAAAGGAGAGGCGTTATGTCTGAATTTATTACTGATATTAATATTCAAAATATTCTTAATTATGCAATTTCCATGGATGCATCAGATGTTTATATCGTTGCCGGTTGCCCAATCACAATGAAAGTATCCGGAGAGATGCTTAAAATAACGGAACAGTCCGTTATGCCGGATGTCACAAAGCAACTTGTAAATGAGATTTATTCCATCTACAAAAATGAAAACATGATTAAGTTAAACGAGACGGGAGATGCGGATTTTTCTTTCTCTATCAGCCATTTGGGAAGATTTCGTTGCAACGCTTATAAACAGCGTGGTTCTTATGCCGCTGTTTTAAGAGTGGTTAAGTTTGATTTACCTGATTTTTCGGAGCTTAACATTCCGAAGAAGGTAATTGAGCTTGCTTCTTTAAAGAAAGGCCTTGTGCTTGTAACAGGTCCCACGGGAAGCGGTAAATCAACAACACTTGCATCAATTATTGATACAATCAATCATACTCAAAAAAAGCACATTATTACAATTGAAGACCCAATTGAATTTATTCACAAGCACGATCAAAGTATTGTAAGCCAAAGAGAAATTGATGAAGATACCGGATCTTATCAGATTGCACTTCGTGCCGCATTAAGACAGTCTCCGGACGTAATTTTGCTTGGTGAGATGCGTGATTTTGAAACAATACAGACGGCAATTACGGCCGCTGAAACGGGACAGCTTGTATTTTCAACTCTTCATACTGTGGGAGCGGCAAAGACGATTGACAGAATTATTGATGTATTCCCGCCGGCTCAACAGCAACAGGTAAGAATACAGCTTTCAATGGTTTTGCAGGCTGTAGTTTCACAACAGTTAATACCGGGAATAAACGGAGAAATTGTTCCTGCGTTTGAAATAATGGTGGTTAACAGTGCGATAAGAAACCTTATAAGAGAGTCTAAGGTGTTCCAGATTGATAACTTTATTTATCAGGGACAGTCTGAAGGAATGCAGACAATGGACAGCGAGATTTTAAGACTCTATAACGAAAAGAAAATCAGTGCTGAAAATGCTCTTTTATATGCCACAAACAAAGATGCAATGGCAGGGAAAATAAGGTAAATTTATGGAAAATACAGTATTTGGCGATAGAATAAATAAATTACTTACATATACGGATGACGGAATTGTAATTGTTTCATCCGGCAGAGCCCCGATGAAATCTCTTGATGAAGCGTATAAATTTTCTGTGGACAGAAATTTTTATTATCTTACGGGAATTGATGCGCAAAATATAGTTCTTGTAATGAAAAAGGACGGAGCAATCATCACAAAAGCTCTTTTTATTGAGAGATTTGATGAAGTGATGGCAAGATGGGTCGGCCCAAGACTTTTAAAAAATGATGTTACAAGAATAAGCGGAATTAAAAATGTTAATTATATTGATGAACTTGATGACTATATTTCTGATTATTTTGTAAGAAACAGAGGTAAGGAATTTAAGGTTTACCTTGATTTATACAGACAAAATATCGAAGATACACAGTCGTTTGGCGTAAGATATGCAAATAAAATCAAGGAAATGTATCCTTATGCAAATATTTGCGATATTTTTAATGCAGTTGCAAAAACCCGTATGGTCAAAGACTTTGATGAAATTGACGATATAATCAGTGCATGCAAAATCACAAATGAAAGCATACTTGCAATGATGCGCACTGCACATCCTTTAATTAATGAATGTGAGCTTGAGGCGGTGTTTGATTATACAGCCGCAAAGAATAACGTGCACGAGCATTCGTTTGCATCAATTGTTGCGGGTGGAAAGAGAGCAACAACACTTCATTACAGTGACAACAATACGGTTATTAACGATAATGAGCTTGTATTATGTGACGTCGGATTTACGTATAATCATTATTCATCCGATATTACAAGGACTTTTCCTGTGAACGGAAAATTTAACGAAAAACAAAAGCTTATTTACAATATTGTTTTGGAAGGTCAAAGCCTGGTTATTAAAATGGCTAAGCCGGGCGTAACAATAAAAGAATTAAATGATGCTTTAAAAGCTTTTTATGAACCGAAATTAAGGGAGCTTGGCCTCATAACAGAAGAGAAGGGGATATCCGAATATTATTTCCATAATGTTTCTCATCATCTTGGCCTTGATACACATGATGTTTCTTTGGGCTCTGATACGCCGCTTGAAGACGGAAATGTCATTACGGTTGAGCCGGGGCTTTATATTTCTGATTGGGAAATCGGTGTAAGAATTGAGGATGATGTTCTTATTACCGACGATGGCTGCAAAGTAATTTCGGCAGGTATTATAAAGACTGTTGAAGAAATTGAAGAATATATGGCTCTAAATGGTGCAAACTGATTGATAAATGTGTTATAATACTATGCGCTTGTAAATTACAGGCGCATATTTTTACGTAGGGATGAATTATGAATATAACAATTGATAATATTGATGTAAATTACAGAGATGAAGGAGAAGGCAGGGTAATACTTTTATTACACGGCTGGGGAGCGAATATAACGCTCTTTGACGGAATCTTTAATTTATTAAAAGATGAATACAGAGTGATTGCTTTAGATATGCCGGGATTTGGTAAAACAAAAGAACCTGATACAATTTGGGGTGTAAGCGAATATACTTTGTTTGTCATTAAATTTATTGAAACCCTTTCCTTAAAAGAGGTAATTCTTTTTGGACACAGCTTTGGCGGGAGAGTATCGATATTAATGGCATCTACCGATCACGCGAACGATACTTTGTATAAGAGAAACTTTAAAATTTCAAATCTTATTCTTGCGGACAGTGCAGGAATCAAGCCAAAACGAGGCTTTATGTATTATTTTAAGGTTTATTCTTATAAAGCGGGCAAGGCGGTTTTAAATTTCCCTTTGGTTAAATGGCTTTTCCCGGATGCATTAAATGAATTTAAAAAGGGACGCGGGTCAGCGGATTACGCTGCGGCTTCAGATAAAATGAAAGCGGTTTTAACAAAGGTTGTTAACCTTGATTTAACCGATCGTTTACCTTTAATTAAGCAGGATACCTTACTTATCTGGGGAAGTAATGATACCGCGACACCTTTATCTGACGGAAAGAAGATGGAAGAACTCATTCCGAATTCGGGTCTTGCAGTTATTAACGGAGTGGGACATTATTCATTCTTAGAAGGTAAAGCGGTTTTTGATAAGATTATGCTGTCTTATCTTAATTCTTTAAAGAAAGAAAACTAGTAAACATTTTGGTTGAAACGGAGTAAACATGTTAATCAGAATAATTGCAGCGCTTATTATTATTGCTGCCACATTTATTTCAAACAGATTTTTCATTCATATGTTCCAGCTTAATTCATATCAGGCGGGAACACAGCTTAAGTGGTATAACCTCAATTTAAGAAAGATTGCGGGTGAGGTTATTATTCTTTTACTTGCTGAACTTGCGACTTTTGTAAACGGAGTGACGGCATGGAATATTCCTCTTTTAAAAGGGGATAAAGGAATGCTTGTTATTGCGCTTTTAACTCTTTTATTTTCACTTACACATATTGAAAAATACGTAAAAAAGAAACTTGTGTACACGATGAGAGTCATTCGTTTGCATGTAACAATATATATTATTGTTGTTTTAGTTTTATTATATACAATTCTTACTGATAATACGGCGTATGCATGTTTGTTTTCAGGTATGATTTATGCGCTTATGCCGTTAATCATTCTTATTGCCAATTTACTTAACAGACCTTTGGAATTTCTTGTTAAGAGATACTACATTAATGATGCAAAGAAAATGCTTAATTCCAATGAAAATCTTATAAAGATAGGTATTACGGGAAGTTTTGGAAAGACAAGTGTTAAGTATTTCTTATCAACAATTCTTAAAGCAAAATATAACACATTAATGACGCCGGAAAGCTACAATACTCCAATGGGTATTACCATGACAATCCGCTCAAAACTTAAAAATATTACTGAAGTGTTTGTGGCGGAAATGGGTGCAAAAAGAGTCGGTGAAATAAAGGCTGACACTGATATTGTAAGACCGACATGCGGTATTATCACATCAATCGGGCCAATGCATCTTGAAAGCTTTCTTTCAATGGATAATATTAAAAAGACCAAGTTTGAACTTGCGGATTCATTACCTAAAAAAGCAATTTTATGTATTAACGGCGATGATGATAATATTATTTCATACATTAATGAAAATAAAGAAAAATATAATGATAAAACATATAACTTAATTACATACGGTATTACAAATAATGTTGATTATCAGGCGTATGACATTAAGGTTAATGACAGGGGAACCTGTTTTAAAATGAAGATTAAAGGCTCTGATGAGGGTGATGATATTACTTTCAGAACGGATTTAATCGGCGCGCATAACTGCATTAATATTGCGGGCGCAATTGCTCTTGCGCATAATCTTGGCATGAGTCTGAAAGAAATAAGACCGCAGGTTTCAAAACTTGAGGCGGCTCCTCACAGACTTGCTTTAAGCAAGAGTAATGACGTTATCACAATTGATGATGCGTATAATTCAAATCCGTCAGGTGCAAAGGCAGCGCTTGATGCACTTAATCTTTTTGAGGGAACGAAAATCTTAATAACTCCGGGTATGGTTGAACTTGGAGAAAAAGAAGATGAACTTAATAAAGAATTTGGTAAGCAAAGTGCAGCCGTATGTGATTATGTATTGCTTGTTGGTGTAAATAAAACAAAGCCAATATATGAAGGGGCAATTCAGGCGGGTATGCATGAAGAAAGAGTAAAGGCTTTTGATACAATACAGGAAGCACTTTCTTTTATGTATACAATTGAGAGCTTTGGAGAAAAGAAGATAGTTTTACTTGAAAACGATCTTCCGGATAATTATTAAAAATTAATTTTTTAATGACCGTCCGCAATTTGTGTTGTATAATTGTAACGTTATAATTTGATTAAGCAGAAAGGCGAAGGAAATGAAACTTCAGGTTGCCGTATTTTTCGGCGGTAAATCAACAGAACATGAAATATCCGTTATATCGGCCATTCAGGCGATTGGGTATTTGGACAGAGAAAAGTATGATGTTTATCCTGTATATATTACAAAGAACAATGAAATGTATACCGGAAAAGATTTGGATAAAATTGAAAGTTACAAGGATATCCCTGCGTTATTAAAGAAAAGCTCGAAGGTTTGTTTAAAGATTTATGAAAACAAGACTGTTTTAGAAAAGACTGAGGGCTTATTTAATAAGACAGTGGCAGCAATTGATGTGGCTTTTCCGATCGTTCACGGAACAAACGTTGAGGACGGTACGATTCAGGGCTTTTTAAGAATGTATAACCTGCCGGTTGTGGGATGTGACCTTACATCTTCAGCGGTTGGTATGGATAAATATGTTATGAAGGCTGTACTTGCTTACAATAACATTCCTGTTCTTGACTGTGAGAGAATAACAGCGGACAGATTTTCTGAATCACCGGATGTTATTATGGAGGTTCTTGAAGACAGATTTGGTTATCCAATGATTGTTAAGCCTGTAAATCTCGGATCAAGTATCGGTATTAGTAAAGCCACTGACAGAGATTCTTTGGAAGAAGCGTTGGAACTGGGATTTCGGTTTGCCGAAAAGGTTTTGGTTGAAAGAGCAATTGAACACCTTAAAGAAATTAACTGTGCTGTTTTGGGCGATTATACGGATGCCGTTGCTTCTGTATGTGAGCAACCTCTTAACGGACATGAAATCTTAAGTTATAAGGATAAATATATGTCAGGAGGTGCAAAGACAGGCGGGGAGTCAGGCGGAAGCAAGGGGATGGCTTCACTTTCAAGAAAAATCCCTGCGGATATTTCTGATGAACTCACAACAAAGATTCAGGAAATTGCGGTTGATGCATTTGTCTGCCTTGGATGCAGCGGTGTATCAAGAATAGATTTTATGATTGATATGGATACAAACGAATTGTATTTAAATGAAATTAATACGATTCCGGGTTCCCTTTCGTTCTATTTATGGGAGCCTGTTGGCACACCTTATACAAAGCTCTTGGATAAGATGATTCAAATTGCTTTGAATAAAGAAAAGAGGGAGAGCAATCTTACTTATTCTTTTGAAACCAACGTTTTGCAGAATGCAAATATTGGCGGTTGCAAAGGAAGCAAATTAAACTAATTGGCAATGCCGGAAAGAGAAGTAAAATTATGAGCAAAATCACAATGACAACACCAATCGTTGAAATGGACGGAGATGAAATGACAAGAATCCTCTGGAAGTGGATTAAGGATGAACTTATACTTCCATTTGTTGATTTAAAGTCTGATTATTATGATTTGGGCCTTGAAAACAGAAATGCAACGAATGATAAGGTAACCGTTGATTCTGCAAATGCCACAAAGAAATATAAGGTTGCTGTTAAGTGTGCAACAATTACACCAAATGCTGCAAGAATGGATGAATATAATCTTAAAGAAATGTGGAAGAGTCCAAACGGAACAATTCGTGCAATTCTTGACGGTACGGTGTTTAGAGCTCCAATCATTGTTAAAGGCGTTGATCCGTATGTAAAGACATGGAAAAAGCCAATCACAATTGCGCGTCATGCATACGGTGATGTATATAAGGCAAGCGAAATGAAGATTCCCGGTGCCGGTAAAGCTGAACTTGTATATACGGATTGCAACGGTAATGAATCAAGAGAACTTATCCATGATTTTAAGGGCGCGGGTATTGTTCAGGGTATGCATAATCTTTGCGGCTCAATTGAAAGCTTTGCAAGAAGCTGTTTTAATTTTGCTCTTGATACAAAGCAGGATCTTTGGTTTGCAACAAAGGATACAATCTCTAAAAAGTATGACCACACTTTCAAAGATATCTTTGCTGAGATTTATGAAAAAGAATATAAAGCTAAGTTTGAAGAAGCCGGCATTGAATACTTCTATACACTTATTGATGATGCGGTTGCACGTGTTATTCGTTCAGAAGGCGGATATATCTGGGCATGTAAGAATTACGACGGTGACGTTATGAGTGATATGGTTGCGACTGCTTTTGGTTCACTCTCAATGATGACTTCTGTTTTAGTTTCACCTGAAGGTAATTATGAATATGAAGCCGCACACGGAACGGTACAGAGACATTACTACAAATACCTTAAGGGTGAGAAGACTTCAACGAACCCAATCGCCACAATCTTTGCGTGGTCAGGTGCTTTAAGAAAGCGCGGCGAATTTGACAACAATAAGGAACTTATGGAATTTGCCGATAAATTGGAAAAGGCTTCCATTATGACAATCGAATCAGGCCTTATGACGGGTGACCTTGCGCTTTTATCTACACTTCCGGATAAGCAGACTCTTAACAGTGAAGACTTCATTAAGGCTATTCGTAAGAATCTTGAAACACTTTAATTAAATTGATATTCAGACGGGTATGTACCCGTCTGAGTTTATAATTGGGATTATTTTAAATGTAAAAGCTTAATTTAATGTAGAGGAGAAGGAGTTTTATGGCGGATAAGAAGTATATTTTGGCTATCGACCAGGGTACTACAAGTTCAAGAGCAATTATTTTTGATAAGGACACAAATATTGTGGCCTCTGCACAACGTGAATTTAATCAGATTTTTAGAAAACCGGGGTACGTGGAACATAATCCAAATGATATTTGGGCAAGTGTAAACTTGGTTTATTCAGAAGCTTTGATGTCTGCAGGCATTTCGGCAAGCGAAATTGCGGCTATTGGCATCACTAATCAGAGAGAAACCGCACTTATCTGGGATAAAAATACCGGTAAGCCGATCTGTGATGCGATTGTCTGGCAGTCAAGGCAGACGGCGGATATTTGTGAGGACTTAAAGAAACGTAATTTGCAGGAGTTAATCCAAAAAAAGACGGGCCTTTTGATTGATCCTTATTTTTCTGCGACCAAATTTAAGTGGATGCTTGATAATACTCCGGGCGCAAGACAAAAGGCCGATAATGGTGAGCTTATGTGCGGAACGGTGGATACGTGGGTTATTTATAAGCTTACGGGTGGTAAGACTTTTGTGACTGATTATACAAATGCCTCAAGAACCATGCTTTTTAATATTCACGAATGTAAGTGGGATGAGGATTTGCTTGCGCTTTTTGGTATTCCTCTTTCAATGCTCCCTAAGGTTGTCGGTTCAAGTGAAGTTGTTGGCTATACGGATAAATCCATGTTCTTTGATGAGGAAGTGCCAATCGCAGGTATTGCGGGTGATCAGCAGGCAGCGCTTTTTGGTCAGAACTGCTTTGAACCTGGAATGGCTAAAAATACATACGGTACGGGTTGTTTCCTTCTTATGAACACCGGAGATACTCCTATTGAATCGAATAATAACCTTGTTACCACTATTGCATGGAAGATTAATGATAAAGTGACTTATGCGCTTGAAGGAAGTGTGTTTGTTGCTGGCAGCGCGATTCAGTGGCTCAGAGACGGATTAAGAATGTTTGATTTTGCGGCCGATTCTGAAAAGTATGCAGAGCGTGAAGAGGATACTGCGGGTGTTTACGTGGTTCCTGCGTTTACCGGTCTTGGAGCGCCGTTTTGGGATGATAAG
>CAJOOB010000165.1 GCA_905236025.1 uncultured Lachnospiraceae bacterium
AAGAGAAGCGTTTCCAGAAGGAAAAGTAACCTGCAGCTGTTAGGAATGTAGAAGAACGGTATTGATATAGTAGGGCATCCGGTATACGTAAAGTGTATCGGGTGCCTTTTCAAGTGCAAAAAACCAGTGCGATTTAACAGCGTAGCAGCCGCAAGAACGCGTCTGCAATGTGCGAAATTTAATATATATCGAATATAATTTAACGATAAACATTAAAATTGTATTGACAAAGATTAAACGGGGTGCTATATTGGTACTATCAAAGGTGAATTGTAATTCAAGAATCCCGTTTGTAAGACAAAAACTTACATTTTGAAAATGATAATCTCTTTTTGTAAGCGAGATTCCCGTTTTGTAAACGACAATCCTGTTTTGTAAACGAGATTCCACAGTTTATATATTTTTTTAATTATGCTATACTTAATTCAGTAGTAAATTTTTGCATGGCAAACAGGAGTTGAATCCCGCTCAGTTTTTTTGTAACTGGAGATTCCACCCCACGCTTATGAAATATATTTTTCTGGCGGCATGTTGTAAAAATTTCTAATTACTTTTTGAGAAGACTCGGCTTGAGAATGATGTCATCGGCGGCAACCGGACTGCATCCTAATCTTTTTGCCATTTCTTCTCCATAGTAAAAGCTGAATGTTTCGTATGGGCTACGGTTGTTCAGCTTTTTTCTTTTGTATGAATTTATATGATTCATCATTAGTGAAATATCCTGCTGGGTCAGATTGTTGAAACTCGTTCCTTTTGGAAGAATCCTGCGTATAAGCTCGTGATTAACTTCTATAGCTCCCTTTTCGTAGGGTTTGCTTGGATCACAATAAAATACATATGTACGCCTACAACCTTTGCCTGAAACTGAATATTCACGCAGTTCAATGGCTTTGGGGTTGGAAAATTCGCTTCCGTTATCAGTAAGTATAACAGGAAACAACTTGTCAAATAATTCATGACCAAGGATTTTATCTAATAAGTTAAATATATCAATAACTGATTTAGAAGTATTTGCATCCCTTAAGAAAGCAAGCATGAAACTGGTTTCGACAAAGTGTATTGTCATAAGACATTTACCACCTTGTTCTCCAATGACAGTATCCATCTGTACAAGTGGAAAATCCGGATGCTTTTCCATGAACTTATTGAAATCTTCATAATTACGACCAATACGGCAACTTTTATCAACCTTGAATTCAGGTTTTTTATATCGGGGACGATATTTAACCTTACGCGGCAGATCAATGTTTCTTACTTCAAAGAAGCAAGAGTCTATATAGTTGTATAAGGTTTTTTCACTGCACATAAGTTCATCAGAATGATTGACATATATCTGATGAATGGATTGTCCCTTTTTGATAAGAGGTGTAATTATAGCATTGATACGAAAAAGATCTGCTTCTACAGCCATAATACCGGTTCTGCTTTCAGATAGGTTTTCGGAAAACTTTATGTGTGCCTTTTCTGCATTGTAAATATATTTCTTAAGGGTACACTTGCCATACTGAGCACAGGCATTGCAAACATATGGAGGCTTAAACCTACCTTGACATACTTCTTCAACAAAGTCAGAACAATTGTCATTGCATTTATTGCATATACTGCATTTTGGGGCTGAAGAACGGGTACAATAAGTGCCGCATACATTCTTCATCTTGCAGGAAACCCTGTGTATACAGGAATTATAGGTATAGTTGGAATAACCACTTTTAAGGTCAAATGCATGTTTTTTGATTTCTTTGGCAATGGTGGTTCTGTCCTTGCCAAGTTCTCTGGCTATAGCACCAAAGGATTTGTTTTCACGAAGACCTTTTTCAATTATCAGTCGATCTTCAAAAGTTAAAAACTTAGACATAAACGGCTCCTTTCTAATACCGCCAGTGTCATAAGTATATCAGAAACAGATAGTGATATCTGTTTAACATAGATTTTGTAAGGGAGAATCCATACCGCTCTCTTTATCATATATTATAAATTTGAAAGTGGTGTCTGAGATATTGGGTATGGAATCTCAGATTGCAATTGAGAGATTACATATAAATTCAACAGGAGGATTTATTATGAAAGGAAATCTTGCAAAGGTAACAAAAATTATTCTCGATGTCATGTTTATAAGTGGCATTTTGATTACACTGGGA
>CAJOOB010000166.1 GCA_905236025.1 uncultured Lachnospiraceae bacterium
GTGATTTGTCAGATGAAGTATATGCCGGCGATATCATAACACCTGATGATGATGATTTTCCGGATCCGGGATATAATCCTGATGAGGTAAAGCCCGATACAAAAGAGGAGAGTGTAGCAGACGAAGATACTTTTTTAAACAATGACATATTTTAATTAAAAAGTAATCGGGAAAATCATAAAAACTAAACATACAAAAATGACCATACTTCAAATGAAGTATGGTCATTTTTGTATTATAAATCAGATTATCTGTATAAATTATTTGCCTTCACGCTCAAGCTTCTTTAATGCACGAACCTTGAGTGAAAGTCCGAAGAGGTTAATGAAACCTTCTGCATCATGATGATCATATAAATCACCTGTTGTAAAGCTTGCAATTGACTCTGAGTAGAGTGAGTAAGGTGATGTTGTGCCGGCCTTAATGATGTTACCTTTGTAAAGCTTAAACTTAACTTCACCTGTTACCTGTTCTTCTGTTGATTCAATGAATGCCTGAAGAGCTTCACGAAGTGGTGTAAACCATTTTCCTTCATATACAATATCAGCAAACTTAGCAGAAACGCCCTTCTTGTAAGCAAATGTATCACGGTCAAGGATGAGTTCCTCTAACTGTCTGTGAGCTTCCATAAGGATTGTTCCGCCCGGTGTTTCATACACACCACGTGACTTCATACCAACAACACGGTTTTCAACAATATCAACAATACCAATACCATGCTTGCCGCCAAGAGCGTTAAGGTCACGGATGATATCTGAAGCTTTCTTCTTTACGCCGTTAATTGCAACCGGCTTACCTTTTTCAAATGAAAGTGAAACATATTCAGCTTCATCAGGAGCCTTTTGCGGAGTTACACCAAGTACAAGAAGGTGATCATAATTTGGCTCATTTGCAGGATCTTCAAGTTCAAGACCTTCATGGCTTATGTGCCATAAGTTACGATCACGGCTGTAGCTGTTGTCAGCTGAGAAAGGAAGGTCAATACCATGCTGCTTGCAGTATTCAATTTCGTCTTCACGTGATTGCATCTTCCATGTATCAGTGCATCTCCAAGGAGCAATAATCTTGAGATCGGGAGCAAGTGCCTTGATAGCGAGTTCAAAACGAACCTGATCGTTACCCTTACCTGTAGCACCGTGACAGATTGCTGTTGCGCCTTCTTTACGAGCTATTTCAACCAATCTCTTGGCAATACCCGGACGAGCCATTGATGTACCGAGAAGGTACTTATTTTCATATACGGCATCAGCCTGTACACATGGGATTACGTAATTGTCAACGAAATCATCAACAATATCTTCAATATAAAGCTTAGTAGCACCTGAAAGTTTTGCACGCTCCTCAAGACCGTCAAGTTCGTTTCCCTGACCAACGTCTATACAACAACATACAACATCGTAATCATAATTTTCCTTTAACCAAGGGATAATAGCGGTAGTATCAAGACCACCTGAATAAGCAAGAATAACTTTCTCTTTTGCCATAGTATCAATCCTTTCTGAAACTAAAGTGATAATAGTTCTATAATCATTGTTATATTAAACTGTTCATCAATATACAACACAATCAAAAAAATAGCAAGAATAATTATAAAAAATGTTGCATAATTATAAATGTGAGTGTATAATTATGCCACCTTATATAAAGTAAACGGAGGTATCTTATGCAAAGAATAGATGGCGGCGTTACCGCAGCAAAGGGATTTAAGGCAACAGGCCTTGCAGTTGGTATAAAAAACGGAAGTAGTAAAAAAGATATGGCAATGGTATATTGCGACGTTCCATGTAAGGTTAATGCCACATTTACCACTAATGTAGTAAAAGCAGCTCCTGTTAAATGGGATAAAGACATTGTTGAAAATGTTAAAGTTGCTCAGGCGGTTGTTGCAAACAGCGGCGTTGCAAATGCATGTACCGGCGAAGAGGGAATGGAATACTGTAGACAGATGGCAGAAACCACCGGAAAGCTTCTCAATATTCCTGCAAACACGGTAATGGTTGCATCTACAGGCGTTATCGGAAGACAGCTTCCAATGGATAAGATAAATTCAGGCATTGAAAAGATGGCTCCTTTACTTGATTATTCGCTTGAATCCGGAACTCTTGCTGCTGAAGCAATAATGACCACTGATACCGTATCAAAGCAGGTTGCTTTTGAAACGGAAATTGGAGGAAAGACTGTAAGAGTTGGTGGTATGTGTAAGGGCTCAGGCATGATACATCCAAATATGTGTACAATGCTTGCTTTTATAACAACAGATGTTAATATTTCCGATGAACTCCTTAAAAAAGCCGTAAAGGAAAGCGTAAACGATACTTTCAATATGATAACGGTTGACGGGGATACATCAACTAACGATACATTTATGTGTCTTGCGGACGGACTTGCAGAAAATCCTGAAATCACAGAGATTGACGAGGATTACAACAGGTTTTACGAGATGCTTCTTGCGGTAAATACCTTTCTTGCAAAGAAGATGGCCGCAGACGGAGAAGGAGCAAGTAAGCTTTTTGAAGCAAAGGTTATTAACGCAAAGACAAAGGAAGATGCAAAGATTTTATCACGTGCGATTGTTGGTTCGAATCTTTCAAAAGCAGCAATTTTCGGATGCGATGCAAACTTCGGAAGATTCCTTTGTGCAATGGGTTATTCGGGTTCTGTATTTAATGAAGAAAACGTTGAACTTTACTTTGTAAGTAAAAACGGTAAGATTAAGGTCTTTGACAAGGGTACACCGATTGTCTTTGATGAAGATGAAGCCCTTAAAATAATGAAGGCGGATGAAGTAACCGTTTTTGTTAATATGAACGAAGGCGACAAAGAAGCAACCGCATGGGGTTGCGACCTTACTTATGATTATGTAAAAATTAATGCTGATTACCGCAGCTGAGTAACAAAAAGAGGAGAAACCAAAATGGAAAATGAAATGTTAGAATGGCAAAACAAAGCACAGGTTTTAATTGAAGCACTTCCTTATATACAGAGATTTAACAGAAAGATCATTGTTGTTAAATATGGTGGAAGCGCAATGTCCGATGAAAACATCAAAAAGAGCGTAATCCAAGATGTTACGCTCCTTAAACTTGTTGGCTTTAAACCGATCATCGTTCACGGCGGCGGCAAGGAAATCAGCAAGTGGATTGAAAAGGCGGGACTTGAAACAAACTTTGTTAACGGCCTTAGAGTTACGGATGAGCCTACAATGGAAATTGCGGAGATGGTTCTTGGTAAAGTTGGAAAGAGCCTTGTAAAGATGGTTCAGGAACTTGGCGTAAGAGCAATTGGTATCAGCGGTAAAGACGGCGGTATGCTTAAATGTAAGAAAAAGTATGCGGGCGGACAGGATATTGGCCTTGTAGGCGAAATCACAGATGTTGATGCAAAGCTTATTTATGATGCATTAGAGAATGATTTCCTTCCAATCATAAGCCCAATCGGTATGGATGAAGACTTTAACACATATAATATTAACGCAGATGATGCCGCATGCGCCATTGCACGTGCGGTAAATGCGGACAAGCTTGTATTCCTTACGGATATTGCAGGTGTTTATAAGGATCCAAAGAATCCTGACACGTTGATTTCGGAATTAACGGTTTCTGAAGCAAATGAACTTATAAATAACGGAAATATCGGAGGCGGCATGCTTCCAAAGCTTGGCAATTGTATAGATGCAATTGAAAACGGTGTAAACAGAGTTCATATTCTCGATGGCCGTATTTTGCACTGCCTGTTACTTGAAATCTTTACGAATAAAGGTATTGGCACGGCTATTTTACAGGACTGTGAACCAAAGTATTATACAGAGAAAAACTAATCCTTAGTCAGTTTGGAGGAATCATGGATAAACAAAGTTATGTAGATTGTGCTGAAAACGCATTTTATAAGACATACAACCGTTACGGTGTTGTTATTGAAAAAGGCGAAGGCACACATATTTATGATGTTGAAGGCAAGAAGTATCTTGACTTTGGCGCCGGTATTGCCGTTTTTGCATTCGGATACGGTAATAAAGAGTACAATGATGCATTAAAGGATCAGATTGACAAAATCATTCATACATCCAACTATTTTTATAATATTCCGTCAATTGATGCGGCAAGCAAGCTTAAAGAAGTTGCCGGAATGGACAGGGTTTTCTTCACAAATTCAGGTGCGGAGTCTATTGAGGGTGCACTTAAAATTGCAAAGAAGTACGGCCATTGTAAAGATGGCAGGGATGACCACGAAATAATTGCATTTGAACATTCTTTCCACGGAAGAACCTTAGGTGCGCTTTCCGTTACAGGTACAAAGAAATACAGAGAACCTTTTGAACAGCTTATTCCGGGCATTAAGTTTGCAACATATAATGACCTTGAAAGCGTTAAGGCTTTGGTAAATGAAAAGACCTGCGCAATTTTAATGGAGACTGTTCAGGGCGAAGGCGGAATCTATCCTGCAACAAATGAGTTTATTGAAGGCGTTCGTAAGCTTTGTGACGATAATGATATGCTCATGATTTCGGATGAAATCCAGTGCGGTATGGGAAGAACCGGAAAGATGTTTGCTTATCAGCACTATAATGTAATGCCTGATGTTGTAACAGCTGCAAAAGCTTTGGGCTGTGGTGTCCCTGTGGGTGCATTTATGGCAAGAGGCAAGGCTGCAAAGGTATTAGAGCCGGGTGATCACGGTACGACATACGGTGGCAATCCGCTTGCAACACGTGCTGTATCAACGGTTCTTGATATGTTTAAGAAATATGATACGGTTAAACACGTTAATGATATTACTCCTTACCTTGAAAAAGTGTTGGACGGATTCGTCCAAAAATACGATTTTGTCACTGCCCGTCGTGGTTTGGGCCTTATGCAGGGACTTGTGTGTGGCGAAAAAGCGGCAGATGTGGTAAAATCATGTATTGAGAACGGACTTATACTTTTTATGGCAGGTCATGATGTTGTAAGATTTGTTCCTCCTCTTGTAATTACAAGAGAAGATATTGATGAAATGGCTGAGATTTTGGATAAGGTACTTGCATCCAAAAACTCGTAAACGGAGAAATTATGAAGAAACTTGTATATGCTGTATGTATGGTTGCTGTTGCTCTTATAATAGTTACCCTTGCTAATAAATACACTTCCGAAAGAGTTGGAAGTGAGTCGGAAACCGCACAAAGTACCACGGAGGCGGTGGATGAATCGGGAAAAATTATTGTCTGGTATTCTTATCAGTATTATTCTGATTATTTTGATGAACTGGGAAGCCTTTTTGCAGCATCTAACGGTGTAAGTGTGGAATTTAAATATGTAAGCAGCACTGACATATTAGATGATGCATATGCGGCAAACCTTGCGGGAACGGATATTCCGGATTTAATCATTATTGGCAGCGAAAACCTTGAAGAGGCATATCTTATGGGCCTTACAAAGGAAAATACATATACGGATATATATAATACTACAAAGTATTCATATAATGCTTTATCGGCTTGTACTTACAGAGATAAGCTGTATGCATATCCTTTGGGATACGAGTCTGCAGTATTTGTGTACAATAAAGCGTATATCACGGATGCACCTGAAACCTTTGATGACATTACAACCTTTAATGAAACCTACGGAACGGATGAAGAAGATACAACAGATTATTCTAATATAAGTAATGTTTTGGTTTGGGATGTATCGGATATTATGTATAATTATGGCTTTATCGGTTCCCAGATTTCATTTTCCGGTAATTATACGGACGGAAATGAAAAGGTAACAATCAATTACGACAATTTTGTAAGTGCATTAGAGCAGTATAAGGCTGTTTATAATTATTTCTCGATAGGTAACGACAGTAACAATTATGATGAGATTGTAAATGATTTTGCCGATGGCAAGATTGTTTTTTCAATTCTCAATATTGAAAGTTTGAGAGAACTCGATGAAAGTGATGTGGAGTACGGAGCATGCTTACTTCCTTCATTCAGTGATACAATTAATAACGCAATGCTTGCGGTTACCGATGTTGTGGTTGTAAATCCTTATTCGGATGATATTGATATGGCTGAAAAGCTTGCGGAATATCTTACGACAACATCCACATACAGCATGTATAATACATGCGGTGTTCTTCCTTGTAAAATTTTGGGATATTACGAAAATGAAGCACTTGAGGTTGTTGCACAGCAGTATATTTCAGATTCCGTATCACTCCCAAATATGATAAATCTTTCCGATTACTGGCTTAAGGTTCAGGATTTATTTGACGCAGTTGCCGCAAATACTGATTATAGCGAATATATTGACAGCTTTATCGAAAGTCTTTCACAGGACGTTGAAGTATCCGTGGTTAATAAAACCGAAGAAATTGAAACGGAAGCTGAAACAGAGACAGAGACGGAAGTCGAAAGTGATTCATAACTTAATAGATTTTCTGATTGAAAATTAAAAGGGGATTATATATAATTTAAGAGTACGTATAAACGCTAATCTTTTGTGGAAAGGAAAAGCGTTTGAAAGATAAAATTATTAATATGATGGCGGTTATGTTACCGCTATTGTTTGCTGTATTGAGTGTGGGTATCTATAACGGATGCGAAAGCATCGCTAATTCTTCACAGGTCTCGTTGTCTTCTCAAACAACTTTGGTTTGGGCAAGCGGGAACGATTCAGAATTATCTCTTGATATTACAACTTCATCCGAGGAAACGTTTACTTTGGTCCAAACAACAGTCTGCGAAAATGAAACGGAATCGGAAACTTCAAATATTGATTCAGGAAAGATTAATATAAATACGGCAACTTTAAGCATGCTTATTGAATTGCCGGGAATTGGTGAAACAAAAGCTGCCGCAATTATTGAATACAGAGATACTTACGGAAGTTTTTTTAGTATTTCCGAAATTACAAATGTTTCGGGAATAGGGGATAAGACTTACGAAAAAATAAAAGAACTTATTACGGTGTAGGTTGGAAGGTTATTATGTCTAAGATTTTAGTGGTTGATGATGAAAAACTTATTGTAAAGGGTATACGTTTCAGTCTTGAGCAGGACGGTTATTTTGTGGACTGCGCATATGACGGCGCGGAAGCTTTAAGTAAGATTAAGCAGACAGAATATGACTGTGTGCTTTTAGATCTCATGCTTCCTATTCTGGACGGATTTGAAGTATGCCAGCTTGTAAGAGAATTTTCGGATGTACCCATAATCATGCTTACCGCAAAGGGAAATGATATGGATAAAATCCTTGGACTTGATTACGGTGCCGATGATTACATAACAAAGCCTTTTAATATTTTAGAAGTTAAGGCAAGAATCAAAGCTATTATCAGACGTAACAACAAACTTAGTGCTAAAAACGGCGCAGATACGTCTAATATTATTGAAAAAGGCTTACTTAAGATAGATACGGATGCAAGGCGCGTATATCTTGATTCGGAGGAAGTTGAACTTACCGTTAAGGAATTTGATATTTTAGAGCTTCTTGTAAAAAATCCGGGTAAAGTATACAGCAGAGAAAACCTTCTTTCTTCGATTTGGGGTTCACAATTCCCGGATGAAGTAAGAACGGTTGATGTTCATGTAAGAAGATTAAGAGAAAAAATAGAGGCAGTTCCTGCCAAACCGCGTTATATTCAGACCAAATGGGGAGTGGGATATTACTTTGAAGATAAATAGGTTTTTAAACAGCTTCCTGGTAAAAACAGGCGTTGCCATGCTTCTTTGTCTGCTCTTACCGCTTATAATCGTGCGCTTCTTTTCAACCAGGGAATATAAAAACGAATTATACGAAAACAGAGCAAATGATATAATGCTTCAGACCGAGATGCTAAAGTCATACGTTACAACCATGACGGTAAGCGTTGAGTCGGCCACTTATTCAACAACTTCAACATATTCATACGACGAAACGGCATTTTATGATGTTGCCGTTATTTATGATGCAAGAATTGCAATTATTAATTCATATTACGTTGTAGATTATGATTCATACAATCTTTACGAAAAAACAACAAACCTTAATGAGGCCGTGGTAAGCGCCATGAACGGGACCGATGTATTAAATATCAATATGGATGACGAATACATTGAAACCGCAACGGGTATTACAAATTCAAAGGATGAAATTGTATGCGTTATTTACGGGATGTATTCCTGTTGTGATATTACAGGTCTATGCGACAGCCTTGAGTGGCACTTAAACATTATTTGCATTATTGTGTCGATTATCTTTATTATTATTATATTTATTTATATTTTTATTGTGCAAATCCCGGTGTCAAAGCTTAAGAACCAGATGATCAGGATACGAAACGGCAAGAGTGACAGTCATATCAAAATGCCTCGCGCTTCATTCTCTGAATTAAGTGATTTGGCGGCTTTGTATAACGATTATGTTGATAAGACAACAAGACTTGATAATAACAGACAACAGTTTGTATCAGACGTATCACATGAGTTAAAGACGCCGATTGCCGCAATTCGAGTTCTTTCAGATTCTTTACTTTCGATGGAAGACGTATCAAAAGATATGTATAAGGAGTTTTTAACCGATATTTCCGGAGAAGTTAACAGAGAAAGCAAAATCATTGATGATTTGCTTACGCTTTCCCGTTTGGATTCTAAGACAGAGAACGTAAATATATTAGAGATAAAAAAATGCAATGTAAATGAGATTGTTTCTTATGTTGCAAAGAGATTAGACCCAATAGCGCGTGCCAAAAATGTTGATATCACAATTAAAGAAAGTAAGGTTGTAATTGCAGAAATTGACGAAGTGCTTATTACAATGGCTATTGGCAATATTGTTGAGAATGCTGTTAAATACAATAAGCCGGGCGGATTTGTCACACTTTTGGTAACAAGCGATCCAAGAGACGTTACAATAAGTATTACGGATACGGGTATTGGTATTCCTAAAGAGGATTTAAACAATGTCTTTGACAGATTTTACAGAGTTGATAAAACAAGAAGCAGAGAGACAGGCGGTACGGGACTTGGTCTTTCGATTTCAAAAAACATTGTAAATATGCATGGCGGTGATATTTTCGTGAATTCAGAAACCGGTATAGGTACCGTGTTTAAGATAATCATACCGCTCAGATATATAAGTGATGTAACTAAGGAGGGTAATGATGAAAAATAGACCTTCCATAAGAAAAATAAGAATTAAAATCCTTGCGCTTTGCCTTATTGTTACGTCTTTACTCTGTTCGTGCAAAGATAAAACAAGTTACAGACGTTCTTTGGCAGATGAATATTTTGTTTTTTATAAAGACGGTAACAAACTTGTGATTGAAAGTACTACCATTAATGATACGGATGCGGATATTTTAAGTATTGCGGATGAACTGATTGAAAAGATAATGAATTATTCCGGCAATAACGGGTATTCATCGGTGTTTGCAAACGAAGTCACCATATCCTCTGTTAAAATTTCGGATAGTTGCTTAAAGATTGACTTTAGTGATTCATATAGTGATTTGGATGTAACAACGGAAACGTTTTTAAGAGCCGGTGTGGTACTTACCCTTATACAGATACCGGGTGTTGAGAGCGTGCTTTTTACGGTTAATGCATCTCCTTTATATGTTAACGATGTTGCGGTTTTAGCAATGACACTCTTAAGTTTTTCTGACTTTGCGGTTAATTCTGCTTTCCCTGCATATTATTTTACGGTTGATATTTATAATATCACGGACTCGGGAACGACTTTATGCGAAGAGGAACATTCTGTAATAAGAACGACCTATGAAAAACTTGAGACGATTGTTATTAATGAACTTATATACGGAGATAGTAATGATTCAAATTACGGTCCGTTCGAAGAAGGGGTCAGGGTAAACAGCATTAATACAAATAATTCCGTGTGTTATATTGATTTTTCGTCACAGGGATTTGCAGTTAATTCTAAAGTAAGCGATGAAGCAGCAATTTATTCGGTTGTAAATACACTTACCGAATTAAGTTATATAAGTAAGGTTGTAATTACGATTGACGGCAGTAAGAATATGAAATTTGGAAGAACTGCGCTTGAAAGCTATTATACAAGGAATCTTGATATTGTGGAGTAAATAAAGAAAGGATAAGAGATATTTGAAAAGGCCGCTTGTAATAACGGCATTTGGGATTATACTTGGGGAAATACTATTTTTAGCCATCGACACAAATACAGTGTATCTTTTTATACTGTTTTTTATGGCCATATGCGGATATGTTGCATATCTTATTTTTAGTAATGTTGAAAAATATTTAATTTTTGTCTTTTTCGTATTCTTTTTAATTGGATACGTTATTTGTGATACAAAAAATAATACGTTTACGTCATATGATGAATATACGGAGGGGAAAATATATACAGATACGGGAATTGTAAGAGAAGCGGGAGATAATTATATTGTTGTAAAGACTGATTTTTATTCCTATATAAGGCTTTATTGCTACGATGATATTTATTCTTTATACGGGGTTTTATTATATCCTGAAGATGAAATAAGCTTTTCTTATGAATACGTTTTATTAACGGGTGCCTCAAATTTTGGGAATTTTGATTTTTTAAATTATTATCACTCTAAGGGCATTGCGGCAAACTGCCTGCTTACCGGCGTTTCTGTAACAAATGAGGGGCCTTCTTACAAAAAATATATTGAAAGACTTAAAGACAGCTGTAAGGAGATTATCTATGAATTAATGCCTGAGGATAAGGCTTCTGTTGCTGCGGGTATTGTTCTGGGACTTAAGTCTGATGTTGATAAGGACACAGTGGCTTTATACAGTGAATACGGTATTGCGCATATTTTAGCTATATCCGGCATGCATATTATGATTGTGGGCGGAGTGATTTATAATCTTATCAGGAAAATCACGGGTAATAAGCCTGCAGGCGTTATTTCAATGATTATCATGATAAGTTACGGTATACTTACCGGCAGCAGTGTATCGGTACTTCGTGCGGTTATTATGTATATAATCATGCTTTTGGCAAGGCTTCTTGGGTGTAAATATGACTTTTTATCCGCCTTGTCTTTTGCATGCATTGTTTTACTGATAAAAAACCCGATGTATATTATTAATTCCTCGTTTTTACTTTCGTTTAGTGCGGTGTTTGGGGCAGCAGTCTTTTATCCTGAAATAAGGAATGTTCTAAAGCTAAAAGGGCTTGCGCTTACATCAAAGGAAATAAAATATAAAAGGCTTAAACTCTTGTTTCACAGAGAAAGCGACAATCTCATATCCGGAATATTTATGTATATATTTACTTTACCGCTTATTTCCTTCTTTTTCTTTCAAATACCCGTATATGGGGTGTTATTAAATATGTTTGTGATACCCTTACTTTCTTATATCTTGTTTTTGGGTATTCTTATGCTCATCACTTACGGTTTATTTTATATGGGTTTACCGTTTATGATTGATATTTCTGAATTTTGCGCGTTTTGTTGCAGAAAGATTTTAGAGTTTTATGATGTTTGCTGTAATGTATGTAAAAAGCTTCCGTTCAGTGTTTATGTAACGGGAAAAAAACATGTAATTATCATTGTTTTATGTTACGTGTTACTTTTTATAATATACGGAATATGTAAAAATTTTAATAAAGAGATGCTAAGAGACATTGAATATAAAGTTAAAAGAAAGTGGTTTGTAAGGATTGGTCTTTTATTCTATTTAACGCTATTTCTTATTATCTTTAAGAAAAATGAAAATATTATCAGCTTTATTAGTGTTGGGCAGGGCGACTGCGTATGTTTTACCTCAAATACCGGATACGTGTATCTAAGTGACTGCGGTAGCACAAGTGTTTCAAATATTGCAAAATACAGGGTTGTCCCGCACTTAAAGGCTTTGGGATATGACAAGATTGATTATGTTATAATCTCACATTTTGATACGGATCATGTTTCGGGTGTTATTGAGATGCTTGAAAATCCCGATTATATTACAATTAAAAATATTGTTGTTGCAGACCTTGCTAAAAGCGTATATGAAGATAACAATAATTACAAAACCATTTTAAGCATGGCTATGGACCAAAACATAAATATTATTTTCCTTGCGGCAGAAACTGATTATTTGGCAAATATCAGTAACGGAAATGTTTTGATTGACTGTTTGTACCCAAAACTTAATGAAACCGGAGATGATATAAATGCTTTATCTTTGGTTTTAAGCGTGGATGTGGGAGATGTTAGAATGCTTTTAACCGGGGATATTGATGATGAAACGGAATCAAAGATTCTTAGTATGTATGAAAATGTTAGTGAGGGTGGGCTTAAAACGGATTATGATATTTTAAAGGTTGCCCATCACGGTTCAAAGTATGCAAGTACGGATTTGTTTTTGGAATATATTTCGAAGGATTCAAATAACCAGGTTGCAGGTATTTGTGTCGGTAAAAACACTTACGGACACCCGACGGATGAAACATTAAGCCGTCTTTCGTCGGCCGGATTTAATATAAAAACAACTTATTATGAAGGCTTTATTTTAAGAGAATAAAATTGTATTTTTTATCTTGACTTTAAATGATTGCTGCGGTAATATACTTTTTGTGTGTGCACAAAGCGTCCGCAATAGTCTGCGTGCATACAGGTAACCTGTGGCTGCTAAACTCTCTCAAATGCAGTCAAATCGCAATTTATTTTGGAGGAAATCTCATGGCTAATATTAAGTCAGCTAAGAAAAGAATTGAAGTAGCTAACAGAAATGCAGAAAAGAACAAAGCAATCAAGTCTAAGGTTAAGACTTCTATAAAGAAGGTAGAAGCTGCAGTTGCAGAAAACGATAAGGCTAAGGCAGCAGAAGAACTTGTTGCGGCTACAAAGAATATCGAGATGGCAGAAACAAAGGGCGTTTACCACAAGAATAACGCTGCAAGAAAGGTTTCACGTCTTGCAAAGGCTGTAAATTCTATTCAGTAAATTGATTAATTGAAAGGCTCGCTTTTAGCGGGTCTTTTTTATTGCGACTTTTTTTATTTAATGGTAAAATTTATCTCATGGAAAACTTAAAGAATGATATAAAAACTAAAGATTTTAAACGTGTTTATCTGCTTTTTGGAGAAGAGGGCTATCTTGTAAAGTATTATAAAACTTCTCTTATAAATGCAATCACAAACGGTGATACAATGAATGTTTCGTATTATGAGGGCAAGAAATTGCCTTTAGACAGTATTGTTAATGAAGCATCTACTGCACCGTTTTTTGCGGATAAAAGACTGATTGTCATTGAAAATTCCGGGCTTTTTAAAAGCTGTAGTGAGAAAGATCCCTTACTTGCATTTCTTGCAAATATCCCTGAAAGTACATGTATTATATTCGTTGAAAGCGAGACGGATAAAAGAAGCAAGTATTATAAAGCAGTTAAGAATTACGGATATCCCTGCGAATTTGAAAAGCAAAAGGCCGTTTTTATTAAGAAGTGGGTGAATGCTCAAATTGCCAGAGAAAAGATTAATATTACGGAGGCCGCATATGAGCGCTTTTTAGAGTATGCGGGTACTGATTTATATAATATTTCAAATGAGCTTACAAAGCTTCTTTGTTATACAAAGGGGAAGGAATACATTGATGTTTGTGATGTTACGGCAATTTGTATTCCCGAAGTGTCCGAAAATATTTTCAGTCTTATTGATGCAATCGGCGATAAAGACCTTCCTAAAGCAATGAGAGAATATGATGCTTTGATTGCTGCAAAGGTTGTTCCTAATGTTATTATGAGCATGCTTATCAGACAGTTTAATATAATGCTTAAGGTTTGTGAGTTAAAGAAAAAGGGATTGGACAGTGCTTCAATTGCAAAAATGCTTGGGTTACAGCCCTTTGTGGTTATAAAGGCAATTAAACAGTCAGATAAATACAGTGATTTACTTTTATGTGATGCCCTTGAATATTGCGTATCCAACCTTGCGGATTCACGTACGGGTAAACTCAGTGATAAGACTATGGTGGAGGATGTTATTGTAAAATACGCATCCGCATAGGATTGGTGAAAATGGTGAGAAAAAGAAAAAACGACGATAAGACTTTAATTATTTTTTATGTGATACTGAGTCTTTTAATATTTATCGTTTTAATAAATTTAATAATTGATATTAAAAAGGGTCAGAGTATTACAAAATCCCAAACGGATACAAATAATACAACCGAGGAAAGCACATCCGATGATACGGATGAAAAGGAAATGAGCAATGCTTTAAGAGTTGTTTATTCACTTGGTGCACTGGCGGCGGTATACCCGAATGAAACGGCGTATGATGAAAATTATGAAGGGATTTCGCTCCTTGAATATCCTTACAGTGTTGCCGGAGTGCATTCCGTAGCTTTTGCAAGTCATGTGAGCGATTTTATTTACGGAAAGAATGCTTCCGCATCATACGGTGAAGGGTTTGAAAACATAAGAATCGGTGATCAGATAAGAACCGAAAATGATACACACACGGCTATTGTCATTTATAAAGCGGAAACTTACGTGATTGTGGTTGAATGCAATTTATATGACGGTGCGTACAGAGTAGAGTGGGGAAGAAGAATTAATATGGAAAATTTGTCAAAAGTATGGTATATACGAAGGACGCTTGGTTAATTTTAACCTTTAAAAACATAAATGGAGAAGAACATGGATAATCAGGAAAAAATCAGAAATTTTTGTATAGTTGCACATATAGATCACGGTAAATCCACCCTTGCGGACAGAATTATTGAAAAGACCGGGCTTCTTACATCACGTGAGATGCAGGAACAGGTCCTTGATAATATGGATATTGAAAGGGAAAGAGGCATTACCATCAAGTCTCAGGCCGTAAGAACAATTTACAAGGCTAAGGACGGAAATGAATATATTTTTAATCTTATAGATACTCCGGGTCATGTGGATTTTAATTATGAGGTTTCAAGAAGCCTTGCCGCATGTGACGGAGCTGTTTTGGTGGTTGACGCCGCACAGGGTATTGAGGCACAGACTCTTGCAAATGTATATCTTGCGCTTGACCATGGTTTGGATGTTTTTCCTGTTATTAATAAAATTGACCTTCCCAGTGCCGACCCCGACAGAGTGGTTAACGAAATTGAAGACGTGATAGGCATTGAGGCAATGGATGCCCCAAGAATTTAGGCTAAAAGCGGCCTTAACGTGGAGGACGTTTTAGAGGCGATTGTTCATAAAATTCCTGCACCTTCCGGTGATAATGATGCTCCTTTACAGGCGCTTATTTTTGACAGTTTATATGATTCATACAAGGGTGTTATTGTATTTTGCCGTGTTAAAAACGGTACAATCAAGCCGGGCATGACCATTCAGATGATGGCCACCGGTGCCAAAGAACAGGTCGTTGAAGTAGGTTATTTTGGCGCGGGACA
>CAJOOB010000167.1 GCA_905236025.1 uncultured Lachnospiraceae bacterium
CCCACCGTTACAAAACCAAACTCAGCATGGAACTCCTTAACTCGTTGTAAAATTGCTTCTACAAATACTGCTATTGGTAAAATCCAAAACTCCCATCTGCTCACATAGACAGCATTAGGTGAAAACGACTTTAAAAGAAGAATCGTCAGAAGAGCCGTTATAATCATTCTCCATATGCTCGAAGATGTATATGACTCATTCTCTGACTGTATTTTCTTCTTTCGCTCTTCCCTGGTTAACTCGCTATCGTCTTTCCTCCACCATGGTATTTCTTCATTCTCTTCAGTTTTTTCTTGTTCTGAAGATTCATCCGGTTCCTTATAGTTTTCTGTCTCGAAGTCATCTATCTCCCTATAAGTTTCCGTCTCAAGTTCTTCGTATTCTGTAAATCCGCGGTCTGTATAACTACCATCAATCCTACCAATGTCCATCAGTACTTCTTCAACAGACTGATATCTATCCTTCACTTGGTAGCTACACATTTTTCGTATTATCCTTGCCATCTCTTCTGAAGAATTTGATGGTGCGGGAACAATAAAATCCTTCGTATATTGAGCAATATTTGCATGATATCCATCCGAAGCAGGAAACTTTAACTCATTTAACAATAAGAATAAAGTGATTCCCAATGAATAAATATCTGCCGTTAAATTATAGGATTCTGCTAGTTGTCGCTCAATCTCAGGAGCGCCATAGCCGTCTGTAAATACAACCGTTTCAGCATCTCCATCTCCGACAAATCTTGCAATGCCAAAATCCCCAAGCTTATACTGCTCAAGGACCGGATCCCAAAATATATTTTCAAGTTTTATGTCTCTATGTAAATAACCATTGTTATGAACTGCAAAGAGAGCTCTACTAACATTCTCCGCAAAACAAACAACTCCCTCTTCTGTCTTAAGCTCATCTCGCAATAGTTCTACATTTCCATACTTATCTTTAACCAGAATATTCTCTAGTTTTTCCATTAAAACAATCTCAAGAAGAACTCCATCTGCTTGTTCATACCCCTCTTGATTTATGCCTGTAATTCCAATGACATTTCCACCTTCATCCAAGTGAAGCTTCATAGTCCATAAGGCAATTACTCTCATTATATTCTCTGTCTGCTCACTCAGAAAATATTGAATCTGAGTGGTTTCTAAGATATACTGCTCATCTACCGGCTTAGTGCCAAGCCCTACTACTTTCGCAGCATAATGATTCTCCGGAGCAACAGAGTCATACATTTCATATACGTATGAAAATCCGCCAGTGCCAAGCAATTTAAGTTCATTATTCTCTTTTACAAACTGATATCTTGGATCTATAAACTGCTTTTCTTCCAGCTGAAGAAGTAATTTATCAACCCCTGCTTTATCTAAGCTCAGCATCTATTTAGCACCTTTCCGATTAGCGACCTATTACCTCTATATCACCAAGCAAATATGTTAAATCTCCCATATAAATAGCGATTCCTGTTTCTCTTTTCAATACAAACACCTTTGCCGGAGCATCCATTGTGGTACTTTCTTCTCCAGAAATAAATTTCAATTTCTCATATCCTTTAGAATCTACAACTCTCCACTCACCGACCCATGACTTTGTAACGAACATTGCCCAAATCGTCTTGCAATTAATAACTTCCTCTTCTCCTCCACCAAACACAAAGGTATCTCCATCATTAAGCATAACCGGCTTAATTCTTCCGTTAAGTCCAGCTGACAAATGCTTATGATTGTATACTGTTCCATTCTTCCCTTTATGATCTAGATAGAACCAAACTCCATCCATATTTTGAAATTTTCCATGCTTTCGACTCACTGTTGCGGAATGTAATTTAATATCTGGAAGATTATCTTTTGAAGGTCTTCCAACTTCCCAACTATTCTTATCATCTAAAGCATATGAGAAAATCTGACCATTCTCTATTAAAATTAGGTTGTTTTCTTTTCTACCATGCATCATCATCCATCTCCGGTAATTCTGTGATAAAAGATTCTACCTCTGGCAAATCAAACTCTTTCAAGACTTCCCTTGCATATCTGCAAAGATCGTCTGGATCGAACTCTTCTGATTCCGTGTCAAGCATATTATTAAGGCTTGCATCATCAAGGATAAACATTATTACACTTTCAAAAGCATTCTTAGCGCATAAAGGCTCCATATGCGCCAGCTCAAGCATCTCATCTATCTGCTCATGATCCATACTCAGGTGAAGGCCTAATGAAATAATCTTATTACGTGTTGGATACCACTTCCCCTGTCTAATTGCAGATACGCACTGCCTTAATGATGATGACCACCTCTGCCCTTCAGCAAGGTCAAATACACTTCCGCCAAAATCCTGATAATTGGCCATTATATGCATCTTCACGTAAGCATAAAATTTGTGGTATGTAGAAGAAAATATAGCTGTATTGTCTGTAATAAACATTTCTAGTTCATCTTCACTTTTGATGTTTGAAAGCTTCTCATCAAACAAAACAGTACTCATATCTTCTGCTGCTTCATCACTTCTTATGATGTTCTCTTTTATCTTATCCAGAATATAATTATACTTTGTTAATGTTTCTTCTCCGTATTCTTTATCCAATACGAATATGCAAACACAGTCCTCTAAGCTCTTTGCATATAGTGCCGGATATTGCCCATATCGCTGTAGTAACTGATCCATCTTCTCTCTTCCATAACAAGCTGCCATACCAATTCTTAAAAAGGTCTCTCGGTTCTTTGGAATTGATCCGTTACACCACTTATTTACTGCAACTCGGCTCACTCCACATATGTCTGCGAATTTAGATTTTGTCAAACCACTTTCGGTTATTATGTCATTAATCTTGCGAATCCATTGCTCTTGCTGAGTCTTAATCATTGGAAAGATTCTTTCTTTAAGTTCATCAATGTCCTCACATTTACCTATTTCGTCTTTGATATAAACTGTTTCAAAATTATTCTCTTGATTCTGATTCATTGCAATATCCTCTTTTCTTATAATTGCCAGACCCACAACTTAAGCTGCAGGTCCAGCCCATTTATAAGGAGTCATGCATCAAACAGATAATCTATTTTAGTAATACATGCTCTCCTTGTATGCCTTTCTTACAGGAATGATTGGAAGGAATACAAATGCAATGATTGCAAAGATGAATGAGAAAATGAAAGTCATAATGTCATAAGGGAAAGGAACGATAATCCAGCCCCACTTTGCAATACCGCCTGCCATCTTAATTGCAGTTCCCAGACCACCAAAAATGTAAGAAACTAAACCTGCTACAAAACCAATGCACATCAGAACGGCTCCAATCTGGGATCCTGATAAACCTCCAAGAAGTCCTCCGATAACTGATAATGCTGTTGCTCCTAATGCGATGTACTGTGCGATTTTTAATCTGTTCATGATAAATCTCCTTTTCTTCGTTTGCATTATTTCTGTTGTTCAGCTCTTGCTGATGAACTAATAATACATGCAATTTGATCTATCATTTTCAGCCAAAGTTTACACCTATCATTTCAAAAATACAAAGTTATCTCTTTTCCGCTTTTTAGATATTTTATAATATCCATTAGGAGTTTCTCATTATATAAAAGAAAGACTTCTTAATACAAAAAGCCAAAGTGTCAAAGAAAATGAACATCCAAAAGTCGTAAGGATTATCACACTGCTGCTTAAAGTTCCTTCGTGTCCCATATTTTTAGCCATAATAAAGCAACTGACGGTTGTTGCAGACCCGAGCATTACAAGTATTGCAACAATCTGCTCACCTTCAAATCCCAAATGTATGGCAATGGGCAGAAATAATAAAACAAGGCCAAATAGCTTGATAAAAGCGGCAAGTAATGCCGGCTTAATGTCTTTAATTGCTTTACCAAATTCAAATGTTGCGCCCATTGACATTAACCCAAGAGGAGTCGCAAGGGCTCCCACATCAGAAACAACTGTTTTTAGCATTCCTGTAAGCGGTAATCTTAATAAAGACCAGAGTAAACCTGTTACAATACCAATAATAATCGGGTTTGTAGCAATTCCGTACATGGTTTTTTTAATCAGTTTCTTTCGATCTGAATTTTTATTAGAAGTATCAGATTTTTCTGCGGTAAGAGTGAGGACGATAACTGCAAAAATGTTATAAAGAGGGACACTTCCCAAAATCATCAAAGGTCCCATTCCGCTGCTTGCTTTCCCGTAAATATTATGAATAAACGCAATCCCCAAAAGTGCAGCGCTGCTTCTGTAAGATGCCTGGATAAATTCGCCTCTTTTTGGAATATCCTTAAGAACAAATTTTCCCAATAGCGTAATGATTAATATACTAAGAATTGTCACAACAAAGCAAAAAAACACATACTTTGCATCCCAAATGCCTGCAAAATCCTGAGTTGACAAATCTTCAAAAACAAGAACCGGCAAGGCAACAGTAAATACAAATTTATTCATCCACGATGCAGATTTATCATCTATAATCTTTATTCTTTTAAAAAAATTGCCAAGCACCATAAGAGCAAATATTGGTACGGTAGCATTTAAACTAAATAATAAATTCTCCATATTCACATCTTTATAATTTTAAATATATACATATAAAAACTTTTTATAATTCAGTCTTTATAACATATTTACCAACCGTATTACCATCAAAAGGAAGCATTGCTCCTCTTCTTACTCTGTATACATACCCATTTGTTACGTACACAATATTTGAACCTTTTTTTATTGCGTCTGTCAATTCAATCAAAACCTTTTTAAACTCTTCATCACGCATTGGTAAAAGATAATCGTGCGCATTATGTTCTGTTGATAAAACAGCAAATCCGTTTCTGTTATATCTGATTCCATAAAACGTTGCAAGTTCATCTCTTTCGTCGCCTATTGTATCCATACAGGTATAATGTATAAACATATCCGTTTCCTCCTTTAAATCCACAATATTACACAAAATAACCTGTATTTATATTAGCATATCTTTAATTAAAATTCATCTGAATATTTATTTCTTCGCCACAGTGAACAAACGAAAGATTTGGCATTACATATGCCGTAACATCAAATGATATGAAATAACCTTTTTAATAACAGGCAATATCACACACGCAACCACAACACCAAAAACCGACTGAATCGTTGTTCCAAGGCATGCAGCAAACGCAGCCGGTCCAAAAATTGCAAATTCATAAATAAAATATCCAAAAACATTAATGATTCCAAAAATAGTCGCGCTTACAAAATACTTTAAGAAATCACTCTTAACGTTTTTCATTACATACTTTACAAATAATGATGATGCAAGAACACACAAAGCTTTAATTATAAGCGTGCCCGGCACATAAATAACATATCCACCCAGAATATCTGAGACGGCCGCACCAAAAGATGCTGCAATCGCACCGTAAATCGGTCCCAAAACAAATGAAGCCGCAACCGCAAAACCGTCACCGAAATGAATATAACCCCCGGTTGCCGGTATTGAAATTCTGATTACAGAAGTAGCAACACAAATAAGTGCGGTAAACAAAGCTGTTAAAGTAATTCTTGTTGTCTTTTCATTTATCATTTCCAATACCTCCGGTAAATTTTTTTAAATAATATCACCGCAGAATATATTACGCAACCAAATTTATTTTATCGTCTGTGATAACTTTTCCATATCTTTCTTTCTGATAGCCGCTCTTTCCTTTACAAAATCCTGAATTTTTGTCTTAAGTGAATTGCTCGCAACTAAATTCTTTTTTAAAATTATACTTGCCTTAACAAGATAACCCCTTGTTTTTGGCAATTGAAGATTAAGTTTTTTACTAATAAACTTCTTCATCAGTTTTAAGTTTTACATACGGGTATTCTTCGGTGATTTTTTTATAACACGGGCAATTAATATCGTGATCATTTATAATGCCGCAAGCCTGCATATGTGAGTATATGGTTATTTCACCCACGTATTTGAATCCGCGTTTTTTTAAGTCTTTTGAAATGCGTTTTGATAAACCGTTACTTACGGGAATCTTTGAATTTTCCTTTGAATGTCCGTTATAAATTATGGTTTTATCTTTTGAATACTGCCAAAAATATGCACACAGACTTCCAAATTCCTCTTTAAGTTTACATGCACATTTTGCGTTATTTATGATACCTTTAATTTTTCTTTCTGATTTAATCATATCCTTGTATTCAAGGATTCTTTTAACGTCAGAGTCTGTATAACCGGCAATTTTTTCAAAGTCAAATCCACCAAAGCACGCTTTAAAAATATCCCGTTTTTTAAGCATCAAATCCCATGAAAGTCCACACTGCAAACATTCTAAAGAAAGATGTTCAAACATCTTTATATCATCATGTACGGGAATACCCCACTCCAAATCATGATAAACCTTATTTCTTTCATTAGCATTTGCCCACTCGCAATATCCCATAATTAAACCTCAATCTCAACCGCGGCTTTTGACATTGGGTCATCCTTAATTATTTCATCAACTCTTGGTACGATAATCTTTCCAAACGCCGGATTTTTAATACTGATTACCGGTGTTTTAATTGTTGCAAAAACTTCAGATTTTTCAAACGCAAGATCCGCATCAATCATTTCGCAATCAATAAGTCTTAAGTTTTTACAATAACAAAGCGGTTGTGTACCAATGATTTTACAGTTGTCAAAAGTTACATTTTCACAGTACCAGCCAAGATATTCGCCTTTAATAACGCTGTTTTTAATAACAGTATTCTTAGCATGCCAAAAAGCGTCTTTTGTATCAAAATTGCAATTCTCAAATACAGAATTATCAATATATTGGAATGAATATTTACCGTTTAATGTAACATTTTCAAATCTTAACGCATCAGAGCGCATCATAAAATACTCACTTGTAACAGTTGTATCCTTCATACTGATATTTCTTACTGACCAGCCAAATTCAGGAGAATCAATGCTGCAATTTTCAATATTTATATTTGTGCACTCTCTGAGTGCTTTGATTCCATGAAGTTTAGTATTCTTAATTGTCGCATCCTTGGTATACCAGAGTGCGGCCCTGCAGTTTTTGGTCAGTTCGCAGCCATCGACAATTAAATTATTATCATGCCAAAACGGATATCTTAAATTAAAATAGCCGTTATTTACTGTTATATTCTTACTTTCTTTTAATGCACTTTCCCCGTCAGCCGGGCC
>CAJOOB010000168.1 GCA_905236025.1 uncultured Lachnospiraceae bacterium
TCTTAAATATTCAATATTAAAGTCAGGTTTAAAATGAGGTAAAAAGAATTTTCCGTTATTTGAATTCAACTTATCCTCATCCGAGTACAGAGCATCAATTTCCTCATCATCATTAAGAAGTTTCACGAATTCGTACAACGCATTTTTTTCAAGCAAATCATCATGGTCAACCAGGACAATAAAATCGCCTCCTGCCATCTCGATAGCCGCATTTGTGTTTCCGGATATTCCCTGATTACTATCGAGCAGCCTGTATTTAATCCTCGAATCTCTTTTTGATAAATTCTCACACACCTTAGATAATTCGCTATACTCACCACTACCGTCAGCCAGGCATATTTCTAAATTCTCATAAGTCTGACCAACCAAAGAATCAATTAGCTCAAGAAAAAAATCAATTCTGGTCTTATACAGAGGTATAACTATACTGAATTTTGGCATATAATCAAACTTTTCATTTTGTTGTCTGATTATTTCTTTTTTATTAAGACGCATACGTTTATAGTATGTTTTCATTCTTACATAATTATGTATTCTCTTCTTTATTATCCCGGAAGTTTCAATTACGCCCTCTTCCCTTAGCGAAATACACACCTTTTGAACCTTATTTTTTCCTGACTTTGCTTTCATTTATATATCCTTACCATGTATCCATGTTTATTTTGCTGTATTATACTTTTTTTGTTTCTGCCTGATGTTTAGTATATCATTCTTTCGCTTAAAAACAAACCCATTGTATTTAATACACATATAAAAAACTTAAGGGAGTGCCTGCTTATGCGCGCCTTAATCTCAGTGCGCGTATGCAGGCACTCCCATCTCTTGTAAAATCAATTTATCACGACAATTAATTATCCGAAATAAGTTTAATTACACTCTCTTTTAAAAACCTTAAGGAAGAAGTTGTAACGGTTATCATATAAAATAAAAATATACCACCGGTAACCGCTGATGTAAGTAATATATCCGCCACTACCATCCCCTTTAAAATGATGTAATAAAGCACAATAAGTATCGCATAAAAACCAATTGCCCATACGAAAGATAAAAGTATTTTAAGCAGATATCCTGAAATTATAAGCTTCAATACTCTCATTTTCTTTACTCCAAAAATCTGCAAAAATCCAATTTCTTTTCTTCTGTAGAACAGTTCCGTCAACACCTGTGAATAAACAAATATACACGAAATAATGAATATAACAACAAAGATGAGCAAAATGATATTTGATATATTATCCAACACATTCTGCGCGCTTTCAAGCTTTGAATCAAAAATATTTATTACATTGTTTACCAAAGCTTTTCTTAGCGCATTAACCACATTAATGTCATTATACAGTCCGTCATATCCGGCTCTCATGTTCTGTGTTTCTATCGGTTCACCCATCGTTTTAATTGTTTCATACGGTATAAATATCACATTATTTTCCAAATCTCTGTAATATATATCAGACTTAAAATACGAATCAAAATCCCCAACAGCCTGTTCGGACCTTGTTTTTTCATCAAACGCATACAGGATACCCGAGATTACAAATTTTTCATTCAAAAATTCAATTTCCGTTCCCAAAAGATCATCAAGCGTCTTATTATCCGAATTTAAGGATAACGCTAATTCACCGCTTATTATAACCTCATTGTCACTTTGCGGAAAATCTCCGTATTCCAACATTCCTTCAATTGCAAGAACACTGTCATTTTCTTTCCCAAGATATACAGCAGTAATATCATTATCCGAAAATTCATACCGTTCATAAATATAAACATTATTCTTGTATTCAAAAGATTCCAATTCAGACGCAGAAATGTCAAATCCATCCAAAGGATATGAATTCACAATATTTCTTATATACTCTTTTTCAAAGCTGTTTTGAACCGTGGATGTTGCAAATACAAGCAAAAACATAAGTATATACGGAATTAACGAAAAAAATCTCAAATTTTTTCTGTTTCTTTTAAAATTGTATCTGAAATCACTGAATTTATATCTTTTTACTATTCTTTTATCTGTTTCCTTTTCCGAGTCTTTGTCCAAAGGTTTTATTCCACTATCCATGTGTTGATTGTTATTATCATTCAATTTTTGTACATCGGATATATTCCCGTATTCAAGGGATATTATTTCATCAGCACACTCGTCAAAGTACGGTTCATGAGTTGCGATAATCACAATCATATCATCAGATTTTAAACCGGACGTAAACTCAGCAACTTTTTTTGAATTCATTTCATCTAACGACGCCGTTGGTTCATCCATTATAAGGATTTTGGGCATTTTTAAGAGAGCTCTTACGATTGATACCCTCTGCCTTTCACCTCCGGAGAGCTGATCCGGGTAATTATTTAATAATTCTTCGATTCCAAATTTTTTGCATAACTCTTCAACTAATACATTATCATTTTTTATAAGAAGAAGGTTTTCTCTTATCGTTATTGAAGACAACAGCAGACTGTATTGAAAAACATATCCCGAAACAGACTTAATATCATCGGACGAACATTTTTTTCCGTCTATTTCAACGTTCCCTTCATAATCATCCTCAATACCTCCAAGGATATTTAGAAGTGTGGTCTTTCCGCATCCGCTTACCCCCTTAATTACATATATATTTCCGGATTCAAATTCATAATTGATATTATTTATTATTTTCTTATCATATTTTTTTTCAATATTTTCAATTTTAATCTTCATACATCCTCCGATGCCATCATCCTATTATTCACAACATTCTATATAAGGTCTCTGTTATTCAATATATTGTCATACCAGCTGACCTTTCTGTATCTTCTGAGTGTCAATCCGGTAAATAGCACTGAGGCAGCCAAAAGAATGCAGACAAAAGTCGCAATAATGTATACATTATACGAAAATGGCTGAAATTTTATAAATACATATTTTTTATTGATAATATTTGCAACGGTTGATATTACAACTGTAAAAACTACCGAAACAAAAAATATTTTTATCGTTTCGGCAAGGCTCAGTAAAGTGAATACTTTTGAAACATGCGCCGAGTCATAACC
This sequence comes from uncultured Lachnospiraceae bacterium, assembly GCA_905236025.1. Taxonomy (GTDB): domain Bacteria; phylum Bacillota; class Clostridia; order Lachnospirales; family Lachnospiraceae; genus CAJOOB01. The sequence continues at coordinate 3,025 of CAJOOB010000168.1, forward strand.
TGCATAATCAAAAACAGAAATAAACTTATTATTGTATGTTAATTCGGTTCTTATAAGATTAATATAGAACAGGGTGGTAAACAGTACCAAAAAATATGACAGTGGCAGTAAAACATTATACATGAGGTTAAAAACTCCCAAAAAATCACTTTGAGTAATACCTATATATATATAGTTTTCACCCTGATTATACAACTCTTTATGAGTTTTATAATATTCCTTCATCTCCTTATATGAGTCAAAAAACAAGGTATATACACGCTGCCCGTCTGTCGAAAAGAACGACTCGTCCGACGCAAACTTTTCCACAAATTTGGCGTTCGCGAACCAAAGATCCGTATAATCACTCTCGTCATAACTGTCACCGGTATGAATATTTATCCCCATCGCCTTAAGGTACATTTTCTCAAAGTCATCAAAATAATCAAATATTCCGACTATCTCAAGTTCCACCTCACCTATCCCGTAAAACTTTTTTGTTAACGTTTTTCCTATAAGGTTTTCCGGATTATCAGGCATTAACTTTTTTGCCATTTCATATGATAATATAATCTGATTTTCGGAGGTAAAATAAGTCCCGTATTTTATGTTATCTGCAACTTTACAATATTTCTCCGAAAATGGCAAAACAGAAACTGATGTCTCATAATCCCCAATTTCATAACAGAGAGAATCATCGCCATTTGTAGGCTGAGATGAAGGAAGGCTCCAACCGTAATCCAAAACAACCTCTCCGACTTCCTCCTTCAATTCTGTGTATTCATTCACATCTTCATTATGAGTTAAAAGCCTGCACATATTGATGTTATATGTGTATTCCATGTTTGAATCAAGCCTGTTTTGAGGCGTATCCGCAAGAAGGCAAAGACACATCGCAAGTGTAAGAAAAATGCCAAACATTATATTACTTTTTTTACTTCTTCTGCCGGAATGAAACCACTTTTTCAAGAAATATGCGCTTCTTCGTTTCTTATTGTTTTGGCTTTTATCACTACCGGCAAATATTGCCTTCTTTCTGACAATATCATTTTTTTTAACATCAACAACATCAGTGATATCTTCATCCAAAATTTTATGTTCTTTTTTAAACTCAATCACATAATCCGCATATTCAACTGCTTCCCGATCATGAGACGAACACACAATGAGAACATTATCTTTTATTGATCTCAAATACTCAAATATTATCTTTTTGTTTTCTGAATCAAGCGAAGCAGTTGGCTCATCAAGCATCAGAATTTTCTTATTCCCCAACAATGCTCTTACAATCGATAGACGCTGTTTCTCACCACCCGAAAGTGAAGACGGAAACTGGGATATTTTTTCGAGAATTCCGAATTCATCAAGTTTTTGTTTGATTAGCTCATCATCATCACAGACCATTTTAAGATTATCTCGGACATCTAAAAAATCCACAAAAAATGCATCCTGAGTAATATAATCAGAATTTCTCCTCATATATTTCCTCAGTTCCTCATTGGAATATTCCTTGTCATCTATGTAAAATTCACCATCATCCTTATTTATTAATCCGGACAAAAGATTGATAAAAGTGGTTTTTCCGCTTCCACTTTCACCAAGGAGCAGGTAAAATCCATTGTCAGAAAAATTATATGTAAAGTTATCCAAAACAACACTTCTTTCGTATGTTTTGGTTATATTATTACATCTTAGCATAAATCCTCCATCACTAAAAACTCACAAAAAAAGCATTGCTTACACGTATTTCGCGTATAAGCAATGCTCATCATCTAATAAGAATCAACAATATACTGCGTATAATTATACTTATCAAGATTTTTTAAGAAACTGTACAATCTCGAAAAATCAACTCCACCTATCTCTTCTTTATAATATGTTTTATAATCATACAGTAGATCATTATTTTCAACTATCCCTTTTTCAAGCGAAAGAATCATATCATACACTTCCACCTGTTCTTCACTTGCATCGCCGCTTTTTATGAGGTCATACAATTGTACGTAATCGTTATAATTATCACCGGTTTTATACAATACATCAATGTTGATTATATCTACACACCCCATTGTTACCATAAATCCAATCTGAAACTTATATCCGTCAATATACTCTGTTTCTTCAAGCAGTGCATATTCAGGAAGATCCAAATATCCTCCCTCTTCATGAGCCGGAGCTGACAAGGCTGTATTTATAAGGTTTAAAAATTCATTTTCGTCCAAGTATTCAAAACTGATATCATCTTCAGTAAGCGACAACAAGTCATCGACAGTAACTGTTAATGTTGAATATCCCAACAGTTCCGAGATTTCCAACATATCCGACTTTATACTCTGATTTGTTCCCTGACCGAAAATCTGTATTGTATTTGGCACAATTTTTGTATGTTCTTCACCTTCATCATCAACATACGTGTATTCGCTAAAATACTCATCATTGTATCTGTATCTTAAATTTATTGCTTTAAATGTAAAAGGTATGATATTCGCTGCATCCGGGTTATCCGAATCTTTATAATAACTGTAAGTAAACATTTTTACCCAACCGTCATCATCAATATCATATGCAACCTGTTTTGAAAAATTCCACACTATTTGTTCATCTTCTTCATCATTTTTTTGGCATGATACGAAAAACAGTGAAAACGCAACAACAATTAGCGCTAACAGCAAATTATTCTTTATTGTTTTTTTCATATTACTCCACCCATATCTTATATTTAAATAACCCGTTTGGTACATTTTTCGACGTATCCCCGGATAATACACCTACCTTAATTCGCATATACAACTCTACCGTACGATTTGTTTCAATAGCATTACTGTTAGTATATGTGTTTGCATACGATGTTATTCTATACAATCCGGAACTATCAACTCTAAAATATCCCGTATATTTACGTGCGGTCTCATTTGTATTTCCGGAAGAATCATCATCTTCTTTAAGTTCAATCAACGCTGTCCTGGATGAACTGTAATTAAATGAACTTGGCATACCTACGCTTGAAGAATAAAAATATATACCAACGTCACCACCATAAACAGTACTATTGGTTCCTGTAAGTGAAATCACCTCATCCTCAGAGTATCCTGACCACCACGTCCCGGCAGTACATGCAGGAGAATTCCATATTGATGTGGTTGTTTGAGCGAACGAAACATTAAACATGCTCAAAACAAAAGATAACACCACACATCCCGTGATTGCTTTTTTAATAACTTTTTTCATAGCCACCTCCTAATATTTAAATATAAATTATACAAAAAAAACATTATCATATCGTTATTTTAAAGTCAATATATTCGGATAATATATTACCATTGAAATTCTCATGAAATTCCTGTAAAATCACATTGTATTGTATCTCGTCTAAGAGAATAATAACAGGAGGCATTCAAATGAAGAATGAAAAAATTTTCAGCATAGTGTTAACAGCACTATTCACAGCCATTATTATCATTATGGCAGAAACACCACTCGGATATTTACCATTGGGAGTTATCAATGCAACACTCCTTCATATCCCGGTAATCCTTGGAGCACTATTTTTAGGACCAAAAAAAGGTGCATTTTTGGGATTCGTGTTTGGTTTAACCAGTTTTTTGAACAACACACTTAAAGCAGCAACCGCATCGGCGTTTGTTTTCTCGCCGGTACTTGCTTACAATGTTGACGGTATTGCAGGCGTATTTAAAAGTATTTACATCTGCTTTATTCCTCGTATCCTTGTAGGTATTGTTCCTTATTATGTTTATCTTCTTGTTCGTGCCATTACAAGAGGTGACAACAAAGTGGGAAAAATCGTTGCGGATATTATTGCGGCAGTAATTATTTTATTCTCTGTAAGAGCAATTTTACTTAAGAACTCTGTTGCAAACATTCCCGCCACTCTTATTGGCGTTGCTGTTGCAATTGTTTTGTTTGTTGTTCTCTTTATCACACTCAGATCAAAATCTTCACAGACAATCAGTTATGCATATGCAGGTATCTTTGGCGCATTCACAAATACTTTCTTTGTAATGTCAGGTATCTACATTTTATATAAGTCTGCATACGCAGAGGCAACAGGCGTTGCCGGTGACGCAGTTTTGGACGTTATCTTGAGCGTTATCACTGTTAACGGTGTAATGGAAGCAGGTATTGCAGCAATCCTTGTTGCTGCAGTAAGCACAGCTCTTGCACACCTTAAGCCTGTATACGCAGATCGTAAAGAAATTGCAAAGGTACTTGAAAACTAACTTTTAAAGAAAGGCGGAACATATGATACTTGCAGTTGACATCGGAAATACAAATATTGTTGTCGGATGTATTAAAGATAAAAAGGTTCTTTTTATTGAAAGAATTTCAACCGACCAGGCAAAAACGGAATTGGAATACGCAGTTTCCTTCCGTACCATTTTAGACTTATACGAGATAGATAAAGATACAATTTGCGGTGCAATCGTGGCATCTGTTGTTCCGCCGCTTAATAATATTATGACGGCGGCTATCAAAAAGGTTATCAATAATGAGCCCCTCCTGGTGGGACCGGGTGTTAAAACCGGTTTAAATATCCTTATGGATAATCCCGCTCAGGTTGGTGCTGACTTAATTGTAAACGCCGTTGCGGGATTAAAGGAGTACGGCGCCCCACTTATCATGATCGATATGGGCACGGCAACAACCATTAGCGTTGTTGATGAAAAGAAAAATTATGTAGGCGGAATGATTATTCCGGGAGCCAAGGTTTCTCTTGACTCTTTGGTTAACAGAACCGCTCAGTTACCAAGAATCAGTATTGAACCGCCAAAAAAGCTTGTTGGCAAAAATACCATTGATTGTATGAAGAGTGGTATCTTGTATGGCCAGGCAGGTATGCTTGACGGAATGATTGACAGAATATATGAAGACTTTGGCAGAGAAATCCCTGTTGTTGCAACAGGCGGATTATCCGGAAGTATTGTTCCTTACTGCAGGCATAAGATCATTTATGATAATGAACTTACCTTGAAAGGGCTTGCGGAAATTTACGTTAAAAACACTTTAGAGCAGTAATACAGACAGGAGGTTCTAAATGTTAAAAGATAAAAATGTTATCTTGGGTGTTACGGGCAGTATAGCCGCGTACAAAATTGCATATCTTGCAAGTGCCTTAAAAAAGCAGGGTGCAAATGTTCATGTAATAATGACAAAGAACGCAACTAATTTCATTAATCCAATAACATTTGAAACTCTTACGGGAAACAAATGTATCACGGATACTTTTGACAGAAATTTTGAAATGAAGGTTGAGCACGTTGCTCTTGCAAAAATTGCAGATGTTTTCTTAATTGCGCCGGCAAGCGCAAACGTGATTGCAAAGGCAGCTCACGGAATTGCGGATGATATGTTAACAACAACCCTACTTGCATGTACATGTAAGAAGCTTGTATCTCCTGCCATGAATACGGCAATGTTTGAAAATCCCGTTACTCAGGATAATCTTACGACTTTAAAAAAATACGGTTTCGAAATTATTAATCCTGCCTGCGGATATTTGGCATGCGGTGATACGGGAAACGGCAAAATGCCTGAACCGGATGTTTTACTTAAATATATTGAAAATGCCGTTTCAAAAAAGGACCTTCTTGGTAAAAACGTTTTAATTACGGCAGGACCAACAAAAGAAGCTTTAGACCCGGTAAGGTATATAACTAATCACTCCACCGGTAAAATGGGATATGCACTTGCAAAAGCCGCCGCAAACAGAGGTGCAAACGTTACTCTTGTTTCGGGAGAAGTTAATTTAGACACTCCTGTTTTTGTAAACAGAGTGGATATTTCTTCCGCAAAGGAAATGGCGGATGTTGTATTAAATAAAAGTGCAGACCAGGATATTATTATTAAGGCTGCTGCCGTTGCCGACTACAGGCCAAAAGAAGTGGCAGCAAATAAAATTAAGAAAGCGGATGATTCGCTTACAATTGAATTAGAAAGAACAACGGATATTTTAAAGACCTTAGGTCAAAACAAGAAAGCCGGCCAGTTTATATGCGGTTTTTCAATGGAAACAGAAAACATGATTGAACACACCAAAGAAAAGCTTGCCAAAAAGAATGTGGACTTAATGATTGCAAACAACCTAAAAACTGAAGGCGCAGGTTTTGGAACAGATACTAACGTTGTTACTCTTATTTCAAAAGATTTCGTAAAAGAACTTCCGAAAATGTCGAAAGATGATGTTGCGGATGCAATCTTAGACGAAATTACAGAGATGTTATTATCATAAATTCAATCATACACAGACAGTATGTAAAAAGCGCAACAAAACGATAATTGCTGCGCTTTATTTATGCTTTTATTTTCTTGAAAATATAAGTGTATCTCCCGGCTGATAAATATGATAATCATTTTTCCCCGACATTTTTACAATATGCAAAGCACTCTCCGCTTTATTATATACCGTATAAAAGTCAGCTCCGTCCTGAATGCCGAACGATGCTCCGATTGAAGCGGTGAGGTTCTTAAATTCCTTTGTCTGACTCATCCTGTAATATACGTTTCTTTGAAGTCTTGCAAGACAAGGTTCCAAATCAGATTCATCTTCCAAAAGCGGTACAAGCACCGCAAACTTCGGGCCTCCCACCCTGCATATCACGGAAAGATCACTCACTCTGAAAGTTTCTCTAAGCACATCCGCAAATGCGCATAGCGCTCTGTCTCCCGTATATTCATCATATTCTTCGTTTAATTCTTTTAAATTATCAAGTTCAAGTATTACAAGAGCACTTTGATGTTTCTGTTCCAAAACGTATTTTTCATAACATTTTTCAAGATACGGCTTTGGCCAAAGCCCGGTTAAAGGATCTGCCTCCACATCAATCTCCACTCCGGTAACCTTTTGCATATCTTCAAATAAAGACCGTAAGTAACTTGTCATTACGGTTACGATTATAAAGCCCGCCACACACATAATAAAAAACTCTAATGAAAAAAATCCAAGAGTTTTTCTTAAATAAAGGCCCTTTGTTATATTTGATCCGATATTTGAAATATTATAATCGGCATTATAAATTATAAGTATAAATGCACATACATAAGCAAATCCTGATGATATCAGGTAAATCTTTTTATCACAAAAAAGAAGACTGAGTACCGGAACCAAAAAGAAGAGCAAATATACACCCACATGGTAATACGTAAGCGTTGCAACAAAGACCTCAATTCCAAAAAGAGCAAAATATTTTAATTCCTTTTGAAACGGATATTTTTTTAATAAATAAGTATCTGACACAGCAAATACAAGCAATATAAGTTCTGAAACAATAACAGACTCATAACTGATATCCAAAAAGCTCTTAAAGAAAATCCCCAAAGCAAGCGCCGGTCCGGCAACAAGACTTATTAGAAGAATTTTATTCAACGCCTTATTGATTCTTAATCCGTTTTGTTCATTAAAATTTTCAAACCCTGCATTCTTTTCCATGTACATCTCCATAACAAAAAAGTATTGTTATAATCCTTACCAGGAAAGCAATTCGTAACCGTCTTCGGTTACCAAAACCTCAACTTCCCACTGAGCCGACATTGAACCGTCCACCGTTCGAACCGTCCAGTCATTTTCCTCATCAATATAAATTTCCTGTTTTCCTGCATTTACCATTGGCTCAATGGTAAATACCATACCCGGAACCATAAGCATTCCTGTCTTTGGACGGGATACATAACTTACCCAAGGCTCCTCATGAAATTCATTTCCGCATCCGTGTCCGCCAATTTCACGAACAACGGTATATCCGTTTTTCTTTGCGTGTTCATGTACCGCATGTCCCATATCACCAATCTGTGTCCAAGGAATTACATTCTTTAATCCGACTTCAACACACTCTTTTGTAACATCCACAAGCCTCTTCTTTTCAGGACTTACATCACCAATACAAAACATTCTTGAAGAATCAGAAAAATATCCGTCAAGAATTGTTGAACAGTCAACGTTTATAATGTCTCCATCTTTAAGTATTTCATCTTTTGTTGGAATACCGTGACAAACAACATCGTTAATGGAAGTACATACACTCTTTGGGAAGCCTTCGTATCCCAAATCAGCAGGAATACCGCCCATCTTGGTTGTAACATCCATTACAATATCATCAATTTCCTGTGTGGACATTCCGGCTTTAATCTTATCCCCAACCTCGTCCAAAACCGCCATATTAATAACGGCACTCTTTTTAATTCCTTCAATATCCTTTTCGGTTTTAAGCAACCCGCGATCGGGAATCAAAATTCCTTTTTTGGCAAAACTTAAAACCTTGTCATCAAATGCAGAATGGCAAACCTTATATTTTTTGCCGCTGCCGCACCAGCACTGATCATTTCTCTCAAGCTTCTTATACATTTTTTTGCTCCTATGATTTGAAATTCTTATTGAAATCTTTTCTGATATATTCTCAAACATTTCGTGTTCTCCAAGACATTGTGCGTTAGTTAAGTGAAACCGAATTTTATTATAGCATTTTAAAAAAATTAAATAAATATGATTTTTAACTCTTTGAAATATAATTTGAATATTGCAGTGTAATTTTGTAAAATATAAGAAGATACGTAATCGTAAATATTAAAATAATAAAAAGGCATTAAAATGATTTACATTATTGCGAACAAAAATTCTAAAAAAGGCTCAAAAAAAGAGAACTTAGAAGCCCTGCTTAATGTACTTTCAACCACGGATACGCAATACGAAATAAAGTATACGGAGTATGCAGGACACGCAGCAAAAATCGCGGAGGAAATCACTTCGCTCCCGGGCAAAAAACGTATAATCGTCATTGGCGGTGACGGAACAATCAACGAAGCAATAAACGGTATAAAAGATTTTGAAAACACTGAATTTGGCTACGTTCCGTTTGGCTCGGGAAACGACCTTGCAAGAGGTTTAAAGATTAAATCAAAAAAAGAGGAAAGACTTATAAATCTTGTAACAGGAACAAATCTTGAGTCAATGGACCTTGGCGAAGTAATCTGCGAAGACAAAACAAGACGTTACTTCGCTGTAAGTTCCGGTGTCGGCCTCGATGCATTTGTCTGTAAATGCGCTGACTCCTCAAAGTTAAAACGCATCTTAAATAAAATCGGCCTCGGGTCACTCACATACGGAATACTCACGGTTAAAAGCCTTTTTACAATGGATACCGCAAACGCAAAGCTTGTATACACAAATGATAATGAAACGAAAAATACGCAGGAACTCCCCATAAAAAACATGATATTTACGGCCATCATGAATAACCCGTACGAAGGCGGCGGCGTACCAATGTCCCCTAACGCAAAATCAAACGACGGTCTTCTCTCAATTTGCTGTGTCGGAAACATAAAAAAACTCAAAACCTTTTTCTTATTCCCGCTTTTACTAA
>CAJOOB010000169.1 GCA_905236025.1 uncultured Lachnospiraceae bacterium
GCCGAAGTCTTCGCCAACGCCATCAAGCACGATTTCAAAAGCCCCAACCCCACCACGCGATGGAGCGACATTATAAAATTAAAGTGACATAAAAAGTTGACATATTATGAATGAAGGTATATCGAAATGGTTACTACGTACGGTTTATGACAATCTGCACTGGGAAGACGATGAGCATTTGGCTGTTCAAATCGGCGAATCGTTTGAACTACTGACCGTTGAAGAATACAAAGAACTTCAATAAGAACTGAATTTAATATGAAGCAAGTGTCGAATAAAATGACTTTTTACTAATAAAGAACCATATTTTGGGATGCGAAACAAGAAATGCTATCTTTAGACCGTTGTGCTAAAGGTGGCATTTTTGTATTTTTGCACCCATGAAAACTGATGTAAATATAGCTTTTGGCAAGAGGGTGGCAGATTTGCGTAGAAAAGCAGGGCTGTCACAAGAGCATTTCGCATTTAAATGCGATGTAGATAGAACCTATATTGGGACCATTGAGCGTGGCGAGAAGAGCCCTACACTTAATACCATCGAGAAGATAGCTTATGCTCTTGGCATATCAAAGAGTGAATTGTTTAACTATTAATAAATGTAATATGACACTAGAATTTTTTGCAAAAACAATAAAGGAATATGCACAATCAGTAGGCTTTGTTCATGATAAAAACGGAATTTGGAGGAAGAATATTAATCTGATAGCAAATGAATTTGAGCAAAATGCTTATTGTGGTTTTATTAGAGAAGGTCAGGGGCCTAATGGTCCTTACAATGACTTCTCTTTGTGCTTTATGCCAGAAAAAGCAGGAGATTCAGATACAATTACAGCTTGTGCAATTGTTTTAGTAGTAGGTACTCAGCAGTTTATGTATGATGGTAACTTGGCTCAATCTCCATATACTAGAAGAAGGTTTTTGAGATTAAATAATAACTCAAAAGCCTATTATAAAAGCGATTTTAGCAATATAAGTGATAAGCTTTCTGAGTTAACTACAAAATTGAAGCAAGAACACCCCCACATATGTCAGTTTGATGAACGTTTTGGACCATTGGTTGTAGCGTATGAAGTGTTTGATATTAATGATGATTTTACAATCGATAACGTTCCGTTTGAAATAAAGAAATGGATTTGTACATATGCAGAGTTTAGAGGCTGGCCAACGAATGATAAACAGCGTAATGAAACGGTGAAAGTTCTTTCTCAGTTAGATTCAATAAACTCAAAGAAAGCTATTTCTGATGATGAGATCTATAATATTTTGTCAAAGGACAAGTATATCATTCTTCAGGGGGCACCAGGAACGGGAAAAACGTACACGGCATTAAATATTGCTAAACGTTTTGCTAAAGTTCATTTTACTCAGTTTCATGCAGAGACATCATATTCTGACTTTGTTTATGGCATAAAACCTGATACACAATCTAACACCTTGATTTATAAGGATTCTCCGGGCGTGTTGTATGATGCAATTAAAGATGCAATGAATCAAGATGTATTGTTAGTTATCGATGAGATTAATAGAGCTAATCTATCAAATGTTCTTGGTCCCGTTTTTTATTTATTTGAAAAGAATACAGGTGATAATCGTAAGTATAAAATAAAGATTGGAGATATAGAAATCGATCAGTTACCGGAGAAGCTGCATGTGATTGGTACAATGAATACTGCTGATAAGAGTTTGGCTGTTGTTGACTTTGCATTACGCAGACGTTTTACATGGATTACTCTAAGACCGCAAATACTTGAAAGAAAAGATTTTAGAAAAGACATTTTCTTAGATTTTGAGGATATTTTCATGCGTCATGCCACAGATGAAGAATTGAATTTGCAGCCAGGACAATCATATTTTATAGCTGAGGATGATAAAGTAATGAGGAATAGACTGAAGTACGAGCTAATGCCTTTAATCAAAGAATACATTAATGAGGGCTTCCTCCGCTCTGCGAAAGATGAATTCGTTAATTATTTTTATAACAAGATTGGTGAACTGATGTATGAGTAGTAGAGCTGCAGCAAAGTTACAAAAAGAATTGCTAAAGCAAAAATCAGATGAGCTGAAGGCCAATATAGACCTTCAAAAAAAACAGCTGCACCCCACAAAGTTGCCTCTTAAAGTTTTGAATGAGGAAACAATCTCTTTTGATATATTAAAAAGAGATTGGAAAGGTATTGACACACGTAAAGACCCGGAAAGACATATATATGAGTTTATAAATATAAACCAAACCGCTTTTGATTTCCTAGGAATAAAAGTAGAATTATCTAAAGATAGTAGGGGTGGGTGTGCCGCGTTATTTAAAACGTCAAAATATGCAGGTTGTATACCTCTCCTTTCTCCAGGTACTGGAATGTCATATGGCGTACTGGTAATTGAAGGTTTATATAGTGAGAATCTTTCTGAATTGATTTCAGTAATAAAAGAAGACTTAAAGATAGAATACGACGATAGGTTCAAAATTAATACGATAGAAACGTTAAAGGCTCCGCTGTATTTGGAATGCCAAAAATATGTTGATAAATATATTGAGGCAAAAAGAAACCATTGGAGAAAATTTAAAAATGTAGAAGTAACGCAACCATTCCCCAATTCGTCAACAAGATGGGATAAATATTCTGTAAGGGATGTTGACCCATGGTCTGTATTTAAATATCCAAACAAAAACAATATCCTTACTTGCGAACATGAAGAATGGAATGCATTAACTTATGTCCTTCATCTTAGTATTAATGAGATTATGAAGGCTACAACGCCATTGCGGTCAAAGGCACCATATCTCTCAAAAATATCTGTTTTAAGTAAGCAATATGATTTAAATAAATTAAAGCCTGTATCTACAATTACTGTTCGTATGTCTGACCCATATGTAATAAAAGAAACAAAGGAAATCGCATTACGAATACTTAAAAACAATATAAGTTCCCAGCAAGCATGGCGTATTGATTATGCGGAATTCTTTGAAAGATATGTGCAATATGTATTAAGGCAAGTTGCAGGAACAAAGGGGGCTAAATTGGAAAGTAACAAGAAGTATCCAATACAAGGTGAGAAAACTCCGTGGACACTTAGTTATTTGGAACCTGATGCAATAATGTATAAAGGCGATATACAATATATCATTGATGCAAAATACAAATCTCATATGTATAATGTAAATCGTATTGGTGAGGAGCTTAAAGAATCTTTTAGAGAAGATTTTCATCAGGTTTTAGCTTATTCTTCATTTGCAGGAAATAAACAAAAACATGTCATGCTTATATATCCTTCTAACCAATTTATATCACGTCAGTTTAATGTGTTCAGTGGTTTAAATGGTTATTCGGCAAAAGCATCTCTCGTTGGTATACCATTGAAAAAGGCTGAGTTAGAAGAAACGATAATGGATTTGTCGAAACTTTTTTTATTCTGAACGCTCAATCAATGATTCCAAACTCCAGCCGCAGAGGGAAATAAAGAAATCATCGGGGGCTTCGCTTTTTAGGGCAGCTATTAGTAGATGACGAGCCTTCTTATTGTAAGGTTCATCGTCAGAATTTATCTCGTTAAGCAAGTTTTCGTAGAACTTTTCCAAAAACTCTTCTGAAGCATTTTCAATGATTGCTTCTATTTGCTCTTTCCTCATTGTCTTTTTGTTTGCAAAGATAATATATAATATGGTATAATCCGAATCAGTTAACATAAACCAGGAAACGCCAGGATTTATTAATTATGAGTAACCCTCTTCTTCCAATTCTTCTTCATGTTCGTCTATCTCTCGTATGGCGTCAGACCATTCGTATTTATGGACTGCAAATTCTCCATCTTCATTAATAAAGTAGTCTATGCCCTCATCATGCCAATCTACACAGTCAATAAGGCCATCATCATAGATAAAATACAGTTTTTGACAAGAGAAACACCATATTAGATTGGCTGTCCCCTGATTGGTATCTCCATCAACTGTTACCATATCATCAGTTGTTAGCCACAGAATTGCTTGATATATTTCATCTCTGTTTTTACGTAGAGAAGATATAGGTATCCACTCATCGGTAACAATGTCATCGCAATGTGTCTGATGAACGCATATAGTATCATTCTCAAAATCGTACATTATCTGATCAAAGATGTGCTCTTTGATTATCTCATCATCAGCTAATTTGATGTGAATACCTGTGGTAGCGTTATTATATAAGGTCAAAGGACAACCAAGTTCTTTTACGCTGTCTTCAACTGCTACGTAATAGTTGTTAACGGCAGATTCTGCCTGTTCCTTTATTCTTTGTATTCTCTTTTCTAAATTCATATTTTTTTGTTGCAAAGTTACTCCGGCATAATTAAGAATCCAAATATTCCGGCATTCTTTAAGATTTTACCGGTTTTGTTAAGAATTCCAGATAAATCTTTGTACCTTTGCACCCATGAAACAAATCGAAGTAGTAGCAGCAATCATTCATGACGCCGATGGGCGTATCTTCGCCACCCAGCGTGGTTATGGAGATATGAAGGATGGTTGGGAATTTCCGGGCGGAAAGGTTGAGCCAGGGGAATCGCCCGAAGTTGCCTTAAAACGTGAAATTCAAGAAGAACTTGAAACAAAGATTGTCGTAGAGCGACTTGTTACCACAATAGAACATGACTATCCAAAATTCCACCTTATAATGCACTGCTATATA
>CAJOOB010000170.1 GCA_905236025.1 uncultured Lachnospiraceae bacterium
TATTGCATCTGTTCTTACTTTGGTGATTCTTTTGCTCATTTTAAATTACGTTGATTCAAGAAGCGGCCGTGCCGTAATGGCAATTCGTGATAATAGAATTGCGGCTGAGTCAATGGGTATTAACATTACCAAAAACCGTCTTATGGTTTATGTATTTTCATCTGCCGTTGCTGCGGTTGGAGGTGCAATGTATGCGTACTGCGTGGGTTCTGTAAATCCAAACAAATATATTTATGATTTCTCAATTGAAATTCTTGTTATTGTGGTTTTGGGCGGCCTTGGAAGTATGGGCGGTGCCGTTATTGCGGCTGTTGTTCTTACATGGCTTAAGAATTCATCCATTTTCCTTAATTTCTCTAAGTACAGAATGGTAATTTATGCGGTTGTGCTTATTGTAATGATGATTGTTAAGTGGAATCCGCAGTGCCATGAATTCTTTAAAAAGATTTCCCCGAGAAGGTTTATAAAGAGCCTTCTGCAAAAGAAACGTACGGTAAAGGAGGGCGAATGATATGTCAATGTTTGAAGTAAAGAATTTAAGCATATCCTTTGGCGGCTTAAGAGCTGTTGATTCCTTTGATCTTACGATTGAAAAAAATGAACTTTACGGACTTATCGGACCAAACGGCGCCGGTAAGACCACGGTATTTAACCTTCTTACGGGTGTTTATAAGCCTGGTACCGGTGTCATTACCTTAGATGGAAAGAATATCACGGGTAAAAGCACCATTGATATTAATAAAGCGGGTATTGCGAGAACGTTCCAGAATATCAGACTTTTTAAGGATTTGACGGTTAAGGATAATGTGAAAGCAGGTCTTTATAATCAGTATAAATACAGTATGGCAACGGGAATGTTCAGACTTCCCGGATATTACAAAAAAGAAAAGGCAATGAACAAAAAGGCATTGGAGTTACTCAAAGTCTTTGATCTTGATTCCGAAGCGGAGACCATTGCCGCAAACCTTCCGTACGGTAAGCAAAGAAAGTTAGAGATTGCGCGTGCACTTGCAACAAATCCAAAGCTTCTTTTGCTTGATGAGCCTGCGGCCGGCATGAACCCTAATGAAACAATTGAACTTATGGATACAATTAAAACCGTAAGGGATGAATTTGATATGACCATTCTTCTTATTGAGCATGATATGAAGTTAGTAAGCGGTATCTGTGAGAAGCTTACCGTCCTTAACTTTGGACGTGTGCTTGCACAGGGAGAAACTGCTGAGGTACTTAAAAATCCTGAGGTTATTAAGGCATATTTAGGAGATTAATTATGGCACTTTTGGAAGTTAATGATATTCATGTAAGTTACGGCATGATTAAAGCAATTAAGGGCGTATCCTTTAACGTTAATGAAGGTGAAGTTGTGTCTTTGATTGGTGCAAACGGTGCGGGTAAAACCACAACGCTTCACACAATTTCAGGATTACTTAAACCTGACAGCGGAAATATTTTATTTGACGGTACGGATATTACGAAGGTCCCTGCACATAAGCTTATTAAACTTGGAATTGCACATGTTCCCGAAGGACGAAGAGTTTTTGCTAATCTTTCCGTTTACGACAATCTTATGATGGGGGCTTTTTCAAGAAAGAATAAAGATGAAATTGAAGAAAACCTTGAGAACGTATATGTGCGCTTCCCAAGACTTAAAGAGCGTAAGATTCAGCTTGCGGGTACTCTTTCGGGCGGTGAGCAGCAGATGCTTGCAATGGGCAGGGCGCTTATGGGTAATCCCAGGATTATTCTTATGGATGAGCCTTCAATGGGTCTTTCACCTATTCTTGTTTCAGAAATTTTTGATATCATAAAGGCAATCAGCGAGTCGGGAAAAACTGTGCTCTTGGTTGAACAAAACGCAAAGAAAGCACTTTCTATTTCAGACAGAGCGTATGTCTTAGAAACGGGACTTATTTCAATGAGCGGTGATGCATCTGAAATTATTAATGATGACAGGGTACGTAAAGCATACCTTGGAGAATAGAGAAAAGAGGTGTAAAGTATGGAGAATTATGTTATTACGGTAGCCAGAGGTTACGGAAGCGGAGGAAGAACCATTGCGCAGATGCTAGCAAAGGAACTTGGAATTCCGTTTTATGACAGGGATATTTTGCAGCTTGCATCTGATGACAGCGGTATTTCCGCAGATTTGTTTGCCGCAAATGAAGAAAAGCAAAAGAAGCGCGGATTAAAGCTGTTTTCCAAGAAGAAAAATGTTTATGAAGGAGATATGATTACTCCTGACAGCTCTGATTTTACGTCAACGGATAACTTATTTAATTACGAAGCAAAAATCATTAAGGACTTGAGTAAAAAGGAATCCTGCGTTATAGTAGGTAGGTGCGCGGATTACGTACTTAAGGACGAAAAGAATGTATTAAGAGTTTATATTCACGCTCCTTTACAGCATTGTATTGAAGTTGTTGCTCCAATGAAGAATATGTCGGAAAAAGAGGCCGCAAAATTCATTAAGAAGACTGATAAGGAAAGAGCCGGATATTATTATTACCATACGGGTAACCGCTGGAATGATGCCGGAAATTATGATTTATGCCTTAATACAGAGTCTCTGTCCTATGAGACCTGCGTAAGTTTAATTAAGAATTTTATGAAGATTTATTTTGAGTGCGTATAAGCGCTTAAGTATATGTGTAGAAAGAGGTAAAGTAAATGTCAACCAAGATTAGAACAAGATTTGCTCCAAGTCCGACAGGAAGAATGCATGTTGGTAATTTAAGAACAGCATTATATGAGTTTCTTATTGCCAAACATGAAGGCGGAGATTTTATCTTAAGAATTGAGGATACGGACCAGGAGAGATTTGTGGAGGGCGCTATTGAAATTATTTACAGAACCCTTGAAAAGACAGGTCTTGTTCATGATGAAGGCCCGGATAAGGATAAGGGATACGGCCCTTATGTTCAAAGTGAAAGAGTTAAATCCGGACTTTATATGGAATATGCAAAGAAACTTGTTGAAAAGAAGGAAGCATATTACTGCTTCTGTGACAAGGAAAGACTTGATTCTTTAAAGCAGGTTGTTGAAGGTAAGGAAATTGTTGTATATGACAAGCATTGTCTCTCGCTTTCAAAAGAGGAAGTGGAAGCAAATCTTGCAAGCGGCAAGCCTTTTGTAATCCGACAGAATATTCCAAGAGAAGGCACGACCACTTTCCATGACGAATTATACGGAGATATTACTGTTGATAATTCAGAACTTGATGACATGATTTTAATGAAATCAGACGGATTCCCAACATACAATTTTGCAAATGTTGTGGATGATCATCTCATGGAGATTACTCACGTTGTGAGAGGTAATGAATACATTTCTTCATCTCCAAAGTATCAAAGACTTTATGATGCTTTTGGCTGGGAATCACCAAAGTATGTTCATTTACCGCTTATTACGGATGAAAATCACAAGAAACTTTCAAAGAGAAGCGGACATTCTTCATACGAAGATTTGTTGGAGCAGGGCTTTGTTTCGGAAGCGATTGTAAATTATATTGCTCTTCTTGGCTGGTCTCCTGAAGATAATAATGAATTCTTTACCTTGGATGAACTTATTAAGAACTTTGATTATACAAAGATTAATAAATCCCCTTCAGTATTTGATATTGTCAAACTTAAGTGGATGAATTCGGAATACATTAAACGTATGGATAATGAAGAGTTTTACAAGCTTGCAATGCCGTACATTGATGAAGTGATTAAGAAAGATCTTGATAAAAAGAAGATTCTTGATTTGGTTAAGTCAAGAATTGAAGTGTTCCCGGATATCAAGGATATTGTTGATTTCTTTGAGGAATTACCGGAATATGATATTGAGATGTATACTCACAAGAAAATGAAGACTGATTCGGCAATTTCTTTGGAAGTACTTAAGGAAATACTTCCAATTCTCGAAAATGTTGAAGACTTTACTTTAAATACTCTTCATGATACGGTGATGGAATATATCGCAAACAAGGGAATCAAGAACGGTACAGGACTTTGGCCTTTAAGAACGGCGGTTTCCGGAAAACAGTCAACGCCGGGCGGTGCCTTTGAAATAATGGATATTATTGGTAAAGAGGAAAGTCTTTTAAGAATCCGTGAGGGTATTAAGAAACTTGAAGAAGCATTAAATTAATAATTAATAATCAGGGAGGAAATTAATATGGGGCTAAATAAATCACAGAAAGAAGCAGTGGACCATTTTACGGGCCCGCTGCTTTTGCTTGCTTCTGCGGGGAGCGGGAAGACGTCCGTTATTGTAAACAGGGTTAAAAACCTTATTAATAAGTATGGCGTAAGCGAAAAGGAAATTCTTGTTGTTACGTTTACAAAGGCGGCAGCAAAAGAGATGTCTGAGAGATTTATCTTTGGGAGTGATAATTCCGGATCGGTCTGCTTAAGCGAGGTTACCTTTGCAACCTTTCATTCGTTCTTTTTTTCGGTTTTATCAAAGGAAAAGGGATTACGCCCGTCAGATATTGTAAGTAAAGAAAGAAAATATGAGATTATTGCGAAAAGCGTTCCAAAGGAAAAACGTTCAAAAGAGGAATATAAGGACCTGATTAAAAGAATCTCAAATGAAATCTCTGTCTTTAAAAACAAGGTTCTTCCACCGGCAGAAGAGGAAGACCTTTTAAATTTTAATTCTGAATATCTGGTAAACGGAAGCTTTGCAAGGGTTTATAGGGATTATACAGAGGGCCTTTTAAAAGAGGGACTTTATGATCTTGATGATTTGGTGCTTTCGTGTTATGAACTTTTTAAAAACTGCAAAGAGATACTTGATAAATATTCGGATATGTATAAATACATATTGATTGATGAGTTTCAGGATATTAATCTTTTACAATACGAGATTGTGAAGATGCTTGCAAAAAAGAGGGGGAATATCTTTGCGGTTGGGGATATTGACCAGAGTATTTACGGTTTTAGAGGCTCAAGACCTGAGATTCTTTTAAATTTTAAAAGTGATTTTAAAGGGGCAAGAATACAAAGCCTTGATATGAATTACCGCTGTCCGCCAAATATCTGGAATTTTTCGGAAAAGATTATAAGGGATAATAAAAACAGGTATAAAAGAAAGACAGATACATGCAAAAAAGAAAACGGTATTTTGGAGGTTTTGTCGTTTAATGAGTCGAAGGACGAACTTGAATTTCTGGTTGGCAGTTTAAGAAAGTTTATTAAAGAGGGAGTTAAACCGTCTGATATGGCGGTTTTGTTCAGAACAAACGCCTTGGCTGATTTTTTATGCAACTCGTTTATTAAATATAATATCCCGTTTTGCTTAAGGGACAAAATCCCGAATTTATATGAGTCGGAAGTTGCAAAGGATATTTTTTCTTTTATACGTCTTGCAAGAGGTGTTGGTGACAGAGGTGACGTTCTGAGAATTGTAAATAAACCAAACCGCTTTGTCTCGAGAAAAGTGCTTGGAATGATAAGTGAAGCCGGTAATATCTCAGATCTTTTATGGTTTTATCAAAATGATGCATGCATGAAAATGAGATTAGAGAGGCTTTTTACGGGGCTTAATTACGCAGGAACCCTGAATCCGTATGCCTGCATAACCTATATAAGAAAAGCGTTGGGGTATGAAAATTATTTAATACAATATGCTAAAGAAAATTCGGTAGAACCCGATGAATATATTGATATACTTGACAAGATTCACGAAGCTTCTTACGGCTTTTTGGATTATCCTTCTTTTGCCCGTTATATAAAAGAGTATAAGAATAAGATTTCTGATTCTTTATATACGGACGGTGTAAATCTCTTAACCTTTCACGCTGCCAAGGGCTTAGAGTTTGATAAGGTGTTTGTTTACGCCGCATATGACGGCATGATACCGTATGTATCAAACATAAGGGAAACGGACTTTGAAGAAGAAAGAAGGCTTTTATACGTGGCTCTTACAAGAAGTAAGGAAAGTTTGTATATCACTTATCCAAAAGTGAGAAAAGGGATACACAGAAAAATCAGTCGGTTTATCACTTAAAAATGTGAGTTTACAAGCCAAAAAACTGTTGACAACAACCTAAAAAACAATAAAATTATAAATGGATTATTAAACGGGACTTGCAACATATGCAAAGCTAAAAGTCCCGTAAGTGAAATGGAGGATTATAGTGGCAACTACAAATGCAGGCCAGAACTCGGGCAGTTCCGAAAACAGGGAAAAAAAGGTTTATCGTGCAGGCGGTAATTTTTCAAACAATCGTTCTCAGGACGGTTCATATGAAAAGTCCGGCTATCAGCGAAACAGAAACAGAAACGAAAACTGTGAATCCGGTGGCCCAAGATCAGGCGGTAATGGGGAAAGACGGTCATTTAACAACGGAGAAAAGCGCTCTTATGGTGACAGACCACAGGGTGGCGGTAACTATAAGGAAGGCGGTTTCAAGAGAAATTCAAACTCTAATTCAGGGTTTGGTTCTGACAACAGAAACTCTAATTTCAAGCGTAGTTCAAACTATAAACCTAATATGGGCGGCAGCTTTAACA
>CAJOOB010000171.1 GCA_905236025.1 uncultured Lachnospiraceae bacterium
GTTGTTGTCGTTGTTGTTGCAGATGTAGCATTTTGAGATGTTTGCGCAGCGGTTTCTTCAGCCTCTGTCGTCTCATAATCCACCGAGGTTGTCGGGTCATGTCCCGTTTCAATTTCCATTTCATCCGCCGTTGTATCATCAGTATTTGTTGTTTCGTAATCCGTCGCAACCCTTGATCTATCATTAAGAGCGCTTGAAATAAGTTCAGAAACAAGCTCGTCACTACAGCCCGATGTACCAAACAAAATCGTTCCAACAAGTAAGGCCGGTAATATACAGTTAAGTAAAAATCTTTTTACCTTTTTCATAATCAAATCCTTTAAACTAATCAAGTTCTTTTAAGACAGTATTGTAAATAAGCCTCAAAATATCGTTCTGATTTCCCTCCTGATGTGAGGTTACGCAAATAACCGCATCTTTATCCGGAAAGACGATACAAAACTGTCCATACAAACCGTCAAGTCTGTATGCCCCCGGTACAGAGCACATCCAAAGCTGATAGCCGTATCCCGAGCCCATCTCGATATCATTCCAGTATCCCGGATTGTCAACATGCTTTTTAACCATCATATCAACGTACTGATAAGGAATAACCTGATTTCCGTACCATTCTCCACCGTTTAAAAGAAGCTGTCCAAGCCTTGAATACTGTTCGGTTGTAAGATGAAGCCCGATATATCCCAAGGTCACATCCCAGGCGGATGAATCCCATTGCGGATTAAAGATATCAAGCTTATCAAAAAGCCTTGGCATCAAATAATCTCTTAATTTCTGCCCGGTTAGCTTTTGAATGATGCATGATAACATGTAAGTTGCGCCGTTATCATATTCAAACTTTGTACCGGGCTCATATTTTATCGGTGCATTAAAGAAAAGGTTAATAAAATTATCGCACTTATTGTAATAAAATACGTCAAGACTGCTTGTTTCATGGCCGGTTGTCATTGTAAGGAGATGTTCCACGTTCATCTTTTTAAGGTAATCGTTTGGATCGTCCGGAAGTTCCTCGTTTGGAAAGAAACTGACAACCTTATCATCAAGTTTTAACAGCCCTTCGTTCAAAGCAAACATGATGCCCATTGCCGTAACAGTCTTACTTCCTGAGTAAAGCTGTACGAAATTATCTTCTCTGTACTGTTTCTTTGCAATAATATCACCGTGCTGTCTTACAACAATACCGTAAACATTAAGTCTTTCTTTGATAAGACCCTTTGTGAAAGAATCCAGAATATTGTTTTCCATTTGACTCACCCTTTTATATTAATTTATGCTGTCAAGCAATTCTCCGAGAAATCTTGTCCAGGAATATGATTTAACAGCCTCATAACCTGCTGCGGCAATATTTTCCGCATCAATATCAGGATTGGAACCTGTAAATATATCCTGGATAAGTTGTGGAATCTCATCAATCTTATCATGCTTATATTCAACAAATTCATATCCGCTTCTAAACCAGCTGTTTATAAGTTTTGAACCGTCAGTTAAAAGTAAGCTTCCCGAACGCATAACCGAAAATACTCTGTCATGCAATCCGCTCTTAAACCAAGGCATTGCATTAAGTACAACCTTATGCTTACCCTGCATCCAAACGGAATCATCATAACTTACAGGTGGATGTAACTGATCTTCACCGATTTCAACACCCGTTTTTGAAGCAAATTTATTCCAGTCCGCACCATATAAATGAAGCGGCATACCGCTTGATAATACGGATTTAAGAACTTTTTCCCTGTATTCCGATCTTGCAATCATATCAGCCCAAAATACCATGTGCGCATACGAAGCAAAAGGAATATTGTTTAAGTGACTGTCCTTATGCTCATCAAGGTACGCCCTGCAGGCACGATAAAATGTTATATTGTGGTCCCTTGTAAGAAGATCCAAAACCCACTCATTAGGTTCTCTTACATCCGTTGGAAGTTCACTTACCATTCTCTTCATTTCATCCGGATCCGTATATGTACCAAAGAATGCAACATCATTTGATTTTTGAATAAACGGAACCATCTTGTCTTCAGGAACATCACCGCCAATAACAGGTAAAAACTTAACAGATTTAACATTCGGGTAGTTTTCTTTTACATACGTCACGTGTTCTTCATCAAGACAGATAACATGGAAATTATCTTTTTCTCTTACTTTTCTTAAGTTTTTATGGTGATAAATAGGATGATCCAAAAGCCAATCAAATACAGGACCGTTAATTAGCTCAAGAATCGGCATATCATCCAAGGTTGTTTCCGGAAGGTTTGAGTTAAAATCAAGAACCAGTTTATAATTGTCTTTTAATAACTCCTTTAAATCTGCCGGATTTCCCTCTGCCAAATCGTAATTTACGACATCATAACCCAATTTTTCAAAAGCCTGCAAGCAATGTGCCGCAAAGCTTATGTAAGAACTGTAACTTGCTTTGTTTGATTGAAAAATCAAAATTTTTTTTGCCATACCCAATCCTCCTGAAACCAATCACATTTTACAGATTAATTATTTGTTTGTATTTAAAACATCTCTGTTTCTTACAAGATAATCAATAAGTGACACAAGCGTAAGTATAAGTGCAATGTAAATAAGCACCTGACCGATTATGTTGCACACTTTAATTCCTTCATCCATAAATAAAATAAGCCAGATTATCATTATCATCTGAACTGTGGTCTTAACCTTCCCCCACATACCGGCCGCAATAACCCTTCCGTTATCTGACGCGACAAGTCTGAAACCGCTTATAATAAAGTCTCTTGCAATTATTATTAGCACAATCCACCTTGGAATAGGATTATCAATAAGACATA
>CAJOOB010000172.1 GCA_905236025.1 uncultured Lachnospiraceae bacterium
AGAAACATACGGAATTAAGACAACAGCGATTGTTACAATGGAAGAAGTTGTTGAATGCCTTTACAACCGTGAATATAAGGGAAAAGTAGTTATTGATGACACTTTAAAAGCAGCGATTGATGCATATTACGAACAGTACGGCGCAGAGAAATAATTTGTATGACTGAGGGAAATAAGAAAAATAACGACAGATTATTCCACATTATCTTTGTGGTGTATTGTTTTATTATTGTGTATTTCATGTTTGTGGCCGATTTCTTTGGACGAACCGTGCCGTATGAGACATACAGATATAATCTCGTGTTATTTTATGAAATTAAACGCTTTATCAGATGGTCTACGGTTTCTTCCGTGGGCTTTTGGTGGATGATTGTAAATGTTTTTGGTAACATTCTTATGTTTGTACCAATTGGATTTTTCCTGCCAAAAGCTTTTAAATCCTTTAATTTTTGGGGCGTTCTCACGGGGTGCTTTACGATGATTTGCCTTGCTGAGTACGTTCAGATGATTTCCCATGTGGGAATTTTGGATGTTGATGATATTTTTCTAAATATGACGGGCGTTTTGCTTGGGGATATTCTCCACTTTGGGTATGTATACATCAATCAAAGAAAAAATAAGAAACTTTCACAAGAGAGTGTAAATCAGGATGTTCAACAGGTATAAATTTACAGATAAAAAACATTCCGTTTTGGGAATTATATCAACTGTTTTGGGGCTCATCGCCTCAGGCCTTATTGTGTATGCGGTTTATGTTTCGTTTAAACACGCAGGGGAAGCGGGAACTTTGATTGGAAAGCTTGGCTGTCTTTCGTTCTTTTTGGGACTTGTGGGCCTGATTGTTGGTATAAGAGGCTTTAAAAAGGATGATGTTTTTTATCTGTTTTGTTATATTGGCACTGCGATAAATTCTGTATGTGACGTATTTTTGGTGCTTATGCTCTTAATTGGTGTGTAAAATTTTTGGAAAGTGTACGGATATGAAGAGATTTGAATATTATACTTTAAAAAACGAACAATACATTGAAAGATATGAGCTTGCAAAAGAAAGAATGATGCTCATAGCCACACTTTCAGACGACGAAAACGTTTATTTTGACTTCTTTAAAAAACAGGCAAAGACTTTACTTTTTATTGCAGAAACTTTTGAACTTGTGAATAATAACAGACTTTACGAGCTTTCTTTTGAGGAACTTAAAAGTCGTAATGAGCTTTTTTATAATGAAATTAGCGAAGATGCGGGAAAGGTTTCCGTAACGGGAAATGATAAGGGCTATGAAGAAAGTTATACAAACCCTGATTACTGCGCAAATTTCTTTAATGATGAAAAAGAGGCGCAGCTTTTTGCGACCTTTGCGGCAAAGTTAAGAACACCTTATATGAGTGCGTTAAAGCATAATTTGTATCCGGTGACGGTTTATATGGAGCTTCTTATTCAGGCTTTTAATGTTGCAGAAAGAAACGAAGGAAACGTTTATTCTGAAATTTACGATATTTTATACTGGTTTATCAGTGATTACAGCGATATTGACGAAGAAATTTCAAATGAAGAATACATTTGCCCCGAGGCTTCTTATCAGCTCTATATCCTTGAAAATGCAGATATTACAAAGCCGGATTATCTATTTTATTACGGCCTTAACATAACGGATGTTGAGCTTTCGCTTGTTTCATTTATGAATAAGTTTACGGATGAAGAAATTTCAGATATTGCAAGAACTTATACGGAAGGCTACAAGCGGGGCTTTGTAACCATGAACCTTGACATGTCAAAAAAGAAATATGTTCAGATAAGATACCATGCAGGTTTTGACCGCATGGCAAGACGTGCAAAAGAACAGTTTGAAAGTATGGGATTAGAGGCAGTTATTTCATCTACTTGTGTGGTTTCAACAAAAGCAAACAGGCAGTATTCTTTTGATCACAGATTTATGGAAACGTTTTTCTTGGATAAAGCGTTGGTTGAAAGAAAAGAAGATACTGTTAAAAACGCAATGGAGGGCTTAAAAGACAAGCTTTGCTTAATGGCGGGACCTGCCGTTATTGAGACTTTTGGTGAAACACCGTATGAACCAAAGAATATCAAGCATCCTATTAACCCTGATAATGTGAAGAAAGATCTGGCTAACGAGCTTCGTTCTAAGGATATGGCTTTGTATAACCGTTATGTCCACGGAGATGAGGTGAGCTTTACCATCATTGCTTATCCAACCCCGGCTATTGGCAATAATTTTGAGACCATATTTAAAGAGACAATTAAAATAAATAATCTGGACAATGACCTTTATACAAGGATTCAGGCAACAATCATTGATGCGCTTGATAAGGGTGAATATGCAAGGGTGATTGGAACCAACGGAAATAAGACGGATATGACGGTTAATCTTTGGAAGCTTAAAGACCCGTCAAAGGAAACCATCTTTGAAAACTGTGTTGCAGACGTTAATATCCCTGCGGGAGAGGTCTTTACATCCCCTGTTTTAAAGGGTACAAAGGGTACGTTAAATGTAAGTTCCGTATTCTTAAATGACCTTAACTTTATTGATTTAACGCTTGAATTTAAGGACGGCGTTGTGACGGATTATTCCTGTAAGAACTTTGATTCTGCAGAGGAAAATAAGAAGTTTATTAAGGAAAACCTTTTACAGAATAAAGAAACGCTCCCAATTGGCGAGTTTGCAATTGGTACAAATACAACGGCTTATGTGATTGCGCATAAATATGACATTATTTATAAGCTTCCAATCCTTATTGTGGAGAAGATGGGCCCGCACTTTGCAATTGGTGATACATGTTATAAATACAGCGAAGAAACGTATCTTAACAATCCAAACGGCAAAGAGATTGTGGCAAAAGAAAATGATTTTTCAAGACTTCGTAACGAGGATCCTTCGAAGGCTTATTTTAACATCCATACGGACATCACGCTTCCTTATAAGGAAATTGGAAGAATCTTTGTTGTGACTAAGGATAACGAAGAAATTGATATTATTAAAGACGGACGCTTTGTTCTACCGGGCACGGAAGAATTAAACAGACCGTTTGATGAGTAAATACGCGGTTTTTATGTTTAATAATGATTTTATTGAACTAAAGATTTGTATTTGATATAATTGCTTACCGGTGTTAAAATTACATTGTGATTAACCATCTAAAAAGCACAAAATTAGAAGAAAGAGAATTTAAGATTATGGCAAAAGTAGGAATTTTAATGGGCAGTGATTCAGATCTTGAGATTATGTCAAAAGCTGCGGAAGTTTTGGAACAACTTGGGATTGAATACGAAATGACAATTATCTCAGCTCACAGAATGCCGGACGTATTTTATGAT
>CAJOOB010000173.1 GCA_905236025.1 uncultured Lachnospiraceae bacterium
CCCCGCCTTTTCCGCTGGTTACAGCAATAACGCGCGCCCGGTTTACGGCTTCCTGATTTTGTAATTTAATTATATTTCTAAGTTTTTCTGCCTGATCCATGGCGTTTTTCCAATCTTTAACTATTCTTTACCGCTAAGCAATGCTTTTGCAATTTTTTGAGCGTCCAGTTCACTGATATCATCAGGAACCGCCTGCCCGCTCGTTATATATGATAACGGTGCGTTTGTATACATCTTTATGTTAAGGATGTTTCCAAGACACATCGTTTCATCTAACTTTGTAAATATAAGGCTGTAATCTCCAACCTTTGAAAATACATCACAGATACGGAGCAAATCCTTATATTTTGTTGCCACGCTGAGTACAAGATAAATTTCTTTAACGCAACGCTCGGGATTGATGTTGCAATCATTGATTAAATGTATCATTTCCTGACACTGTTCATCATTTTTATGCGAACGTCCCGCAGTATCAACAAATATATAATCACAGGATTCAAGATCCTTAACTGCCTGGTTAAATTCCTCAACCGTGTAAACAACCTGCATTGGAACATCCAGGATATTCGCATATGTTCTTAATTGTTCAACGGCTGCAATTCTGTATGTATCAGAAGTAATAAGTCCGACCTTTGCCTTTTGATTAACCTTAAAATAAGAAGCAAGCTTTGCAATGGTGGTTGTTTTACCAACACCCGTAGGTCCTACAAAGAAAATAATCTGACACTTATCTTTTTTGTTTTCAATGAGCCTTGGTGTATCAAGTTTAAGAATAATCTTTTGATAAACAGCGGATAATATGCTGTCAACATTCGATTCTTTCTTAATTGCCGGCTGAACCTCGGAAATAATCTTGTTTGCGTATCTTTCATCAACTTCGTTGTCCAAAAGCCCGTTATATAAAAGCTTTAAAACATCAAGATGAATACTTGAAGCATCTTTTTTTGGCTCCTCACCCTCTTCAGTGCTTTTCTTAATCTGGCTTTCGACCATTGCCTGAAGGTTATTTATCTTTTCTTCCAAAGCCTTGCTGTTCTTCGGCTCTTCCTTTATAACATCGGGATTTGAAGGCTTTGGTGCTGCATTACTGCTTTGTCTGTTAATAAGATCAATCTTTGGAATCTCTGTTGTTTTTGGCTTTGTATCCTCTTCAATGGCCGCATATATCTCAACATAATCATGTTTAAAAAGTCTGGCAAGAGCACGATGTTTGACTGTTTTTTTGGTCATAATCGTAACATCCGGCCCCATCTCCTGTTTTGCCAAAAGCAAAGCTTCCTGCTCAGTAGAAGCCTGAAATTTTCTGACTATCATTTATGCGCTCACCATCCCAACCGATTGAAGTTCGACATTTGATTCAATTTCATTATAAGAAACAACAATCAAATCCTTTAAATATTCCTGTGTCATCTTCTTAAAGTACATTCTGACAATCGGAGATGTAATTATTATTGAAGATTTACCAAGATTCTCAAGCTTAGAAGATTCTTTCTCCGTAGCTTTGATAATTTTCTGTGTCCTTTCAGGATCAAGCGTAAGATAAGCGCCCTGTTCAGTTTGCTTAACACTGGACATAATCTCCTGCTCAACCTTAGGGTCCAAAGTAATTACACTTGTAGTTTCATTTGGCATAAAGAACTTGTTTGATATGGCACGTTTAAGCGCCTGTCTTGCGTATTCCGTAAGAACATCAGGGTCTCTTGTAACCGTAGCATGATCTGCAAGTGCTTCAAATATAGTTATCAAATCTCTTATAGAAATACCTTCTCTAAGAAGATTTTGAAGAACTTTCTGTATTTCGCCAACGCCCAAAAGCTTAGGTACAAGCTCGTCAATAAGCGTCTGATTCGTTTCTTTGACATTATCAATTAGACGCTGAACATCCTGTCTTGAAAGAAGCTCATCAATATGAGCCTTGATAATCTCTGTCAAATGAGTGGCAATAATTGAAGGCGGGTCAACAACCGTATAACCAAGCGCTTCAGCCTTTTCTCTCTGATTTTCCGTAATCCAGATTGCAGGAATATGGAAAGCAGGCTCAAATGTAGGAATACCGTTAATTTCCTCTTCAACATTACCGGGGTTCATTGCCATATAGTGGTCAAAAAGAATTTCTCCTTCGCTTAACTGAATACCCTTAATCTTAATAATATACTGATTTGGGTTTAACTGAATATTATCTCTTAATCGAATGATTGGTACAACTGCACCAAGTTCAAGCGCAATCTGTCGCCTTATCATAACGACTCGATCCAAAAGATCACCGCCCTGATTTGCATCTGCAAGCGGGATAATACCGTAACCAAATTCAAGTTCAATCGGGTCAACCTGCAAAAGAGAATTTACATTTTCTAACTTTCTGACCTCTTCAGCCTCCTCTTCTTCAACCTCGGTTTCTGCCTTTGCAGCACCAAGACTCTCCTTGCCTCTTGCGCTAACTCCGACAGCCAGAATCGCTGCACCCATCGGTACAAAGATATATATTGGAAGCGGTGTAAGTATACCAAGCGCTATAAGTGCGCCTCCTGACATCATAAGAACGCCGGATGCGGTAAAAAGCTGAGTAAATATTGAATCACCAAGGTCAAGTTCCTTAGAAGCCTTGGTTACAAGTATGCCTGTTGACATTGATATGAGCAGGGAAGGAATCTGAGACACCAAACCGTCACCGATTGTAAGGATTGAATAAGTCTGCATCGCCTCTGTGGCTTCCATACCCATATATACAACACCCATAATAATACCGCCGACAAGGTTGATAACGGTAATAATAAGACCTGCGGTCGCATCTCCTTTTACGTACTTAACGGCACCATCCATGGAACCGTAGAAAGCGGATTCATCCTGCAATTTCTTACGTCTTTGTGCTGCTTCCGCATCCGTAATGGCACCGGTATTTAAATCAGCATCAATTGCCATCTGTTTACCCGGCATTGCATCAAGGGTGAATCTCGCAGTAACTTCAGCTACTCTTTCAGAGCCTTTATTAATAACCATAAACTGGACAATGATAAGAATTATGAAAATAATAAAACCAACGACCAGGTTATTTCCGCCAACGAATTCACCAAAGACTCTTACAACATTACCCGGGTCACCTGTACCAAGGATAAGCTTCGTTGAAGATACGTTAAGTGATATTCTGAAAATCGTTGTCATCAAAAGGATTGTAGGGAATGAATTCATATCCATTGCCTCTTTTGAGTACAACGCATTAAACATAACAATCAAGGCCACTAACATATTAAAAGCAAGTAATATGTCCAAAAGCCAGCTCGGAATTGATACGATAAGAAAAACGATTGCCGAAAGCAGATATATGCCGACAAATAACGACGTTCTCTTCATCTTATTCCTCCTATAAAACCAAACAAATAACTAATCCAAAATTAAGCTTACGCTTTTATGTAATCCATTCCTAAAGTTTCTGTGCAACCGTTGGAATGGTTTTGTGCTTCTCTTCATATACGATAGCCAGGATTTCCGCAACCGCCTGATACAATTCCTGAGGAATCTTATCCCCCACTTCCACGTTAAAGTAAAGCGTTCTTGCAAGCGGCTTGTTTTCCTTAATAGAAATATTGTTTTCTTTAGCAATATCTTTAATTCTTTGAGCTACCAAATCCGCACCCTTTGCGACAACTAAAGGTGCATCCGAAATTTGCGGGTCATATTTAAGCGCAACCGCAAAATGTGTCGGGTTTGTAATAACCACATCCGCCTCCGGAACAGCCTTCATCATTCTGCTCCTTGAAGCTTGCATCATTCTCTGACGCTGTTTGTTTTTAACGGTCTGATCTCCTTCTGTTTGCTTATATTCATCTTTCACTTCCTGCTTTGTCATCATCATTTCATTTCTAAACTTACGTTTTTGATAAATAAAATCAACAACACCAAAGATTAAGTATACAACGCATATCTTTAAGCCAATTGAGATAAGAACATCCGCAATTGCTGAAATCCCCGTTGTTAACGGAACCTCATACAAATTAAACAATTCGCCTTTTTTATCAACCAGTTCATTATAACTGATAATAAAACATATTGATATAAGAACAAGGCTCTTTACAAGGTTGATTAATGACTGCGTTGAAAAAATACGTTTAAACCCCGATATAGGATTTAATTTATTAAGTTTTGGCATTAACGGTTTACCCGTAATCTGCCACTTAACCTGCGCAATATTACCAACAAGTCCAATCAACATAATCCCGCCCATAACAGGTATGAGCATTTTAAAAATCATGATAAATGCATCATAAAACAAAGATCTTACGGTGATAAAATTAATATCAGCCACATTTCCCAATGACGAAATTTTATTATAAGATACCGTAAATGCATCTAACATTGAAGAGGCATAATATGAGCAAACCAGCCTTAAAGTTGCAAAAATCACAACAAGTTCAACAGCACTGACAATTTCCTTACTTTTAGAAACCTTACCTTCTTTTCTTGCATCTGAGAGCTTTTTGGCAGTTGGTTCTTCTGTTTTTTCGCCACCCGGACCATCTTTTGCAAAAAGCTGAAGATTATATTCCAGGCAAAGCTTATTTGCGCTCATATTAATACATACCTCTGATTGTATACACCACCATTTGCTGCATCAAATCAAAGATATATTCCGCGATTGTCGGAAGTAATACTACTGTTAATAGCATTACAAGCATAACCGCAAGTACCTTTAATTGGATACCAACCGAAAACATATGAATTGACGGTGCAACCTTTGTCATTACTCCCATTACAGAGTTCATGATAAGTGAAACTGCAAAAAACGGAAGCATAATTCTGAGTCCTATAACAAAATAATCCGATACAAACCCGATAAAAAGCGTATACAATGATTCATCAAACGATTCCCCTCCAATAGGAATAAGTGTGTATGAATCAACAAGTGCGCTAAGTAAAAAGTATTGCATGTTGGATGTAAGAAGCAGGAACAACACAGCGTAATTGTATAAACTACCGGAAATACTCATTTCATCTTTTGTCAAAGGATCATATATGGTAGCCATCGAAAGACCACCTTCCATATCAATCATTCGGCCGGCAAAACTGATAATCTGCATGCATATAAAAGCCGAAAGACC
>CAJOOB010000174.1 GCA_905236025.1 uncultured Lachnospiraceae bacterium
AAGAAGGTTTTAAAGGCTTTCGAACATAACATTACACCTATTATCTGCTGCGGTGAATCTCTTACTCAGCGTGAACAGGGTATTACTCTTGATCTTATTCGCGCACAGATTAAGATTGCATTTTTAAATGTTACTGCAGAGCAGGCAAAGAAGGCAGTTATTGCATATGAACCTATCTGGGCTATCGGCACCGGTAAGGTTGCAACAACAGAGCAGGCAGAAGAGGTTTGTGCAGGTATTAGAGCATGTATCGAAGAAATATATGACAGCTCTGTAGCTGAAGAAATCAGAATCCAGTACGGTGGTTCTGTATCAGCTTCAAGTGCACCGGAATTGTTTGCGCAAAAGAATATTGATGGTGGCCTTGTTGGCGGCGCTTCACTTAAACCGGATTTCGGTAAGATTGTAAATTACAATAAATAGTAAAATTGCGGCGCTTATACATTGCTCTGTATAAGCGCCATTTTTTTGGTTGGAGATTGGTTATGAATAACAATAAAAAAAACACGCAAGTTCTTGTAACATTAATTATATGTATTGTTTCAATTATTACGTTAAGTATTTCTTTATTGGTTGCATTTTTTATTAAACCGGGCTCAAATGACGGCGGTATTAATAACGGTAAAACAACCACTGTTGATACAACGGTTACCGAAACAACCACGGAAGAAATAACTACGGAAGAAATTACATATGAAGTTTCTTTAATGATGGTTGGTGATATTCTTGCTCATCCTGCCATTTTAAGAACCGCTACACAATCTGACGGTACATATAATTATGATTATATGTTCAAAGATATTTTAGATTATGTAGATGCAGCGGATATTTCCGTTATTAACTTAGAATCAATGATTTGCGGAGAACAGTATGGTTATGATTATCCGGGTTATCCTGTATTTAACTGTCCCGATGCCCTTGGACATTCTATTGCATCCGCCGGTTTTAATGTTGTTTTAGCCGCACATAATCATTCTTTTGATCATCAGCTTGACGGTCTTTTGTATTGTTACAATTTCTGGACGGAAAATTATCCTGACATAACTCTTCTTGGTATTCATGAGGATACCGCGACAGAGCATGATATTACACTTGTTGAAGTTAACAATATTACTTTTGCAATGCTTAATTATACATACAGTCATAACTGGGCAACTATTTCAACGTCTGTAATAGGACATCTTAATTTACTTTGCGCATATGATCCTGACACCTATTATATTGATTATAATACGATTGAACCAAGCGTTTTGGAAGATATTAAACTAGCTAACGAACTCGCTGATGTTGTTATTGTTTTCCCTCATTGGGGAACAGAATATACCACAACTCCGACTGCTCAGGAAGTTGCATTTGCAAAACTCATGACAGAAGCAGGTGCAGATCTTATTTTGGGTGGCCATCCGCACGTTATTCAGCCGATTGAATGGATTGAAGCAGATAACGGAAATAAGTGCCTTTGTTATTATTCTCTTGGTAATTTTGTTTCAACTCAGGCAACAAGCATTACTCAGTTAGAGGGTATGGCTATTGTCAAATTCACAAAGACAGGCGATGAGGTTGTTGTTGGCGCTGAAGGAACGGGTGTTATTCCGATTGTTAATCACTGGGAAGATGATTCTGCCGGTAACTCCTGGATTAAAGGAATTTATAAGCTTTCCGATTACACAGAAGAGCTTGCGGCAAAGCACGGTCTTCACAATCATTATCCAAATGATTCAAGCGCTAATATTACAAAGGCTTATCTCGATCAGGTAGCTAATGATGTTTTTGGAGATTGGATTTTAGAATAATTAATTTGAGATTAGGGAGATGATTTGTTATAGGGATATGATTGGAGAAAATTAATGAAATATTGTACCAACTGCGGAAAACAGCTTGATGATAATGCTGCTTTTTGCATAAATTGTGGAGCAAAAGCTCCTATATTAAATCCGGTTACAAATGAAAGTAACGTAAATACTCAACAACAGCAGGCTCCGACTCAGCCACAGGCCCCGGTTCAGCCACAAATGCAGACGCAGATGCAGCCAAAGCAGTCTAAGGGTCCTGTTATTGCGATTGTAATCCTTTGTGTTTTGTTGTTACTCGCAATCGGCGGCGTTTGCTTCC
This sequence comes from uncultured Lachnospiraceae bacterium, assembly GCA_905236025.1. Taxonomy (GTDB): domain Bacteria; phylum Bacillota; class Clostridia; order Lachnospirales; family Lachnospiraceae; genus CAJOOB01. The sequence goes on from CAJOOB010000174.1 coordinate 2,113, forward strand.
TTGTTTTTTCAAGGGCGTTTGGTGACGATGATAAAAAGAAGGATGATGATAAAAAGACAACAACCACGGAAACAACTTCAGATGAAGATGTAACAGAAGAAGATACTGAAGAAGATACTGAAGAAGAAACAACTGAATCTGAAACATCTTCTGACAGTGAAATTTCGGATTCGGAATTAAAGAAAGCATATGCGGCTATGGAACAGTATATTACCGCAATTGCAAATACAGATTACGAATCATATTATGAAGTTTTATATCCACAAGAAGTACATTCCGAATTGGATGATTATATTACTGATTACGGATATTCTACATTCGAAGAATACCTTGAGGCGTTCTTTGAAACGCTTGATACAGGTGTTACCGTCTCAGACTTTTCGTTCGATAACGTTCAAATCTATGATGCGGATTCTGTTGATACAATCGAAGAATCGTTTGAAGCAAATTTAGGTTTTGGTCTTTTGATGGATATTATTATTCAAGCCGATGTTACATACACATATACCGAAGACGGTGTAGATTACGAAGCGACAGAGACTTTACTTGCGTATAAATCATACGATAAGTGGTTTGCTTCGTATTTAGAATAAAATATACGGTTTAACCGTGAAAGGACAAAGATGAATAATTACAAAATCAACACAAAATGCGTTCAGGGAGGATATACTCCGGGAAATGGCGAACCTCGTCAGATTCCAATCATTCAATCAACAACTTTTAAGTACGACACAAGCGAAGATATGGGCAAGCTTTTTGATTTAGAGGCTTCTGGATATTTTTATTCAAGATTGCAAAACCCTACCTGCGACAATGTGGCTGCAAAAATTGCGGAACTTGAAGGCGGATCGGCTGCCATGCTTACCTCTTCGGGCCAGGCTGCAAACTTCTTTGCATTATTTAACATTTGCGAATGCGGCAGTCATATAGTTTCTTCTTCGTCCATTTACGGCGGAACTTTCAACCTTTTAGCCGTTACGATGGCCAAAATGGGAATAGAGGTTACTTTTGTATCTCCGGATGCTTCAGAAGAAGAATTGGATGCAGCATTCAAAGATAATACCAGAGCAATGTTTGGTGAAACAATCGCAAATCCTGCACTTACAGTTTTGGATATTGAATTGTTTGCTAAGGTTGCACATAAGCACGGTGTACCGCTTATTGTAGACAACACATTCCCTACACCAATAAACTGCAGACCAATTGAATGGGGTGCTGATATTGTTACTCATTCCACAACAAAGTATATGGATGGTCACGGTTCTGCTGTGGGCGGCGTTATTGTTGATTCCGGCAAATTTGACTGGATGAAGTATAAGGATAAGTATCCGGGACTTTGTACTCCTGATGATTCTTATCATGGTATTACATATGCTGAAAAATTTGGTAAGGAAGGCGCATTTATAACAAAATGTACCGCTCAGTTAATGAGAGACCTTGGCTCTATTCAGTCACCACAGAGTGCATTTATCTTGAATCTCGGCCTTGAATCACTGCATGTACGTATGCCAAGACACGTTGAAAACGGTCTTGCAGTTGCTAAATTCCTTGAAGGAAGAGAAGAAGTTTCGTTTGTAAATTATCCGGGACTTGAATCAAACAAATATTATGATTTAGCTAATAAATATATGCCAAACGGCGGATGTGGCGTTGTATCCTTTGAATTGAAGGGTGGAAGAGAAGCGGCAGAAAAGTTTATGAAATCTCTTAAACTTGCAGCTATTGAAACACATGTTGCCGATGCAAGAACCTGTTGTTTAAATCCTGCAACATCAACTCACAGACAGATGACCGATGAGCAGTTAAAAGCAGCAGGAATTCCTGCAGGCTTAATCAGAATGTCCTGCGGTCTTGAAGATAAAGAAGACCTTATTAACGACTTAAAGCAGGCATTTATCGCAATTTAAGTTTAAATATTATTTACTGACATTAAATAATAAAAATGTCCTTCATATGGAAAGCTTGAAATTTCATTCCGTATGGAGGACGTTTATTTTATTTATAAGAATCTGAATACGCCTTTAACAATACCAAGAATCTCACAATTATCAACAATGATTGGGGAGAGCGCATCATTTTCAGGTTGTAATCTTATATGATCTTTTTCTTTATAAAAAGTCTTTACGGTTGCGGAATCTTCAATCAAAGCAACAACAATATCACCGTTTCTTGCGGAATTTTGTGCTTTTACCATTATTATATCCCCATTATAAATACCGACATTTATCATACTGTCACCGGATACTTTTAACATAAAAGATTCACCGGAACCCAAATATTCGGCGGGAATAGGAAAATATCCGCTTATATTTTGTTCGGCATATAAAGGTTCGCCCGCAGCAACTCTTCCAAGGATTGGAATATTTGATATTTCACGCCTTGAAAGATTGAATTCATCATCAACGATTTCAATTGCACGCGGCTTTGTCGGATCTCTTCTTATGTATCCTTTGTCTTCTAATGTTTTTAACTGTGCATGTACAGATGAAGTGGAACTTAAATTAACAGCTTCACAAATTTCTCTTACGGCAGGCGGATAACCTTTTTGTAAGATCTGATCTTTTAAGTATTGTAAAATTTCCGATTGTTTCTTAGTTAATTCCTGCATAGACCTTCTCCTTAAAACAAAACATATGTTCTTAAATATAGTATATCACAGTGTTTTTAAATACGCAAACGTTTGTTCGAAAATATTGTTGACAAACATCTGTTCGAGTGATAATATAAACACAGAACATCTGTTCGAGAAAAATCATTGAATTAACCAAAGTATATGAAAGGGTGGTTTTAAGTTTATGAATAGAAAAGCCGTTAAAAAATATTTTGCATCAAATCTTTTCAGATTCAGTGCAGTTATTGTTTTGGTTGCACTTGTTGTTATTTTTGCCGTTTTTAAAGCCGGTAGTGTAAAAGGTGAAACCACTGTGAGAAATAAATGTTTTAAGAGTATTGAAATTGAAGAGGGAGATTCATTATGGAGCATTGCATATGAATATTCCGAAAATAAAGATGATGCTTCAATATGTAAATATATTTTGGAACTTAAGAAAATGAACGGGTTAAATTCAGATACAATTCATACGGGTAATTACCTGGTTGTATCTTATTATGTTGATTGATATTTGATTAAAACAACACCGTTTTCTTCTTTTATGTCAATATAGAATAGGGAACGGTGTTATTTTTATAATCTGTTTATATTATATATATCGGATTTGTAAACGTGTTCATAGTAATCCGATTTAATTTGTCAATTCATTTGTTCAATGTGACGGTTGTCTGAAAATTAAGTTTAACCTGATGACATATTTTCTGATTTGTGATATACATAATACAATAAGAAATAATTAGCACAGCCGAAGTGATTCGGTGTCGCAAAGCTATAGGGGCTTTTTTAAGTCAGCCAGTTGCAACTTAGGTATAAGTTTAAGAAACTGGCGTTGCTAATTAGCAATGCTTTTTTTATGAAAGGAATTTAAAAATGAGTGCTTACACACAAAAAAGAGAGAATCTTTTGAAAACAGCTGCGTTAAGAAATCAGGGGCAAATAATTAATGACAGAATTAATGATGTTTTTGATACATCTTCAGATGTACTCTACAAAGCAAGTAATTATAAAGAATATTCATACAGAAGTGTGTTACAGGCATTTGAGGTTTATAACAAGATAAAAGATCAGATAAAGGAATGTGTTGAGGATATTTCTCTTCTTGGAGAATTAAGAGATTTGGCTATTTTAATTAATTCTATTTCAACTTTATCAGATACAATTGCAAATGAAACATTTTATATAATGATCAGCAATGATACTGTAAAGAATGCAATGACCGATATTGCAGAAAAGATTTCAACTTTATCCGGAAGAGCTCAAAAAGCAACAGAGGATATTCAGGTTATTATAAATACGGCTTCATTAAATATTGCATCCATGATGTCCTGCATCAAGAGTATTCAGGATTGTATTGAAGAAAACTTTTTAGTTGGAACAAACAAAAACATTGAAATTTCTGAACAATATGAAAATGATGCAAATAAACTTTTGAATATTGTTGTTGATGTTAAAGAATTAGTCGGAACACTTAATTCTTCAATTGAAAACGTAACTGCTACATTACAGCAAATTACCGCAACACTTGATGAGGAAACAAACGGCATTGAATTTAATGTAAGTGATGAAATGTCGCCGGAAGTATCATCAAATGTTACAAAACTTGAAAAATGCAAGTTATACGTTGAAGAATTAGAAACCATTATCAACCAGTTCGTTGGTAATGCAGTTGCATAGCTTATTTTCCATATACCATATCACTATCACATCGGATAAAGGGGACAGTGTTTCGCTGTCTCTTTTATCTTTTTTTATTTAAAAATATTACACAGTTTATGCCATATATGGTATTATTTTAATATCAAAAGTGTATCGGAGAATGACATGAATATATTATTTTACAGATACGGAAGCATATGTGAACCGGATGTTCTTGAAACATTTGGAAAATTCGGTTTTAACGTATATGAAATTAAAGATGAGATTTCAGACAAAAACATTACTCCGGCTCAGGGTATTGCTATATTAAATAAAGTACTGGATAAAAAGAATGTGGATGTAATTTTTACAATTAATTTTTATCCTTTTATTTCAGAGGTTTGTAATATATATAAAATTCCTTATATTTCCTGGATTGTTGATTCACCGGTTGTTGAACTTTTTTCTGTATCGATTAAAAATCCATATAACAGAATATTTTTATTTGACAGAGAAACATATAATGACCTTCATGATTTAAATCCCGATTGTATTTTTCATTTGCCGCTTGCAGTTAATGTTACTGCAAAAGATAAGGTTATTAAAAATGCAAACAGTTATGATTTAGAAAAGTTTAAAAGCGATATTTCTTTTGTAGGATCTTTATATACCGAAAAATGTGAATATAATGACTTTATTACTACAGATTACGAATTAAGAGGTTACCTTGAAGGGCTTATGGCCGCTCAGCTTAAGGTATACGGATATTATTTTGTTGAAGAATGTTTGTCTGATGATATTGTAGAAAGGTTTAAAAAAGATTTTAAAGATTTTTATACATATCCTGCAGAGTCATATCTTACAGATAAAAAGACGCTTTCGGAAAGATATCTGGGTACTAAAATTTCATCAATGGAAAGAGTTAATATCATGAAACTTTTATCAACAAAGTTTGATGTAAATCTCTTTACGGGAAGTGACACAAAAGACATTCCCAACGTACATAATAAAGGCCTTGTTAAGAGTCTTACTGAAATGCCGGTTGTATTTGCAAATTCAAAAATCAATCTTAATATTACCGCAAAATCCATAAGAAGCGGAATTTCTCAAAGGGTTTTTGATATTCTTGGCTGCAAAGGCTTTATGCTTAGTAATTATCAGTCTGAACTTTTTGATTATTTTGTTCCGGGTGAAGATTTTGATTATTATGAGGATTTAAACGATTTATACAATAAATGCAATTACTATCTGTCTCATCAGGACGTTGCAAAAGAAATGGCAAATTCAACGTATGAAAAGATTTGTAAACATCATACAATAGAAATAAGAATTGCACAGATGTTTGAAACGGCATTAAAAAAATAAAATTAAGACTGATACATTTACTGTATCAGTCTTCTTTATTATCATCCCTTAATTTTACGGCATTTCTTGCTTTACGTTTTCTTTCGTTATCAATGTCTGCGTAATGCTTTTTTGTGGTATTTACGTCTTTATGTCCAAGTACATCCGCAACAAGGTAAATATCGCCGGTTTCACGATATAAATTGGTACCGTACGTACTTCTTAATTTATGTGGAGTAATGTGCTTTAGCGGTGTGGCCATCGACGCGTATTTTTCGACCATTTTCTCAACAGCTCTTACGGAAATTCTCTTTTTTTGAATGGACAAAAACAGGGCGTTTTCGTTCCCTGAAACAGGTATTATTTCGTTTCGTTCTTTTAAATATTCGTATAACGCCTTGTCCACTTCATCGCCAAAGTAAACAATATCTTCATTTCCACCTTTTCTTCTTACCTTTATGCATGAATTTTTAAAGTCCACATCAGATATATCAAGGCCCACACATTCAGAAACTCTTATTCCTGTTCCAAGTAAAAGGGTAACAAGAGCGGTGTCTCTGACTTTTGTCTTATCATGAAAATATTTCTGGTTTTTGGTAAGTAAATCACCGGATTCCGTATAATCAAGCATTGTAGCAACTTCATCCACATCAAGTCTTATAATTTCTTTTTGGTGAAGCTTCGGCATTGATACCATTGATGCAGGATTATTTTTAATCATTTCGTGATTATATAAATATGCATACATGGCACGCAAAGCAGACATTTTACGTTTTATTCCTTTTTCGTGGTTTGTAATTTCCTTATCGTCTTTATCATAAAGCTTTAAGTATTCCATATATTCTTCAATATCCACGTGATTCATTGAGTCGAGGGTATCAAGCGTGACATCTTTAATCGATTTATCTTTGTATATTGGATTTGTATCAACTACATAATTAAAAAAGATTCTTAAATCATAAGCATATCCAAGTTTTGTGCGCATTGCGGTCCTTTGATCAATGCCTCTGAAATACGTTCTTACAAAATCCGGTAACTCGCTTAAAACTTCCCTTAATTTAAGAATCATGTTTTTTTCTAATGTATCATTATATTTTTCGGATTTCATATTTATAAACACCTTCTTATGTTTGCAACAATTATAGCACATTCTTGATACATATTCAAAATGTAAACGAG
>CAJOOB010000175.1 GCA_905236025.1 uncultured Lachnospiraceae bacterium
CTTGCAAACAACCTTATAAACGGCACGGGCAAGTGGCCGGACACAAATGACTGGTACGGCTTTTTAAACTGGGGACTTTTTGTGGGGATAATAATATTTGCGGCGGTTGTTTTGCTAAACTGGGGAATTGCGTGCTTACTAAGGGCCTTTTATAATAAGCAAAAATTATAAACCTTAGGAGAATGGGTTATGGAAGAAAAACAAAAACTTCTTAAGCACGGAATCATGATTGCTCAGATTGCGCTTGTGGGCGTGATTGTAACTGCGATAATTCTGGGCATTATTATTAATCATGATTATCAAAAAGTACAAGCAAGATATGAAATGAGTCTGTCGAAGGGGTGGACTCTTATAGATGCCGATGGCCACGAATCTGAGGTTTCCGGCGCAATTAATATTGGTAATTCCGGGGCTGTAACCATTTACACAGTGCTTCCGCGTGATTTAAAGGACACGGATGTATTGCGTTTCAAATGCCTGTTTTATACTGTGGATGCATATATTGACGGAGAATGCATATACCATGCGGGTCCTGCAAGCCTTGGAAACATTGAAACGACAATCGGAAACATTCTTGTCTTAATACCGTTAAAAGCGGAGTATTCAGAAAAAGAAATCAGAATTGTAATACAACCGAGAAATTATTTTTACGAAGTATATGTCAGGGAGATGGCAATTACCACGGTGCCTGCATTTACTTTAGAAAGCATACTTGACAGCGTACCGTATATGATGATGTGTGCATTAATTACGTTCATATCGATTGTTGCGCTCTTTGTGGGAATAATTTTTAGATTTGTAAAGGTAGAAAATTACAAAAAGATGTCCCGCGGGTTTATATACCTTGCAATGTTTGGGATAGTATCAGTAACCTGGGTGTTTTCAGATTTTCACCTGCTTGGAATTATAAATAATAAAATGGTGCTTTCCGGCATTATTAATTATATAGGCTTTATGCTTTGCCCGGTCATGTTTTCAGGCGTATTAAAGTATATCTTTGGCAGAAAACTCTTTTTCAGAGTGATGTATGTTGTTTCGTATGTAAATTTTGTTGTACAGATGCTACTTTTCTTCTTTGGAGTGACGGACCTTCCGGATGGGCTTGTGATTACACAGATTTTACTCATTTTTCTTGTTATTGGAATGTTATATTTTAGCGTCCTTATCGGCATGACACTCACAAGAAAAAATGCGTTTTTGCTTGGCATGCCGACAATAAGCTTTGCTGTATTTGCGGTGGCGTCTATTGTCACGTATGTAATGAACGGCAGGTGGATGCTTTATATGGCGCTTGCAATGATGTTTTATGCCATTGCCGTGATTGTATATTTGCTTTCAAATCTCTGGAAAAACATAAAGAGCAGAATGGAAGTGGAGCAAATCCGCAAATATGCATATACGGATAACCTTACGGGCTTTGAAAACAGAAGGGCGTATAACGAATACGTAAATGAATTAGAGGAAAAACATAAAGAAGGTAAGCTGTCTAATAACCTTACCGCCGTGGTCTTTGACTTAAACGGCTTAAAGAAAACGAACGATATTTTCGGCCACGTTGCGGGCGATGAATTAATAACCGCTGCGGCACGCTGTATTGAAGTGGTGTATGCAGAGTACGGAAGGTGCTTTAGAACGGGCGGGGATGAGTTTGTGGCCATTGGACTCATGACAGATGAGATATATACTAAAAAGCAAAAAGAACTGAAACAGCTTATGGACGGCTTTGAGGGCGAGTATGTAAAGGGCATTTCAACCTCCGTGGGAAAAGCGGCAATGTATGAATACCCGGAATACAGCATATCAGAGCTAATGGACAAAGCAGACAAGTTAATGTATGAGGATAAGCAGGCGTATTACACCTCTGAGCTCATGCAGGGAATCGATAAAAAAGATGCACAAACGAATTTGAAGTTAAAAACGCTTGATACATTCAAACTTTCAAAGTACACAATGCCTATTGTAAAGCAAATGGCAGAAGTGTTGCCGGGCGGATTCTTTATCTATAAAGAAGACGAAAAACGTGAGATAATATTTAAAAACAGGCATGTACTTGAAATATACGGGTGCAAGACGGAAGAGGAATTTAGAGAACTTACGGGAAATTCCTTTAACAATATGGTGCATCCGGACGATTTTTTGAAGGTGCAGGAAACAATAAATGCACAGATTGCAAGCCCCGAAAGTTTAGGAAACGATAATGTATTATACAGAATAATCAGAAAAGACGGGCAGGTACGCCTTGTCGGGGACCATGGTCACTTTAGCCACTCCCCTGATTACGGCGATATTTTTTACGTATTTATAAGCGATGTAACAATGCATCACCAGTAAAGCATAAACGGGAGATTAGTATGTCAAGAGGATCAAATCAAAAGTTCAAATTTTTGTATCTCATGAAGATAATGCAGCAAAAAACAGACGATAGCCACGGTATTACCATGCCGCAAATTATGGAAGAACTTGCAAAATACGGCGTCACTGCGGAAAGAAAAAGTATATATGCGGATTTTGCGGATATGGAAGACTTTGGGCTTGAGATTACAAAAGAACAGGTTGGGCGCGAGACGTATTACCGCGTGATTGCAAGGGACTTTGAGCTTGCTGAGGTGAAACTGTTGGTAGATGCCATACAGTCATCGAAATTTATAACGCAGAAAAAAACCAGGGATTTAATAAAAAAATTAAAGGGATTTGTAAGCGAATATCAGGGAAGTACCCTTGAAAGACAGCTTTTTATTGACGACAGGGTAAAGAGCATGAACGAAAGCGTGTTTTACAACGTGGATGAGATATACGCGGCCATTAATGAAAATAAGAAAATCAAGTTTAATTATTACAAATGGGACATAAATAAAGAACTGGTCGTAAAAAAAGACGGCGGGATGTATGAAGTAAGTCCGTGGGCGCTTACCTGGACGGATGAAAATTACTACATGGTGGCTTTTGATGAGTCAGAAAACATAATGAAAAACTACAGAGTGGATAAAATGAAGAATATCTCGCTTGTGGATCTTGGCAGAACCGGCAGGAAGGCGTTTGACGAATATGATATTTCAACCCTTTCAAAGTCCACGTTTGGAATGTACGGCGGTGTTAAAAAGCGTGTGAGCGTTGAACTTGAAAACAGTATGTGCGGCGTATTTTTAGATCGATTTGGCAAAGACGATATAACCTTTTATCCCGTGGATAAAAACCACAGCAAATTTATGGCGGACGTAAATGTGAGTAAGCAGTTCTTTGCATGGCTTTTCGGTCTTGGCAACCAGGTAAGACTTGTGGGCCCGGAGGATGTGGTTAAGGAATTAAAGGAATATACGAAGGCGTTTTTGAAGAATCTATAGTGGAATCTAACCGTTTCATCCGTGAAGTAGAGGCGAGCATACAGACAGAGCAGGCAAATAAATCGGGTCTAAGTTTTCTGGGAAAGCCGATCGACTTCAAACTGACAGATGACTGGGGATATCCGATACCGGAAGAGAACCTGTACAAACCCTATTATGGAGA
>CAJOOB010000176.1 GCA_905236025.1 uncultured Lachnospiraceae bacterium
AACAGGTCTTGGCAGATGTTAAAGCGCGCGATGAACGTGATGCGAATCGAAAAGATGCGCCGATGAAACCGGCTGATGACGCCTTTATTTTAGACACGTCAGAAATGAGTATTAAAGATGTTTTTGATAAGGCGATAGAAATCATCGAATCCAAAATAAAATAAACCGGAGGGTAATATGAAAAAGTGGCTTTGGGTTTTATGTATGGTGTTGGCGTTTGTTGCGTGTAAGGATGAGAAAAAAGTCGGAACAAACACAAGACCGGTGATTAAATTTGCGGCGCTGTATCCTTTATCCGGTGACGGTGCGCAATATGGCGAAACGGCGCAAAAAGTGGCGGAAATGTTTTTTGAGGATTTTAACCAAAAGAATCCTCAAGCTAAATATGACTATCAGGTTATTTTTGAAGACGTGCAATGGTCAGCCGCCAAAACGGCCAACGCAGTTAAAAAAGTAATTGATTTTGATAAAGTCTCGGCGGTGTTTGCAATCAGTTCATCGCAAGGAATGGTCATTAATCCGATTGCCGAGCAAAATAAGGTTATCCAATTAAGTTATGCGGTAGATTCCAATGTGGCCAAAGGGAAGTATAATTTCACAATTTCAACATCTATTTCTAAAATTGCCGATATGACGATTGAAAAGATGAAACAACATGATGTTAAAAAGGTTGCTTTTATTACTCTTGCCAGCGATATGGCGTCTATTAAGGTTGCAGAAGAGGTTGCCTCTAAGCTCAAGCAAAATAATATGGAGAATGTTGGCGAATATATGGTTAATCCGCAAGAAACGGATTTTGTTATTATGCTTGAAAAAATCAGAAAAAGCGCTCCGGATATAATTGTTTTTGAGGCGTTGCCGCCAATCGGGGATTTGATTTTGCAGAGGATGAAGTTGTTAAACATCAATATTCCGGTAACGGGAATTTGGACTCTTACCACATTAAATGATAAAGCGTTAGCAGAAGGCGCTTGGTTTGTTGATGATGGTGAGGCAACACAGGAGTTTGTTGATGAATATAATCAAAAGATAGATACCAAAGGAACGCACTACGGTGAATATATGTATACCATATTGACGGTTTTAACCAATGCTTTTGAAAATGCGCCTGCGCAAAAAGGGCAAATACCAGATACTTCTGATGTGATTGAAACGATGATGAAACAGACAAAGGGATTAAATACGGCTTTGGGTGTATTGGATATAAATGAAGAAGGTGAAATCGGTCTATCCGGCACTTATAAACAAGTCAAAGACGGAAAAATTATTATTGAATAAGGAAGGAATCGAGATGAAGAAATGGCTTTTGAGTTTATGCATGGTTTTAGCTCTTGCGGCTTGCAAGGATGAGAAAAAAGAAACCATGCAAACTGATAGTAAGCCTATCATTAAAATCGGAGTAATATTACCACTTACTGGTGATATGGGAAATATAGGTCAAGCGCTAAAAGGTGCAGTTAATCTCGCTAAAGACGATATTAGTAAGAAAAAATTGCGATATGATTACCAATTTATAATTGAAAATAATTTGTTTGAGGCCAAAACAACAGCAGTGATTAATCAAAAATTTATATCTATGGATAAAGTTGATGCTGTTGTAGATTTTGCATCTAAGATTGGAATGGTTACATCTTCAATAGCAGAAAAAAATAAACTTATACATATTTCTGTTTGTGCTTCAGATTCTAAGGTTGCGGACGGAAAATACAATTTTATCCACGGAACACAACCGCGAGGAGAAGCAGAAAGACTTGTTGAAAAAATTATTAAAGAAAAACTGGATAATATCGTTATTTTTACGGCAATAGATCAGGCAACAATAGAATTTGCAGATACTATTAAGAAAAAACTTGTTGAACAGAATATCAAATTTAAGGAGTTTAGGACGAATCCTGAAGAAAGGGAATTTAATTTTTTGGTGAATATTGCAGCGGAAGAAAATCCGGAATTGTATATTGTTTTGGAATATTCTCCTGCACTTAATATTATCTTAAAGAAACTAAAAGAAATAGCCAAAAATGTTCCTGTAACATCTATTGAAACCTTTAATATTCTTGATGATAAAAGTATTTTAGAAGGGCAGTGGTTTATTGATGCGGCAGAAGTTGACAAAGATAATCTTGAGCGGTTTAGGGTATATAATAAATCAGATAATATTTATGGAATAGGCAATATTTATGATGCAATTATGCTGTTGGTTGAGGCTTTTGAAAAAGCTGATAATAAAGAAAATGCAGTTAATGAATTATCCAGTATTAAGACCTATGAAGGAGTAGTTGGGGAGTTGCAACAAGATGAAAATGGTATTTTTAATTCAAAAGCAGTTTTGAAGAAAATTATTAATGGTCAAGCTGTTATTGTTGAGGAGTAAAAACGATGAAAAAGTGGCTGTTAAGTTTGTGTATGGTGTTGGCACTTGTGGCTTGTAAAGAAGAAAAGGAATCCGAACAGGCAAAGGCTAAACCTGTGGTAAAGATTGGTGTAAATTTGCCGATGACAGGTGATATGGCTATGGCCGGAAAAGTTCAAAAGGCCTCTCTAGAATTAGCCTTGCATGATGTTGAAAAGCAAAATACAAAATATAAATATGAATTAATTGTAGAAGATAATGTTTTTCAACCTAAAAAAACGGTATCCAATTTATATAAATTTAAAAGTGTAGATAAGGTTCAAGCTGTTATGAGCTTATGGGGAACAGATGGAACGGTAACCTCTGATTGGGCAGAAAAGAATAAAATACTTCACATGAGTTGTTCGGAATCCGATGTGGTCGGTAAAGGATATTACAATTTTAATCATGCACCGAAGCTTGAAACATATCGTT